>CAJODI010000076.1 GCA_905233145.1 uncultured Ruminococcus sp. | reverse complement strand
ACTTCCGCTCAACGCAAACGGAAAGCCGGATCGTTTGTCTCTAAAGCCGCCTGCAGCGAAAACGGAATGTATTCCCCCTGCTTCAAAGGATGAAGAGACCGCTCTTTGTCTGGCAAAGGAAATTATCGGGGATATTGATTTTGGCGTCACGGATAACCTCAATACACTCGGTATGGACTCCTTAAATTCCGCAAAGTTTTCTGTTGCTCTAAAGCAGGCAGGATTTGACATCAGTACTTCCGATGTCATAAAAAATAAAAACATCCGGAATATTCTGTCAAAAGAAAGCCGGATGCTGTGGTTTGTTAAAGATTATGATGAGAATAAGCCTGTTCTGGTAGTTGCCTCGGGCATTGTGGTTCTTCTTTCTGTCCTGCCGATTTACCTGGAACTGAGCCGCAGCTACAACATACTGTTGATTGAGCCGGTACAGGACCATTATGAAAAAACGCTGAAAGGACTAAAGTATGATGAAATCATTACTTTATATATGAATCAGATATTGGAAGCAGTCCCGGACGCGCAAAAAATCATAGGCTTTATGGGATTCTCTTTCGGCGGTGAGCTTGCCGCGTCGCTTGCGCACCGTTTCGAGGAATTGTTTGGCAGAAAAACCTTTGCCATACTGGGCGACACAAGCATACAGAAAAAGACGGAATACATGGACAGGGAGATAACAAGAGATGACCTTGACAACACAAAACCGCGAAGCAAGGAAAAAGTGGACAACTTTCTTGCCAACATCAACATAGTCAATGGATTTGGCTACGGGGAAAAATACGCCTGCTATAGCGGTCCTGTTATATTTCTTGCCGCAGGTAGGGATACTACAGAAGAAAAAGCAACGAGAAAGCGCCGAAACGCAAAGGAGCGATATGCAAATATCTCATTCGTTCCGATGAAAGAGTACTCGCATACGGATTTGTTCAACCGTACGGAACTTGCTCCGTTCTATTTCAAATTGATTGAGGATTGCCGTAAAATCTCTTCATAAAACGGCAGCTCTTTTGCCGTTTTCCACCACAGGTTCGCATAATTAACAGACAAATCATTCCAAGGCTTGCGCCTGGTGGCGTAATGAATGATTGCCGGGTTCAGTCTGCAGTTATTCCACTCATCAAAGGAATACGCTCTTTGAAGACCGGGATCATTTTGATACACCTGTGCCGCAGGCTCGGACAGAAAACCGTAAGGCATTATATTATAACGCGGCGGAAGTATCTGTATCATTCCGTAACACGCCTTATTGATAATGTCCTCGTCCTGAGAGGGATAATGATTCTTTATCAGGTTATGAAATTGGTTTTCTATCCCGTCCCTTCTCATTCTGTCCAGATTCATCAGCATGACGCCGGCGTTGATATATTGATCGATTGCCGGAATATCTAACCTCAACAAGGTCTCTTGTATCACCTTTTCTGTGCGGTAATGTCTCGGCGCGCGTACTCCGGCGATATATTTTTCGCTGATATCGGTACAGAATAATTCCGATAAATCCTGACAGACGAGAACATCACAATCCAGATAGATACATTTCCCGGCATGTTCAAGAAGCGAAGGGAGCTGCAAACGAAAATAAGTCGCACTGGTGATGTGCCTGTATCTCATTACGGTATCTTTATATATGTCCTTCAAATGATGAATGACAAAATCATGTTGCTTATGAAGCTCTCTCATGCACGCCAATTTTTCCAAATTTGAGCTGCTGATATCTTCATTCAGCAACAAATGAATCTCATATTTTGTATCTTTATCCGCTGATTGTACGGCGGATTGCGCAGCGACAAGCATTGGATTTATATAATTGTTGTCAGCTGCTAATGCAAGAATCATCGTCATATCTATCCCTTTTTTACCGGCGTGAAAACGCCGGTATCTTTTGTGCCTTTATAATCTCTGACGCTCTACCAGCTCGGCAAATAATCCGTTCTTTGCTATCAGTTCATCATAACTGCCGTCCTCTGCGATTTTGCCTTTATCCATCACCAGTATACGGTCACAGTTACGAATGGTCGAAAGCCTGTGGGCAATTACCACACGGGTGCAGTTGAGCGTATCAAGCGTGTCGGACACTTTTTTCTGCGTGATATTATCCAACGCGCTGGTAGCCTCGTCAAACATGAGTATCTTAGGCTTGGGAGCTATGGCGCGTGCAATCATCAGGCGTTGCTTTTGACCTCCGGAAATTCCTCCCGAACCTTCGCTTATCAGGGTGTGCATACCCATGGGCATATTCCTGATATCATCAGCCATACCTGCCATTTCCGCAGCCTCCCAAGCCTCCTTAAGAGTCAGCCACGGCGCCGATATTGTGATATTAGAGAATATACTTCCGGCAAAGAGCTTTCCGTTTTGAAGCACAACGCCTATATTACGCCGCAGGGAAGCCGGATCAAGCTCAGCCAAATCCTTTTGGTCGTACATTACCATACCGCTTTCAGGTTTTTCAAAACCCATGAGCAACCGCATCAGCGTGGACTTGCCGCAGCCGCTGCGTCCTACTATCGCAATATATTCCCTCGGTTTGATTTTCAGGTTAAGATCGTCCAATACAACAGGACTCTTCTCGCTGTATCTGAAAGTGACATGGCTCATCTCTATTGCTCCGCTGAGTCTGCCGACTACCGTTTTACCCGCGCTCGTTTCGGGTGCTTCGCTCAGGATAGGCTCTATGAGTTTCAGCGACGGTTTTAAAAAGGGCAGGTGCTGAGCACATTCGGACAAGCTTGTGATATTGTTTGTAGCGATGGAAAAAGCAGACAGAAATACCACGAACTGCGACAACTCGATTCCCCTTGAAGCGCCCGAAAAGTACACCCACAGGGTTCCTGCCAGTGCTGCTGCCACTACCAGTTCATTCTGCATAGTGGAAGGAAAGTAAACTTTGTACGCTGCCTTCGCACGGTTTTTGTATGCCTTCGCCCAACGGGACACTATCCTTTTTTCACTGCTGCTGAGTTTTATGCGTTGAATACCGGAAATAGCGGAATAAGTAATACCCTTAACTTCCATATTGGCATTCAGTTCCTCACGAGTCAGGCGCAGCTTCTGCTTTATGGAAAATATTATAATCAGAGCCTGCACGATAAGCGTAACAAAAGCCGGCAGCGCAAGGGACGGAGCCAACACCCCAATCTGAATCACATAAGCAAAGGAAAAGACTGCTGTAATACACGGTCCCAAAAGGACATCAGCTATTACCATCGGGAGCCGGTCAAGGTAAGTGATGATCGTTGCAAGCCCGCCGGCACTTTTCCTCTGGAAAAACCGTGGCGGCAGGTGCATTAATTTGCTCATAAGCGCATTCTGCACGACGTTCTCCATTCTGTTCTTTAGCCTTTCAAGCGTACCGGTACGGACAACAGACATGATATAAGCCGCAAGTACGGTTATCAAAAGGAGAATTGCCGTTGTAAACACAATATCCGTTTTTCCCGAAGGTATCAGCCTTGAAAAAATAATGCCTGATATATAGGGCGTCATCATACCCAAAAGCGTAGCAAACAGAGTGGCAAGCAGAACGATTGCGTAATCAAATATTGCGATATGCTTAAAAAGGAAAAATAAAAGCTGTTTTCCGTTCTTCACCTCTTCGGGCAGAGGTTCATAAAAACAAAGCGCCTCCTTTTCAAACATATCCTTATGTTTGCTTGTCAGCTTTTCTCTCGCTCCGCTGCTTGTATTCCAAAAGGAATAGCCTCCTGTCTTTCGCGGAAGGAGCGCGCAAAATTCACCCTTATCCTTTGTAACGGCAAGCAATGCTCCGTCACAGTCCTTCCACCAGTTTCCCTCGAGCATAACCCTGCGGTGCATAATGCCGGAAGGATGCGTCATGTAATCTATGAATTCATTTACATCCTTAGTATCATGGAATTCGGAGGGGATTTCAACCTTATAGAACTGACATATCAGCTCTAATTCATGACGCAGATTTTCCATGGAAGTTCCGTCGGCATGGTAACGGCTCTTTCCCCGCAGAGAATCAATGACATCATCAATACTGTGGGACAACTCTGCATCGTCCCGCTTCAGGCGTTCACGCAGCTGTTCTTCAAATATTCCCATATTACTTCTTTTCTTCTCCTGCTTTCTCATTGTGTGGTAATCAACTCAGCGTAAAGACCGTTCTTCGCCATCAGCGTATCGTGATTGCCTCTCTCTGCCACTACGCCGTTATTCAATACTATAATTTCGTCACAATCGCGTATGGTGGACAGGCGGTGAGCAACTATAATACATGTAATACCTCTGGCTTTTATCGCTTCCGAAACCAGATATTCGGTCTTGGCATCCAATGCGCTTGTAGCCTCGTCCATAATGATGAGGGAAGGATCGCCCGCCAAAGCCCTGGCAATCTCTATGCGCTGACGCTGACCGCCGGAAAGATCCTTGCCGTTTTCCGCCATAACATAGTGATAACCGCCTCTTTTTTGAATGATGTCGTCGTGAATATCCGCGTCCCGTGCCGCCAGTACCATATCGTAATACTCGATGGTAGAATCCCACATTTTTATATTATTCTCTATGGTATCGGCAAACATGGACACATCCTGATCCACAACCGAAACAGAGGAGGTAAAGACAGCCTTGGGTATTTCACGCCGTTTCTTTCCGTCAAAGGTGATACTTCCCGACCACGGATCGTACAGCCCTGCTATGAGCTTTGCAATCGTGGACTTACCGCTGCCCGAGCTGCCGATGAGAGCAACCTTTGCACCGGCAGGTATGCTGAGGGAAAAGTCCTTTAGCAGAGGCTCTGCAAGCCGTGAATAACCGAAGGTGATATTTTTCAGTTCCACATTTCCGGAGAGCTTCTGCACGCCTTCCAAATCCTGAAGCGCAGAATCCTCTTCTTCAGCGTCTGCCTCAGTCGGATATTTCATAACGTCATCTATGCGTTCCGCGTAAGAACGCATCTCTTGTATGTTCTGACCGGCAGTGATAAGCATATTTACAGGCTTGAGAAACGAATTCATCAGCGCCTGAAACGCCAGAAATGCTCCTTCTCCCAAATAACCGCCTATTATAAGACTTGCGCCGATAGCAAGCATAATAACCGTAGACGCCTGCTGAACCAAATTAGGCAGCGAACCAAGGTATTGGTTTACACGCCCGAACGCCACCTTGCTTTTCATTGCCGAAGCGTGAAAGCCTGACCAGCGTTCAAAAAATCCGTTTTCCGCTCCCGACGCTTTTATTGTTTCCACCATGTCGATTGCCGACACCGTGGTTGCGTTCAGCTTTCCCGTATCACGGAGCTGCACGCGCGAAATATCCGTGCGTTTTTTTGAAATATACCGGGCAATAAACAGATTTGCCGCCACTGTTAATAGCCCGACAAACGTCAGCGCTGCGCTGACATTCATCATTACAAACAGGTAAAAAAGCAGCAGCACTATCTGAATAAATGTAGGCACAACTATCTGTACCAGCGTCTTTGCAACTTTGTCATTCTCAGTCTGACGCGACGTTAAATCCCCGGCATAGCGCTGGGAAAAGAAGTCAATCGGCAGCCTTAACAGGTGCCAAAGGAAAGAGAAATTTGACGTTACAGCCATTTTTCCCGACGCCTTGTAAACAGAAATAATGTTAAACAGCTGGCACACTGTATGATACAGGATTTTCGCTTGAACGAACGTCTTGTTTCAAAATGTTGGTAAACGCAGAGTTAAATGACGGAATGATTGTTCCCGCTACAGCAGCTAAGGCCGCTGTTACTACAATCAGAAGAAGCGCTTTGCCGTTGCCTTTGGCTCTTTCGAGAAAAAAGGTAACCATGCTTTTTGGTTTTCCTCCCGGCACAAAATCCTTATTGGGACTTAGCATTATACAAAGATTGCTGTAGGATTCCTCAAATTCCTCTTTTGAAACCGTTACTTTGCCCATAGCCGGGTCGTTCAGCACCGCGTTGTCTCCGGCAAAACCGTTCAAAACAACAAAATGGTTATAATTCCACCATATTATGCAGGGGATTTCCCCCTGCTGCTTCAACTGACTAACATCGTATTTCTCTGTTTTTACATCGAGGCCATAAGACTGTGCCGCTGCCGAGATATTCTCAACGGTACTGCCGTCACGTGACACGCCGCAGTCATGTCTGACTATATCAAGGGTCAGCCACTTTTTGTAATACGCCAAAATCATACACAGCGACGCAGCCCCGGACTCCAGGGCTTCCATTTGAAGTATTACAGGTACTTTTGCAGGTTTTGTTCTTTTTGCACTCATAACCGTTTACTCCGTCCATAACAGCTCAAAAGGGCGTTGCTCTCCTACCACAATGGATACATCGGCAGTTTCTCCCCAATACATATAATCCAACGTTTCGTCCAACTCCACATAAACAGGGTAACGAAACTCACCGCTTCCGAGCCTTGAAAAAATCCATTTTGAGTCTACGTGAAATGAATCAAGCAGCTTGTGGATTTCATCATCCTCCAACATATATGAGCCTATGATATGAGCTGTACCCTTCACACGTCTGCCGTCTCTGAACACGACTGACGCTTCCTTATTATCAAGATTTTTCACCATTCCGACCGATGAGTCCACAAGGCAGAAAAGATTTTTCACCTCATAGGTTTTACGAAGATACGCCTCGTCCTCGCTCTTTAAATTCACTTCATCCGCGTTAAAGTCCATACGCATACCGACTCCGGTAGTTTTTGTATTAACCGGCACGCTTCCTGTCGTTCCCCAGATAATCAAAGCCGCAAGCACTACAGCAAGCGCCGCCGCAAGTAGCCAGACAGCAGGTGTTGACACCCTTATGTATTCATTGAGTTTATCGGGAGATTTGACTTGATCCTTGCTCTCCCTGTCAAAAACACTCGTGTAAGATGACTTGATTTGTTTGCTCATAGTATTCTCCGTTTCATCGCCCTATTTTATAACATAAATTTTATTATAAATCGCAAGTTATGTCAAGCAATATTAGGCAATCTGCAACATTTTCAACAAAAGGAACCGTTACGAAAAAGAAAACGACAGAGAACAAAGCTCTGTCGTTTTACAGTAAACTTATCAATGATGCTGACCGGTATGTGGTACACCGGCAGGTCATTTCCCAAAATTCAAAACTTCCGCAATCATTCTTAAAGCAGATTTTCTCCTTCTCCCATAACTGCGATGTCTACCGCTGTCGCGTCCTCCAAGTGGAAGGTCATCAGCTTGTTGCCTGTCTGCTCATTGTAAATTGCTTCAAGCCCTGACTCTTTAATCATTTGCTCGGCATAGCTGTAATCGGTTTCAAAAACCGCCTTTCCTGTATAGCGCAGCCAATGGCCGTCAGCCTTGCAAGCCGCAATCTCAACAAGAGGATTCGCAATCATCTGCTTGTAGACGTTCTTGAAATCGCCTACGCCGAAAATGATTTTGCCGTCAATCTCCATATGCGCTCCGAGAGGACGGAGCTTGGGTTGATTACCATCCGTTGTCGCTAAAAAGAATACGCCTGCTTCTGTCAAAAAATCATTTACTCTGCTCATTTGAATTTCTCCTTATATTAGTAAAATTACACTCTGTAAACGTAGTCAGCTTTTCTCGGAGCAGGTTCTGCTTCGGGCTTGGCGGCGTAGCCGAGAATAAGATGACCGATACCCTCATAGTCGCCCTCAATGCCAAGGTCTTTTAAGATTGCTTTTCCTTCCTCGCTCTCGAACTCCTCTTTGGCGCGGTGAATCCAGCAGTTTGCAACGCCGAGGTCGGTTGCTGCGTTCATCATATTGCCCATTACCAAGCTGCCGTCGTAAATATAGGTAGGCATTTCCTTGTTGGCGAGCACAATCACCAGCTCAGGCGCACCGTAGAACGGGTCGATATTCACGCCCATAATAGCGGCGTTCATTTTGGAGAGCTTATCTCTCAGCACCTTATCCGTCACTGCGATAATAATAGGCGACTGCTTGCCCATACCTGTCGCGGCGTAGGTGCCTGCCTCGATAATCGCGTTCAGCTTTTCTTCCTCAATCAGCTCCGGCTTGTAAGCACGGCAGCTGCGGCGTGTTTTTAATACGGTTAATGTTTATGACATAAGTATTCCTCCTGTCACTTTGTTGAACTGCTTTAATTATACGACTGTTCTCCAAAAAACACAAGTACGATTTTTAATGATACCTGGTATCTTTTGTGATACCTGTTTTTTCTTACATCCATATCCATAGACAACTTTGCGATTGTGTGTTATAATTCCTGCGTAAGAGGTGAATGAACTTGAAACAAAATCTTTTCACAGAGTACCGTCCTTTGTATTCATCTTCCGCAGAGCGGCCGTCCGTTATCAGAATTAATATGCAAATGCGCGACGCAGTGAATTATGACAGCATACGTTATGCGGTCGATAAAACAATGCGGCGTTATCCTTATTTTTGCGTCGAACTGAAAAATGAAGAAAACAACCGTTGGGTGTTTGCAGACAATAAACGGCCTGTCGTCATTACAAATTCGCTGTGCGGCGTTGAATTAAATTCCGAAAAATCCAATTATCATATGATTTCTTTTTCGTGGCAGGATGACCGTATCATTATGGACGTGTTCCACGGTTTGACAGACGGAAAAGGCGCTTATGAAATCATTAGAACGTTTTTGTATTATTATTGCTCACGGCGTTATGGAATTACAATGTCCGGTGAAGGCGTGCGGCTTGACGGCGATTTTATTAGTGCCGAGGAATGGGATGACCCTGTTTTGAAGGCAAAAGACCTGCCGTCGCCCTCGCGCAAAACGATGACGGACGCGCTTAATCCTGTCACAGCGGCAAATCTTAAAGAAGAAACGACGGAAACGGTTTACGGCATCACCCTTGACGAAAAGGAATTTATGAGGTTCACTTCCGAAAACAACGGCAGTCCTGCTACGATGATTTCTTTGCTTCTCAACCGTGCGGTCACAAGGCTATATCCCGATTGTACCGACAGCATACGAGTTACACTGACAGTCAATCAACGTCCTGCACTGAGAGCGCCGTTGGCACATCAAAGCCTTGTGGGCGGCGCATTTTTAGAGCACACAGACGAAATTAAAAGCTTACCGCTTAACAAGCAGGCGGCGGCATATCGCAAAATGGTTTTTGAACAGACGACAGAACAAGCCATTTTAACCGGCGTTGCCTCTCAAAAGGGAATCAGCCAACTGCTGCTTTCAAAGGCGACAGACGGAGAACGTACCGGAATCGCCAAAATGCTCGGAGATACGACAAGCCGCTTTGTAACCGCTAATGTCAGCTATGTAGGCAAAGCGGATTTCAAAGAAGCAGAAAGGTATATCCGGGATTTTAGATTAGTGACAAGCGGTGCCGGAACAGCGCTACTGCTTGAAATTTCCGCTGTAAACGGAAAATTTACCATTGAGTTTGTACAGCCCTTTTCCTCCAATCTCTATGTCAGTGCGTTTCTCGAAGAGCTGGAGCAAAACGGAATTACTTATGGCTTACAGAAAGCCGAAAAACTCGAACTCCCCAATGTCAGGTTACCTTGGAGCAGGCTTGAGTAAAATAACAAAAAAAGAGCGTGCCGGCGGTTAATCAACTAAACTGCCTGCACGCTCTTATGTTATATTCCGATAACGCCCAAACATCAAATTACCTCTTGCGTTTGAAAATACTATCACTTGTTCTCGTAGCGACGGTTTTGATTGACCGCCGCAATTTGCCGCGTATGATAACGTTAACGCAAAGCGGAAGGAGCCGGATAATTGAGTTTTTCTACAGGCTGAAATCATCGGTTATGCCTTGCAGGTTTTTCGTTTCTCGTTTGACGTAGTATTTTTCCGTCACAGCTGAGGTAGTGTGTCCGAGCAGGTCTGCAACCTGTTTTACGGACAGAGTATGTAAATTGCCGTCCTCATCCTTAACGCCGTTGATTAACCTTGTGGCGAATGTGTGGCGAAGGGCGTGCAAGCCTTTATGCGGGATTCCGGCGTAATCAAGGAGCGTATACCATCTTGAGCGGAATGTTCCCGGGCTCAGAAACGCGCCTTTTTGATTGGGGATTAAGGGAGTGTCCTCGCCAAAGAAGCGTTCAATCCGCAATATCCGAATCATCTCTACCGCGGCACTGTTAAGGGGAATCGTGCGTTTTGAAGCGGCGCTTTTCAAACCGCCGACAACAATTTCTGTTCCGCACACATCTTTGTTGCTGTTGCGCTTTTTGACTTTCTTTACCGCGCGGTTGACGTTCAATTCCCGTTTCTCCAAATCAATATCGCTGTTGAGCAGACCAAGGACTTCACCTGTCCGCAAGCCTGTATTGAGCATGAGCAGATATGCTGCCGCCTGATGATGTTTTAGCGTACCGTTCTTATTCCGTGCAAACACCTCGCTTCTAAGGAGCTGCAATTCATCGTCGGTAAAGACAGTAATTACGTCGCTCTGCGCGATAATCTCTTTGCTTTGCGCCGCGTCGAAATTCGCCTTCTTAATCATGCGCACATACGCCATAGGATTTCTCGGAATGTATTCTTCATAACGGAGATAGCGGAAAAATTCGCTCAGCAGGCAATAAACGCGCTTAACGGTTGAATGTGAGTATCCCTCATTCATCATCTGCGTCAGAATTCCGTTCAAATCCGCTGCAGTGATGTCTGATATAATCATATCGCCGATTCTCGGATAAATATAATATTTTGTGCTGTCCTCTTTTTTGTCGTAAGTCGCTTTCCTGACCGTTCCGTACTGAAATATCTTCAGCCATTTCTGCATACTGCTTCGCAAGGGCTTATTCGCTTCGTCTGCTTCGGCAACCTCTTTGTTGAAGCGTTCGATGTAATCATTGATTTTTTGCAATACAGCCTTTTTAGTCGGTGAGCAAAAGCTTTTCCGCCTTATCACACCTTGCTCGTCACGATACCTGACAGCTCCGCCCCAACGATTGTCGTTACGCTTGTAAACCGTGCCTTTATTAAGCAGCTTTTTCAGTGCCATTTGACCGCCTCTTTTCAAGCACAACATCATACCACAGAAAACCGAAATGTCCAGATAAAAACGGATTTTTCGTAGGAGATTTAAGTGTTTTTTTCAATCTTGTTGCGAAAATATAGTATTTCCCTTTGAAAATCGCTTGAAAAATATTGTATCTTACCGTTTAACTCCCTTGATTTTTTATTCAGATTATGGTTTCAGTATATCACTTCATCTCTCAAAATCTTTTTAAAAATGAAAGATGAGTTTTTTATTTACAAAAGATTCAAACAGTGCCGACACCGCGAAAATCTATTATTTGGGTAGTTACACGGTTTTTCGTAACAAACCGCACACAGGGCGATTCTCGGCTTAACAAGGCGCAAAAGCGGAATAGTCCGGACTTATCTTTATAATCGTTTTCTTTGATTACAGCATCGCAAAAAATGAGGTTCATCACGGAAATTTGTGGGATGAACGAACAGAAGGGATAGACAGATAACGAATCAAGGTAAAGAAGAAGTCATCATCCCGGTAACCGTAACCGA
>CAJODI010000075.1 GCA_905233145.1 uncultured Ruminococcus sp. | reverse complement strand
ATTCACGGCGCACGCCTTGCTTGAATATTGTTTCGTCAGACTGCCCAAAAATCAGCACCCATACGTCAGTATGCGTACTGATTATTTGTACACTCTGCCAAAAAATCTTACTGCGCAATCCGCACACCTGAATTATGCGGTATTGCCTATAATTATTTACATATTTTACATAATAAAAGGAAAGATTATCTTTCCTTAATTAATTGACTTAAGGAAGTACATGAAAACTCTCGGCGATATTTTTAATTCATTGGGTGCGCAGACTGACGACTGCGCATCAAAAGGAATTGTCGAAAAAGTTAATATAATAAACAATTCAAGGTCTGTTTCAATTCAGGTGCGTTTTGATTCGCTTGTTGAATTTGAAACACTTTTGAATTCTCAAAAATCACTTTCCTCAGTTTTGGGCGCTTCGGTAAAAATCAACCCAAAATATGACTCTTCGCTGTTTTCTCCCTCATATTTTTCTCAGCTTTACGCAGCGGTAAGATACGAGATACCAAGCATCAACGGCACTCTAAACAACTGCGACGTAAGCTTTGAGGATAACAGGCTGACGATCAATATGCAAAACGGCGGAAAAAGCCTGCTTGACGCAAAGGAATTTGACAGGATTTTAAAAAGGCTGATATTTGATGAATTTGGATTTTCTCCGGAAATCCGGTACACCGGAACGCTTGAGATTGACGAGCAAAGCGATGATTACAAGCAAGCTATCAAAAATGCCGAAACAGAAATCAAACGCGAAAGCGATCTCAGAATGACGGAGATTTTTGAAGAAGAAGCTGATAATTCCGAGGCGATAAAAATCTCTAAGCAGGAAAAGTCCGCAACCGAAATCGAAATCAGAGAGGGTGTGTTCTCAACTCCGCAGGTTATTCAATCCTCGGTCCGTCCGCTTTACGGACGATCAATCAGGGGAAAAATGATTCCGATCAGCTCGATAACCGACGATTCCGGACGAATCGTAATCTGGGGCGACGTTTTTGACATGGAAAAGCGCGTTACCAAATCGGGCGATAAAAACATTTTTACAATTGATATAACAGACTACACAGGCTCTACAACCGTCAAGGTTTTCAATACAATCAGAGAGTGCGCTCCGCTTGACAGCATTTCAAAGGGAAGCACTATCGTTGTTACCGGCGACGTAGAGTATGATAAATACGTGGGTGAGCTTGTAGTAAACGCGCGTTCGATCGGCACAGCCGAAAAGGTCAAGGTAGTTGACAAGGCTCCAAACAAGAGGGTAGAGCTTCATCTCCATACAAATATGTCGCAGATGGACGCCGTTACCTCTGCCGGAGATCTGGTTAAGCGCGCCTATCAATGGGGTCACAAGGCAATAGCCATCACCGACCACGGCGTTGCTCAGGCGTTTCCCGACGCTATGAAGGCGGCGGACAAAATCAACAAGGACGAAGAAAAAATCAAGGTGCTCTATGGTATAGAGGCATATTTTATGGACGACCTTGTTGAATCTGTTTCCGGCTCGGATGACTGCGCGCTTGACGGCACGTTTATCTGCTTTGATATTGAGACTACGGGACTTTCCGCCGCGCGTGACAAAATCACCGAAATCGGCGCGGTCAGGGTTGTAAACGGAGAAATCACCGATACCTTTTCAACCTTTGCCAATCCGGAAATTCCGATTCCCGGCAAGATAACTCAGCTTACAGGAATCACCGACGATATGGTTAAGGACGCTCCGTCTCAAAGCGAGGCGGTCAGCGCGTTTCTTGAATTTGCCGGAGACAATGTTCTTGTGGCTCACAACGCTCCGTTTGATACCTCGTTCATCAAGGCTGCGTGCAATAACATGGGCAGGGAATACAACTATACTTCAATCGACACGGTTGCGATTTCGAGGGCTATTTTACAAAATATTAAGAATTGCAAGCTCGATACAGTCGCAAATCACCTTAAGCTCGGCAAGTTTAATCATCACCGTGCAACCGACGACGCAACAATACTCGCAAAGATTTTTATATGTCTTTGTCAAAGGCTTAGGGATGATTACAACATAGAAAAAACAAACGAGATCAATACCAAAATCACCGGCGGCGATTTTAAGAAGCTGCCAACCTATCACCAGATTATTCTCGCTAAAAATCAAACAGGACTCAAAAATCTTTACAAGCTGATTTCCTACAGCCATCTTAACTATTTTTACAAAAAGCCCCGAATACCCAAAAGCGTGCTGCTTGAGCACAGAGAAGGATTGATCCTTGGTTCGGCGTGCTGCGCCGGTCAGCTCTATGACGCAATTTTGAAGGGAAAGCCTTGGGGCGAGCTTAAACAAATAGCTTCTCTATACGATTATCTTGAAATTCAGCCTACGGGCAATAACGCGTTTTTGATTCGTGAGGGACGCTTTCAAAACGAGGATGAGCTCCACGAAATCGACAGAACCATTATAAGACTGGGAAAAGAGCTCGGAAAGCCGGTCTGCGCAACCTGCGACGTGCATTTTATGGATCCCACCGATTCGGAGTTCCGCAAAATTCTAATGGCAGGACAGGGCTTTAAGGACGCAGAGGATCAGGCTCCGCTTTATTTCAGAACCACTGCCGAAATGCTTAAGGAATTTGAGTGGCTCGGCAAGGATAAGGCGTACGAGGTCGTTGTCGAAAATCCAAATAAGATCGCCGATATGTGTGATTCCCTGCGCCCGATCCCAAAGGGAACCTTTCCTCCGAATATCGAGGGAGCGCAGGAGCAGCTTATTGACATCACCTGGAAGCGCGCAAAGGAAAAATACGGCGATCCGCTTCCAGAAATCGTAAAGGCAAGGCTCGACAAGGAGCTTAATTCAATTACCACCTATGGCTTTTCGGTGCTCTATATGACCGCTCAAAAGCTTGTCGCGGACAGCGAGGCTCACGGCTATCTTGTCGGCTCGCGAGGCTCGGTCGGCTCATCGTTTGTCGCAACAATGTCAGGCATTTCCGAGGTTAATCCGCTTTGCCCTCACTATGTTTGCCCAAAGTGCAAGCACAGCGAGTTTATCACCGACGGAAGCTACGGCTCGGGCTTTGACCTTCCGCCAAAGAATTGTCCGGAATGCGGAGAGCCGATGGACAGAGACGGCCACGAAATTCCGTTTGAAACTTTCCTTGGCTTCAAGGGTGACAAGGTGCCGGATATCGACCTTAATTTCAGCGGAGAGTATCAGTCAAAATCTCACCGATATACCGAGGAACTGTTTGGTAAAAGCAACGTTTTTAAAGCAGGCACAATTGCAACGGTTGCCGAGAAAACAGCAATCGGCTTTGTAAAAAAATATCAGGAAGAAAAGGGCATCAGCTTGCACAAGGCAGAGCTCAAGCGTCTTGCGATCGGCTGTACAGGCGTAAAGCGCACCACAGGCCAGCATCCCGGCGGAATGGTTGTTGTTCCGAGAACAAACGAGGTTTACGATTTTTGCCCGGTCCAGCATCCGGCAAACGACGTTAATTCCGATAATATTACAACTCACTTTGATTTCCATTCAATCCACGATACTATAACCAAGCTTGACGAGCTGGGACACGATGTTCCCACCATTTATCATTATCTCGAAATGTTCACCGGAATTCCGGTTATGAAGGTCTCAATGAGCGACCCCGACGTTATGTCGCTGTTCACTTCGACAAAGGCCCTTAAGGTTAAACCTGAGGATATTGACTGCGAAACCGGAACGTTCAGTATTCCGGAGTGCGGAACCTCTTTTGTAAGAGGAATGCTTCTTGAGGCAAAACCAAAGACCTTTACCGATCTTTTGCAGATTTCGGGCTTGTCGCACGGAACTGACGTTTGGCTTGGCAATGCGCAGGAGCTGATCCACAACGGAACCTGCGGAATCTCCGAGGTTATAGGAACACGTGACTCTATCATGACCTACCTTATGCACAAGGGGCTTGACCCTTCAATGGCGTTCAAAATAATGGAAATTGTGCGTAAGGGCAATGCCACAAAGCTGCTTACCGAGGAGCATTTTAAGGAAATGCGCGAGCACAATGTTCCGGAATGGTATATTGATTCCTGCATGAAAATAAAGTATATGTTCCCCAAGGCTCACGCAGCGGCATATATGATTGCCGCACTCAGGCTTGGCTGGTACAAGGTACACACGCCGGTTGAGTACTACGCCGCGTATTTTACCGTCAGAAGCGAAAACCTGGACGGAGCGGTGGCTATGCAGGGCATTAACGCCGTGAGAGAAAAGATGAAAAACATAAAACACAAGCAAAGTCTTCACGAGGCTTCGGCAAAGGAAGAGGCAGAGTATCAGACCCTGCAAATCGTCAACGAGATGATGGCGCGCGGGGTAGAGGTATTGCCGATAGATATTTACAAATCCGAGGCTAAGATGTTCAAGGTGGAGGACGGAAAAATCCGTTTACCGTTTTCGTCGTTGCCCGGAGTCGGAGAAGCCGCGGCGGTTTCACTGGCTGAGACCGGCAAAAATACCGAATATCTTTCTATTGAAGACTTACAGATAAAAACCAAGGTTACAAAAGCTGTCATAGAAACTCTTAAGAGCGTGGGAGTTCTTAGACATCTGCCCGAAAGCTCACAGATTTCTTTGTTTTAGGAGTGATTTGTATGAAAAAAATGCTTAATATGAGAAACGTGCTTATCGCTATTACGTTTGCTGTTTTTTTACTTTTTCTTAAGGATAATGTAGATGGTTTTTGGTCGATGATAACATCATTTCTATCTATCCTTACCCCGTTTTTGATCGGCTTTTTGTTCGCATATATCCTGAATTTCCCATACAAGTTTTTTTACAACAAGGTTTTCGGAAAGCTTGGAAAGAAAACCAAGGTTTTGTCAAAGCTCAAAAAACCGCTTTCAATCGTAAGCACCTATACCTTTGTTTTTGCCGTAATGATTGCTTTGATTTTGATTGTAGTACCTCAAATTTCAATCAATATTACAAATCTTATCAAAAACATACCGACGTATTCAGTAAATGCCGCAAATTATTTTAATGATGCGGTCAATTGGATCAACAAGACCTTTTATCTGGAGCTTGATATTACCGAAATGTTCGACAGCTTGTCAACCTTCCTGCTCCAAACCTTTACAGGTAACAATTTCAGCGACCCCGCAACCGGTGCAAAAACAATTCTGAATATGTTTTCAAGCACAACAACAGGCGTATACAATTTCCTTATGGCGATTGTAATTTCAATATACTTTCTCTCAGCAAAGGAACAGCTTTGCCGCGAGCTGAAGCGTCTTGCGGTGGCGCTTATACCAATAAAATTTCTCCCCAAGGTGTACGAGGTTGTTGATATTACAGATACAAAGTGCGGACGTTTTTTGGTTGGAGATATCATCGACGCAGCTTTGATAGGCTTTTTGGTTTTTGTAACCATGTCAATTTTCAACCTGCCGTATGCCGCGTTGATCGGAGTTATCATCGGAGTAACAAACATTGTACCGTTTTTCGGTCCGTTTATCGGCGGAATCCCAAGTGCGTTTATACTTTTCCTGATCAACCCCGGAGACATGATTGTTTTCGTAGTTATTTTGGTGGTTATTCAACAGCTTGACGGCAACCTCTTTAAGCCGAAGATCATAGGAAATCAGGTTGGTCTTTCAAGCTTCTGGGTACTATTCAGTGTAATCGTGGGCGGCGCGTTGTTCGGAATAATCGGCTTTATCCTCGGAACTCCGATATATGCAGTAATATATACCCTTATCCGTAAAAAAGTTAAAAATTCAATTGACAAAAAGGGTAAAATCGCTCAGGAGGCACTGGATTTTGAAGTGCTGAATTATGCCAAAATAGCTGAGGAGCAGAAAAAAATCCGTGAGGAGAAGGAATCTCAGCAGCGTGAAATGCTTAAAAAACTGATAGGCTTCGGCAAGTCGGATGATGACGGCGAAAACGAAGAAAATGACGAATTGTCTGACGAATAATATTAAGGCAACACCGCACAATTCATGGCGCACGCCTTGCTTGCATATTATTCCGTCAGACTGCCCAAAAATCAGTATCCATACGTCAGTATGCA
>CAJODI010000074.1 GCA_905233145.1 uncultured Ruminococcus sp. | reverse complement strand
GTTCGCGCCGGAATCATTCTTTACGGTCTTTCGCCGTCGCCAAAGCTCAGAGGCAAGCTGGATCTGACTCCTGCTATGACGCTCAAAACCACGGTCGCCTATGTTAAGGAGCTTAAAAAGGGCTCGGATGTTTCCTACGGCAGAACCTTTACCGCCGAAAAGGATATGAAAATCGCGACCGTGCCTATAGGCTACGCCGACGGCTTTGTCAGGGCAAACGCCGAAAACGGCTATATGCTCGTGAACGGAAGGCGCGCCGACATTGTCGGAAGGATCTGCATGGATCAGACTATGCTTGATGTTACCGAAATCGAAAACGTTAAAATCGGCGACGAGGTAGTTGTGTTCGGAACCGGCGGCGACGGCGCCCCGACTGCGGATTCATTAGCCGAAAATACAGGAACGATCAATTACGAGGTCGTTTGTCTTGTGGGCAAGCGTGTGCCGAGAATTTATTATAAAAACGGAATTGTAACGGATGTGATGTATAAGCTATGAAGCTTTTGGTTGTTGACGGAAACAGCATTGTAAACCGCGCCTTTTACGGGATCAGACCGCTTTCAAACAAGGACGGTCAGCTTACTCACGCGATTTACGGCTTTTTGACAATGCTCAATAAAATCAGCAGGGAGGAAAATCCCGAGGCGGTTGCGATTGCCTTTGATTTGAAATCGCCGACCTTTCGCCACAAGGCGTATTCGGGCTATAAGGCAAACCGAAAAGGTATGCCCGAGGAGCTTGCCTCTCAGATGCCTCCGCTAAAGGAGCTTTTAAAGCTGCTCGGCTACAAGATCGTCACCTGCGAGGGCTATGAGGCGGACGATATTTTGGGCACCCTTGCCTCTGCCTGCGAGCAAAGCGGAAATATCTGTGTGATCGCGACCGGCGACCGCGACAGTTTGCAGCTTGTGTCGGACAAAACCAGCGTTCACCTCTGCACCAACAGGCAGGATATTCTCTATACTCCCGAAAAGATCATGGAGGAATACGGTGTAACTCCGTCCGAGCTGATTGAAATAAAGGCGATCCAGGGCGACAGCTCCGACAATATCCCGGGCGTTGCCGGAATAGGTCCCAAGGGCGCGGGAGATTTGATTCAAAAATACCACAGCGTAAAATATATTTACGATAATATTGATGAGCTTGATATCCGCGAAAATGTGCGCAACAAGCTCAAAAGCTCGCGCGACAACGCAATGCTCAGCCTTATGCTGGGCGAGATTTGCCGCACTGCTCCGGTTGATACCGACGTTGAAAGCTATAGGATCAACATGACCGAGCCCCAAAAGGCGGCGCAGTATATCAGAAAGCTTGAAATGTTCAAGATTTTGGAAATGTACGGTCTTGACGGTGTTCAGACTGCGCCCGAAACCGAAACGAAAGCCGAAATACTAAGACTTGAAATATCTGAAATTGCCGACAGCAAGCCGTTTTTGGAAAAAATCAATTCCTGCGGCAAGGCTTATCTGAGCTTTGAATTCAGCGACAGTCAAGCCCCGGTCTTTGCGGTTATGCTCGACGGCATTGTTTATACCTCAGGCGACGAGGAGCTGTTTGACAAGCTGCTCAAAAGCGGCGCGCAGCTTTTTACGCGAAATATAAAATCGGCGTTTGCCTATGCCGACAAAAAAGGCTTTGACATCACCGGAAAAATCTTTGATGTTGAGCTTGCCGCTTATTTGCTCAACCCTTCGTCAAAGGACTATTCGGACGAAAATCTTTGCGGCTTGTACAGCATCTCTGTGCCGGCTGCCGACAATGAAGAATACAAAAAATACTGTCCGCTCGCGGTTTACGACAGGCTCTGCGAAAGGCTTGCCGCTGAAATAGAGGCGAACGGTCAGGAAAAATTGCTTTATGAAATAGAGATCCCTCTGGCAAACGTGCTTGCCAAGATGGAAAACCTCGGCTTTGCTGTTGACAGGCAGGGCATAGAGGACTACGGAAATATGCTCTCGGAGCAAATCAAGACACTTGAAGCCTCGATTTACGAGAGTGCCGGAACGGAGTTTAATATTAATTCTCCCAAGCAGCTCGGCAAGGTGCTTTTTGAGGACTTGGGCTTGCCGTGTAAGAAAAAAACCAAGAGTGGCTACAGCACCAACGCCGAGGTTTTGGAGGGGCTGCGCTGGGAGCACCCGGTTGTTGAAATGGTGCTCAGCTACCGAACGCTCGCAAAGCTCAACTCCACCTACTGTGAGGGCTTGCTAAAGGTTATCGCCGGCGACGGCAGGATCCATTCAAGCTTTAACCAGACCGAAACCCGAACCGGACGAATCAGCTCGACCGAGCCTAATTTGCAGAATATACCGGTCAGGACCGAGCTCGGCAGAGAAATGCGCAGATTTTTCTGCGCGCGAGAGGGCTGGGTTTTGGTTGACGCCGACTATTCTCAAATCGAGCTGAGGGTGCTTGCGCACATTGCTCACGACAAAAATATGATCGAGGCGTTCAAAAACAACGATGATATTCACGCGATCACCGCTTCTCAGGTGTTTAATATTCCGCTTGAAATGGTCACACCGATCATGAGAAGCCGCGCAAAGGCGGTAAATTTCGGAATCGTTTACGGAATCGGCGCCTTCTCTCTGGGCAAGGATATCGGCGTATCCACAAGGGAAGCCTCCCAATATATAAAAAGCTATCTGGGACACTACAGCGGCGTAGATGAATATATGAATAATATTGTTGAAAAGGCAAAGCTCGACGGATATGTTGAGACGATGTTCGGCAGACGGAGATACCTTGACGAGCTGAGATCCGGCAACCGAATGATGCGTGCCTTCGGCGAGCGTGTTGCGCGAAACATGCCGATCCAGGGCACAGCCGCAGACATAATCAAGATCGCGATGATAAAGGTTGACGAAAGACTCAAAAAAGAAAACCTGCGCTCGCGCCTGATTTTACAGGTTCACGACGAGCTGATCGTAGAGGCTCCGCAGGACGAGAGTATGTATGTTGCGATGCTTCTTCAGGAAGAAATGGAGGGGGCGGTAACGCTCG
The DNA here is from genome assembly GCA_905233145.1 of uncultured Ruminococcus sp. Taxonomy (GTDB): domain Bacteria; phylum Bacillota; class Clostridia; order Oscillospirales; family Acutalibacteraceae; genus Ruminococcoides. The sequence continues at coordinate 8,169 of CAJODI010000074.1, read as the reverse complement.
ATGTTCCGCTCACTGCCGACGCGGCGGTTGGAAAGACGTGGTATGATGCAAAAGGATAACAACAAAAAATATGTAGCCTTTGTCTGCACAGGCAACACCTGCCGCAGCCCAATGGCGCAGGCGATTTTTAACAGTCTTGCCGACACCGAAAGGGTAGAGGCAGAGAGCTTTGGAGTCAGCACCGAGACCGGGCTGCCGGTTTCCGAAAATTCGGTGCTTGCCTGCCGTGAGCTTGGACTTGACCTCACCGGCGCGCGCTCAACCGCGGTTTCGGATGTTGAGCTTGAAAAATACGACCGTTTTTACTGTATGTCGCCGAGCCACGCAAGGGTGCTTTTTGCCTATTTCGGCGTTCCGTCCGAAAAGCTGGCGGTCATGAATGTGAGCGACCCCTACGGCGGTGATTTGGAGGTTTACAGAGCCTGCCGTGATGAAATATATAATTCCGTAAAAGAAATAATAAAAGAATATGAAGCTTGAAAAAATGACCTCCGCCCACATTGACGGCGTTTGCAAAATTGAAGAAGCCTGTTTTTCTCACCCTTGGTCGCGCCAAAGCATTGAAAGCGAGCTGAATAATGACGGTTCGGTTTTTGTTGCGGCGCTCGAGGGCGAAAGGGTTATCGGCTATATCGGTATGAGTGTTGTTATCGACGAGGGATATATATTTAATGTGGCGGTTGACGCGGATTTCAGAAAAAAAGGCGTTGGAACCGCGCTGATCAACGAGCTTGTCACCTTTGGAAAAAAACATAACCTTTGCTTTATCACCCTCGAGGTTCGAGAGAGCAACCAACCGGCAAGGTCGCTTTATTCAAAATTTGGTTTTATCAAGGTGGGCGAGAGAAAAGACTATTACTCCGACCCGGCCGAAAATGCAGTTTTAATGACAAAATACTTTTGATAGGTTGAGATACAATGAAAATACTTGCAATAGAATCCTCCTGTGACGAAACCGCGGCAGCGGTTGTTGAGGACGGACGAAGGGTTATTTCTTCGATCGTGGCTTCACAGGTCGAGGAGCACCGTCTCTACGGCGGAGTTGTGCCGGAAATCGCGTCGCGCCGGCACGCCGAAGCAATTGTTCCGGTAGTTTCTCAGGCTTTGGAGCAGGCAAAGCTGAGCCTTTCCGAGATAGACGCGATAGCGGTGACCCACGCTCCGGGGCTTATCGGCGCGCTGCTGGTAGGAGTGAATTTTGCAAAGGGACTTTCGCTTTCGTCGGGCATTCCGCTTGTGCCGACCCACCACCTGCGCTCGCACATTGCCTCGAACTACATATCAAACCCGACCCTTGAACCGCCGTTTATGTGCCTTGTCGCCTCCGGCGGTCACAGCCATATTGTGCTGGTTGAGGACTATACCAAAATGAAAATTATCGGCAGAACCAGAGACGACGCCGCGGGAGAAGCCTTTGACAAAGCGGCGCGGACCATGGGAATGCCGTATCCCGGCGGGATCGAGCTTGACAAGGTTGCCGAGGGCGGAGATCCCCTCGCCTTCAAGCTTCCGCGACCGGTCGTTCACGACGCGCCTTATGATTTTAGCTTTTCGGGGCTTAAGACCGCAGTAATAAACCTGCTTCACAACGCCGCGCAAAAGGGTGAGGAGCTTGACAAGCGCGACGTTTGCGCCTCGTTCCGCTACGCGGTCGTTGACTGCCTTTCAACTAATTTTATTAAAGCCGCCGAGGATCACAATATGAAAAAGCTGGTGATCGCAGGCGGAGTTTCGGCTAATTCCCTGCTCAGAAAGACTCTGTCTGAGGAAAGCAAAAAACGCGGAATGGATTTCTATATGCCGGAAAAGCACCTATGCGGTGACAACGCCGCAATGGTCGGCTCGCAGGGCTATTATGAGTTTCTCAGCGGAAATATCGCCGGTGCGGACCTGAATGCATACGCGACAATGAGTATAGAATAAATCGGTGCCTGTCTTTGTTGACAAAATATTGTCGATAAGTTATACTTTATACTAAACTCAAATAAAAAATAGACAATCTTTGCGGTCGTCCTTGCAAGGCGACAGCCTTGCGGCGTCCTTCGCCTCGTCTTGCGAAAAATATCCTCGCAAATCTTTGTCCACTTTTTATCTGAGATTAGTATTAGAGGTGCTCTAAAGGCACTCTCAAATTACAAATAAATCTTAGCAAACTCGATTGGAGTGAATAAAATGGACGACAACAAAAACTTTTATAACGGAAATAACGACGGTCAGATCCCGGAAAATCCGAATGATCTGAGAGCACAGTACGATCAGTACAATCATCCCGAAGCCGCACCTGCCGAAAACCAAGCAGATGTACAGCCCGTGCAGGAGCCTGTAAATCCAATTGCGCAGCAAAATCCGCAGGGCTATATCCCTCAGTATGATAACAACGGATATCAGCCTCAGCAATATAACGGCGGAGTGTATCCTGCTGAGGACTATGCGCCACAACAAGGCTTTGACCCCCAAAATCCTTATGTTCAAAATCAGGCGCAGTACAATCAAAACGATTATTACTCAGGCGGCTATCCTCAAAACGGGTATCAACAGAACGGATATCCTCAAAACGATTACTCGCAGAACTACAACGGAAACCGGCAGCCAAACGGATATCCCTATCAGTATGTTCCCGAAACTCCTGCTGAAGAGCCGAAAAAGGGAGCCGGAATGTGTATAGCTTCGTTTGTGCTCGGACTTGTTTCAATGTTTTGCTGTACCTCGGTTTTCATCCCCTATGTTCAAATCGCCGGAATAATCTTTAGCTTCATCCTTCCCACGCTCGGAACGATATTTGGAATTATCGGTACGGCAAGGTGCAAAACCAAGGCAAAGGGTCTTGGAATCGCCGGCTTGATTATATCCGGAGTTATGATTATTATGCTGATAATCACTTTGATTACAGGCGCATCCACCATCGGAACCCACTACAACATCTATTATAGGTAATTTTATTCCGATTTTTTTACTCCGATTTTTTACTCCGAGAAGAAAACTCGGACTATATATTTACGTCGGTTGCCCGGTAGAAGGCTTTATATGGGTTTATCGTATTCGGATGACCTACGGAAGATTCGATTAAATCTTACAAATAAAATTCACAAAATGCACTGCAAAAAAAATTCGGCAAAGCTTTAAGGCAATACCGCATAATTCTGGTGCGCGGATTGCGTAGTCAGATTTTTCGTCAGAATGTACAAATAATCAGTGTGCATACTGTTTTTTGGGCAGTCTGACGGAATAATATGCAAGCAAGGCGTGCGCCATGAATTGTGCGGTGTTGCCTTAAGAGGTGAGACGTTGAAGAAAAACGGTTTTCTGACAAAGGTGCTTGTTATTCTTTTGCCCTTTGCGGCTTTGGGGATAATGTATTTTATCGCCAAGCTTGTTTCGGAAAACATCACCTTTCCCGAATGCGGATTTCACAAAATTTTGAACATTTACTGTCCCGGCTGCGGAATCACCAGAGCCGCCGAGGCGTTGGCGCGCGGAGATATTTTGCTTTCGCTCAGGCAAAACGCCTTTCCGGTTTTTATACTCACGGTCGGTCTGATGTTTTACGCTGAGCTTCTTTTTTGGGTGTTTGGAAAGCGCGTAAGATTGCCTGTCCACAGCCTGAAATTTGTTTATATCGCCCTCGGCTTTTGGGGCGTTTATGCGGTTGCAAGAAATTTTATTCCGGCGATCGCGCCCATATAAAATATAAAAGGATGATAAAAATGCAAAATCCGATCGTTACGATCGAAATGAACGATTCAAAAGTTATCAAGCTGGAGCTTTATCCCGAAATCGCTCCCAACACGGTGAACAACTTCCTCAGCCTTGTGAACAAAGGCTTCTACGACGGACTGGGCTTTCATCGCGTGATCTACGGCTTTATGATCCAGGGCGGCTGTCCCGAAGGAACCGGAACGGGCGGCCCGGGCTATTCGATCAAGGGCGAGTTTGCAGCCAACGGCTTTGAAAACAATCTCAGGCATACCGCCGGAGTAATCTCCATGGCGCGCGCAATGAACCCTAATTCCGCAGGCTCACAGTTCTTTATTATGCACAAGGACGCTCCTCATCTTGACGGTCAGTACGCAGCCTTTGGAAAGGTGACAGAGGGTATGGAGGTTGTCAACGAAATCGCCGAATGCGATACCGATTTCGGCGACAAGCCGCTTGATCCTCAGATCATGGTCAAGGTAACAGCTCAGACCTTTGGCGAGGAATACCCTCAACCGGAAACACTCGGCTAAGCCTTGCCAAAAATTGCATATATATGTATTTTAAACATTATATAATAGCTTCTGTTTGCTAAATCAGAATATATCAAAAGTAAAATTACATTTCCAAGCTTTAGAGGCTTGTGTAAACTGTATTGAAGATTCATAAAACGAAAGGATGGAAAAAATGAAAGTATTGCTTCCCGGAGGCGCAGGCTACATTGGCTCTCACACCTGCGTTGAGCTTATTAACGCGGGACACGAGGCGGTGATTCTTGACAACTTCTCAAATTCCTGCGCCGAGGCTGTGGCGAGAATTGAGGAGATTACCGGAAAAAAGATTCCGCTCTATAACGCAGACGCATGTGATCCCGAGGCTGTTGAAAAGGTGTTCAGCGAAAACAAAATCGACGCCGTTATTCACTTTGCAGGCTACAAGGCGGTTGGCGAAAGCTGCGAAAAGCCTCTGATGTACTACCGCAACAATCTGGATTCCGCGCTGACGGTTTTGGAGGCTATGAAACGTCACGGAGTAAGCAATTTTATTTTCAGCTCCTCGGCGACGGTTTACGGCACTCCCGAATCTGTTCCGCTGGTTGAGACAATGCCCACCGGTTCACCGACAAATCCTTACGGACGAACCAAGCTTATGCTTGAGCAAATCCTCACCGACGCTGCGGCTGCCGACAACAATCTATCGGTTGTTTTGCTCAGATATTTCAACCCGATCGGCGCGCACGAAAGCGGAAGGATAGGTGAGGATCCAAACGGAATTCCAAACAACCTTATGCCGTATATCACTCAGGTTGCTGCGGGCAGACTTCCAAGGCTCGGCGTTTTCGGAAACGATTATCCTACTCCGGATGGTACCGGAATCCGCGACTACATCCACGTTGTCGATCTTGCCAAGGGTCACGTAAAGGCTCTGGACTACGCTGCCGAACACAAGGGCTCTGAGATATTCAATCTGGGCACCGGCACAGGCTACAGTGTTCTCGACATTGTAAATGCGTTTATCAAGGTCAACAAGGTTGATATTCCCTATGACATCAAGCCGCGCAGGGCAGGCGACATCGCGGAATGCTTCGCAGACCCGGCAAAGGCTGAAAAGGTGCTCGGATGGAAGGCTGAGAAATCGCTTGAGGATATGTGCTACGATTCCTGGAACTGGCAGTCAAAAAACAAAAACGGCTATAAGTCATAAAATACTTAGGCAACAACGCAAACCAAACCTTGTGTTGTTGCCTATTGATTTTGCAGAACAAGGCGGAGGACGCAGGAGTCATGACAGATTCCGAGGATAACAACGCAGTTATGCAAAATTTAACGCAACAGATGTAGAAGAGTTTTACCAGATATAAATATAAACACATTTTTGTTTATTTTTCATAAATCGCTTCATTGTGCTAAATTCCCAAAATATGTCATGTCCATTCTCTTATTATACAAAAATAGTGACCGATATTTGTTGATATTGCTATTTTAAATTCAGATTTTTCTCAAAAAAATACAATATTATAATTTAAAAACAAAAATATAGCAATTGTTATAAAAAATCAGGAATTATTTGTACATGATATTGATTTTTAAAAATATTTAATGCCAATTTACTTTTTTTATTGACATTTGACAGAAGGGTGGTATATAATATATTTGCTTATAGAAGCATTATCAAATAAGGAGGAAAAGAAATGTTCAAAAAAGCACTTAGCATTTTGCTTTCAGTAATGCTCGTTGTAACATCTCTGTCAGTCGCTGCAGTAAGCGTTTCTGCGGTTGACGATGGCACGAAATTTATCGTTGCCGGCAGTTCTGTCGATCTTTTCGGCATGACATGGAATGACAGCAACGAGGATAATTTGATGGAAGCAAAGGAAGACGGTTCTTATGAAATCGTCTACTATGACGTTGCTCCCGAGGACAATGTTCAGCTTAAGGTTGTTGAAAAGCCTGCCGACGGCAGTGCTGCTGTATGGCACGGCGACAAAACAGGCAACAACGTTACTTTTAACATTACGGCTGACTGCGACGTTACAGTGAACTACAACCCCGCTACAGAAGAAATTTCCGTAAACGGCGAGTATGTAGAGTATGTTACCGGACTTAACATCGAAAGAATGGTCGCAGCCGGTAACGGCGACCCGAATTCCGATGAGAATTATCTCCACGGCATCGGTTGGGATCCGGGCTCAGCACAAAACGAAATGACCGAAGTAGAGGAAAATGTCTACGAGATCACTTTCGAGAATGTTTCAGAGAACATGGGCTACGAGATTAAGTTCGCAGCAGGCTCATGGGTAAACAACTGGGGCGGTACGTTCGTAGGCTCGGGAATTGAAACTCCCGCGGACTACAACGGCGGCAACATCAAGTTTGACGTTGAAGACGACGATTCAACAATCGTTGCAAGACTCGACCTCAGAGAATTTGATTTCGGATCCAAGAAGGGCGCAAAGTTCACAATTACGATCAACGATGTAGTTGAAGAGCCTCCTACAGATCCCGAGCAGGAAACAACAGTTACTCCGGACGCAACAGAAGCACCTGTTACCGAAGCTGTAACAACTGCTGCTGCTCCCGAGGAGACAACAAAAGCTGCTGCACCCTCAGAAGATGAAACCTTTACTGTTAAGGGTTCATCAAACTTCTTCCCCGAGTACACTCAGGCATTCAATAAGGATACAGACACTGTTACAGTTACATACAAGATGGCAACAAACAAGAATCTTGTAAACTTTGAGTGGTATCTCAGCTATGATCCGGAAGTACTCAAGTTTGATCCCTCGCTCAACATGAACGAGGATGACGAGTGGACGATCGTACCTGCGGCAAAGAACTCCGTAATCAATACCGACAACCCAAGCGGTCCCGGCACAATTAACGGAAACGCTGCAAGCGTAAGCTCACTTTATAAAATTGCTTCTAATGACGGCAAGCCCGTTACAATATTCACAATCACCTTTAAGGTTCTTGATCCTAAGGATTCAACAGTAAACCTCGACGTAAGAAACATGACTCTCGGTTTGAGAAACCCCGATACAATGCTTCTTGATCCCGAATCAGAGGAGTCTGTAGTTAAGGCTTATCTTAAGAATCCCGATTCAACTGCCGTAAGCGAAGTTGCTACACAGGTTTATGAGGGAGCTTATGATCCCGATTACACACCGGCAACTGTTCCGGCTGTTGATGAGGACACAACAGCTGCTGAGGAAGCAACAACCGAAAAGGCTGTTGAAACAACTAAGCCCGCTGAGGCTGAAACAACAAAGGCTGCACAGCCTTCAGGTGAATTCCTCACAGTAACAGGAACATCAAACTATTTCCCAAAGACAGTTCAGAGCTTCTCTAAGGACCAGCTTGCTGCTAACGACGACGTTGTTACAGTAACCTACAAGATTAACACAACAAAGAACCTCCTTAATCTTGACTGGGAACTCAACTTTGATCCTAACGTTCTTCAGTATGATGAAGAGCTTAATGTAAACGAGGACTGGGAGCAGCAGATTATGCCTCAGGTTCCCGACCTCATTCTTAACGCGAAGCCAGAGACAGTTGCCAACGGCAGAATCCTCGGAAACTATTCATCAGCTTCCGCAGCTCCAAAGCTTAACAACGGCGGCGAGGATGTTACGTTCGTAACAGTATCCTTCAAGGTTGTAGGCGAGGGCGACACAACAGTTGACCTTAACGTTAAGGAGCTTACAATTGTAAACAGAGTTAAGGGCATGGCTGACCCCGCTTCGAGCGAGCTGGTTGTTACCCGCAGCGTTCCGCAGGAAACTGCAACACCTGTTTCCAGCGAAACTCAGGTTTATGCCGGTCCTTATGATCCTAATTACATTCCCCCTGAAACCGAGCCTGTAGTTGAAACAACAACAGAGGAGCCTGTAGTTGAGACAACAACAGAAGAGCCTGTAGTTGAGACAACAACAGAAGAGCCTGTAGTTGAGACAACAACAGAAGAGCCTGTAGTTGA
>CAJODI010000073.1 GCA_905233145.1 uncultured Ruminococcus sp. | reverse complement strand
CTCCTCATTGTTTGTTTCGCAACTACAATTTTGGAGCTTCCTATGCTCTTTTTCAATATTTACTTTTTATTTCCCCACAAAAATCCGTGATGAGGCAATTTTATTGGGATAAAATTTAGATTTATGATGAGTGGTAAATTAAATTGGTTTTCGATGGGTGAGAGAGCTTTGAAATTGGAGTTGTTCTAACTCGAAAAAGTATCAGTCAGCCGTATAGAGATACTACGCAACAGTCCTTTTCAACCTAATGAAAAAGTGCTGGTCTTTTGATGCTGTTCCAAGATTTTTTGCAAGTTTCGACCTCGATTTTGCATAAATAACTTTAACGCCTTGCAAAATCGAAAACACGAAAAAAGACTTGAAACGGACGTTCCAAGCCTTGAATGTTCAGTATTTATGCGGATATTTGTTGCGGCGTTCACGTTTGGAGACCGTTTAAAGTCCCGATAGCCGCATAGATATGCCGATTTTAAGAGAAAAAAGAGCGTCAGTAACTGCAAAGAACCAGTTATTGATGCTCTTTTGATGATGTTGGTTTATTTCAGTTAAAACTATTCAAAATTTGCGACGCTGTAATCAAAGAGTACGCTCTATTCTCCCTCGACATATTCGTGAGGCGTCGGGTGATAATCGTTTGTATAGTACTTTATTCGCCTGCCCATTCATATACATCACCGAAGATGGTTTTGTGAATCTTGCAAACGCCCGATGGAGAAAAATCTGAAAAGCTACTGTTGTAAAGTAATGCCATTTTTGTGTTTGCCATAATGGACTCTGCCTTATCAAGTGTAGCTTCGTTTTCTATACCAAGTTTATTTTTTAGTACCCTGCTGTTTTCCAGAAGATAAATATCATATTTACTCACATTAAATCCTCTTGCACACGGAAAGCATTATTTCGGTCAACTGTTCATCGGTGATTTCACCGTCAATCCATTGGCGGAAAATCTCATCTGTTTCATTCGGAATCGGAACGCCTTCTATGCTGTTGATAGCCTTGGCAATCTTCACAGCGCGTTGGCGTTTTTCTTTTTCGGTATCAAGCATTGCGTTTTACCTCCTCCGCTAATTACTATTTTACTCAACGTTCAAAAATAGTCAAGTCAAGAACTACTTTTTACGATGAATCTATTTTGATATCATAATAATTTTACGGAATCCTTTTCAAGCGTGTCCATCACTTCTATTCCCATATCGCGGCAGGTGACGTCCAGACCGTTTTCATCGCACACCTTGCAGAACGCTTTTACGATGTCCTCGTCCTCAAACGACTGCACGACCGATACGGTGAGCGCGTCGCCTACAGAGTTTACGCCGAACACGATAGGCGCGGTGATTGCGGGAATATAAAGCTCCATATCCTCAATCCACGGCTGCATACTTTCGGTGACTCCAAGCGCTCCGACATTGGTGATAAGACCGCCCAGGCTTTGGCGGACAGCTTTCTTTTCCATCATATTACCGGGCTTGTCAGCGAAAATCTCATCAAAGGGCATTTCGCGGTATTTCAGTCCTTTTGCGGTGCGTTCGCTCAGCACTTTCACCGCGTTTTGCTTTGTGTTGTTCCGGGTAATCATACCTTTCATCACGGCGGCGGTTTGCGCAAGGCTCATTCCATGCATTTCGGGCGTGTAAAACGACAGGAACCACCCCGAAAAATTATGAAGCGTGTCGCTCGGCAGAAGCCGCCTGAAATTGGATGTGATACTGTTGATGAGCAGCTTCCCTTCAAGATCATATGCGGTCTGAAAAGCCTTGCACATAACCGCGTTGATAAGAGCGGTTACGGATGAGCCGCACTGACGGGCAAATCCGGCAGCCTGCTTCACAGACATTGACAGCTTGAAGTGCTTAAACTCATATTTTCCTGCTTCATCCCAAAATTCAACAGGCAGCGAAAACAGCTTTACTTCGCCAAACTGCGGCTGTTCCTGCTTAAAATCTCTGTCATAATATTTCAGGTGCGACAGTTCTTCCTCTGCCGCTTCATCATACGGAGCTTCAAGCAGCCTGATGTTTTCGTCAGCCGTAACGGGCTTGCCGCATTCTTTCAGATAATAATACAATAATGTTTTTATGAATTCGGTCGCTCCGTAGCCGTCGGTTATGCCGTGGTGAACACTGAGCTTGAGCATATTGCCCTCGCAGGAAACACAGTACGGAAAACCGTGAAGCTCGTCTGACGCGAGCTTTCTTTTTTTGTCGCCGTCTTGCAGAACAGGTTTGTCGTTTGAAAGCTCATACACAAGACCTTTGCCGCCGCTTGCGAGCACCGAGTGAAAATTCGGATACCTCTGCGCGGCTTTTTCAAGAGCCGTCTGCATATGCGCGGTATTGATTTTCTCTGTCAGCGCAACTCTTAAAACAATTGTCAGCGTTTCGTTTCCGTTTGAATGGACAAAATGCCCTATGCTTTCCATGTCAATTTGTTTTATCATCAATATACCTCCGATAACGGTTAAAAATGGTTGTGGAATTGAGGGACTACTTCGCTTTTGCAAAACGTTTTCGGCTTGCCCATAGCTTTGCAATCAAACTCGACAGCACGATTAAGACTACTCCAATCAGATAAATGACCGGCCAAGGGAAGCTGACTTCAAACAGATAGCAGACAATGCAATCCAAAAAGCCGAGAATGCACCAGTGGATAAAGTAGATTGATGTAATGTTGCGGCTCATATCTATAAACACGCTGAGCTTTTCGGCAGGAACGAGTTTAAGCAGGAAGTAGAACGCCGAGAGAAAACTCAGGTCGATTGACAACAGTCCGGCGGCTTCCGGCAAACTCGCTGAATAGTAGTCGTGATTTTTACTGAGGAAAAACGTGCCGAAGCAGAATGTCAGCGTGATATACACTGCCATAACGCAGCAGGAGATAATCAGCAGCCGCTTGTAAAGACGGTCGCGATTCTCTGTTCCGCGGATAATTTTTCCGAATATCATACCTGCCGCCACGAAAATATACCAGTTAAAAAACACAAAACAGCAGGTTTCCGAGTTTGTAGTAACGAGGTGACCGATGAACCAGTTCCCGGCAAAATTTCCGGTGTCGATAACCGGAATAACCGAGCCTATCAGCGAGAGAACTCCGGCGATTGCAAGCAGGTGAACCTCACGGAGCTTCAGTAATTTCAGAACACCGGTGACAATCAGCGCAAGTCCTGCAAAATGCAGAATATCCATTCCGAGAAACGCCTTCAATATGTCAGACCGGAACTCGCCGGTGATGATACCTTCGCCCAGATTATACATTCCGTAGCGTAAGAAGTTCAGCAGATATCCAAGCAGATAGAGCTTCACGCCGCGAAGCATCAAATTTTTCGGCGTGCTTTTTCTCGAATAAACGATACCCACGCCCATCGCAAACATGAACGCATGGGCAACGCAAAGATAATCTCCCAAGATTTCCTCGCCGAGGAAAAAGAGAAACTCATTTTCGTATCCCGGATTGTGGATACCGAGCCGTGACACCGCATGGCATAAAATCATAGCGATGATTGCCACCGCCTTCAACAAATCCAGCTCGAAAAGCCGTGAGTCTTTCCGCGTTTCCGTGTTTAAATGATTACTACTCATTTCAAGTCCTCCGTTATGGCTTGGATTGTTTATTTTGGACTATTGCGAATATTGTCGTGAAAAACAAATATTTGCTTTATTATATATCATATACGGTGTTTTTTCAAGAACAAAAGAATATATTATAAAAAAAAACAGAGCAACAATATCCGCACGTAACGGTAATGGTTGCTCTTTTGAAAATGCCTATTTGTGTCGGCAAAAATTATTCAAAATTTGCGATGTCTAATCAAAGAAAAGGGAAATCAAAGCGCAGTTTTTAGTTGACGGGTGCCTTTGGATAAGGTATTATAGTAGAAGAAAGTGCGAAGGAAGTGATACCGGTGAAAAAAGCGATTGCTTTTTTATTAGCAGTATCCGTATTGTTTTTGATGGCAGCTTGTTCGCAATCGAAAGAGGGACAGCGGCAAAGCGCAACGGAAAAGGAGAATACAACAGTGGAAACTACGGCACAGCCTACCGCCAACGGTGAAATATCCGCGGCGGAGTTTGACTTCCGGTCAAAAACCGTGAAGCTAAACAGCGGCTATGAGATGCCGATACTCGGCTTGGGAACGTGGACGCTGTCCAACGAGGAAGCGGAAAATTCGGTCTATTACGCACTGAAGGACGGCTACCGTTTGATTGACACCGCGCGTTATTATCAATGCGAAATAGGCGTCGGCAAGGGAATTCAAAAGGCGGTTGCCGAGGGCATTGTGAAGCGTGAAGATGTGTTTGTCACAAGCAAAATTATGCCAAGCGATTACGAACGCGCCGCGCAGGGAATCAACGATTCTCTGCATGATTTAGGGCTTGATTATATTGATTTGATGCTGATTCATCAGCCCAGCAGCAACGACGAAGCGGTTTACAAAGCAATGGAGCAGGCTGTGCGCGACGGCAAGGTGCGTTCTATCGGCATTTCCAACTATTACACGCCCGAAACCTTTGACGAGGTAATGTCCTACGCGCAGATACCGCCTGCCGTTATTCAAAACGAGAATCACATTTATTATCAAAACACCGCCTTGCAGGAATATGTCCGCCAATACGGCGTTGTGGTGGAGTCTTGGTATCCGTTCGGCGGCAGAGGTCATACGTCAGAAAATTTCAACAATGAAACGGTCACGGCGATTGCCAAAAACCACGGCAAAACCTCGGCGCAGATTATTCTGCGCTGGCATTTGCAGGCAGGCTATATCGCCATTCCCGGTTCTTCCAATCCCGACCATATTGCCGAGAACTTTCAGATTTTTGACTTTGAGCTGAGTGATGATGAAATGCGGCAAATGGCGGCGGTCAATCAAAACCGGCGCTATGAAAATTGGTGATGAAACAGGGGACATACTGATGCAATATTCAGCTAAAATCAACGGAATCGACGTCAGCGTAACTTACGCTCAAACCATTGTGGACGAGGTGTTTGTTCCGCTGCTGAAACAGCTGGCACAGCTGTATACAACAAAACAGCGCCGCGTTTTGGTGATGCTCGCGGCACCTCCCGGGACCGGGAAAAGCACGCTTGTCAGTTTTTTGGAGCATTTGGCAAAGGAAGTGATTCCCGAAAAATCCGTGCAGGCTGTCGGCATGGACGGCTTTCATTTCAATCAAGCGTTTCTTTTAACTCACACAATTGAAAGAAACGGAAAAGAAGTTCCCTTGGCGAATATCAAAGGCGCACCTGTAACCTTCGACTTGCCATCGCTCTGGGAAAAGATAAAGGAAGTGACCGCCGGCAGCCCTTGTAAATGGCCGCACTATGACAGACAACGGCATGATCCGGTGGAGGACGCGATCGCTGTTGACGCGGACATTGTATTGCTCGAAGGCAACTATCTTCTTCTGGACGCGGACGGCTGGCGTGAGCTGTCACAATATGCGGATTACACCATCGCGCTCAAAGCGGACGCGCAAATACTCCGGCGGCGATTGATAGAGAGAAAAATGAAAACCGGCATGAAACAAGAGGACGCGGAACGGTTTGTCGATTTCAGCGATATGCCGAATGTGCGGCTGTGTCTGGAAAAAACGAAAAAGGCAGATTTGGTGTTGTGTGTTTAAATCACATGACTCGGAGCCGGTCATCGACACGGAACGCACAAAATCGTATTTATAAGGAAATTGTGATGAAGAATATAAGAGTTTATCATCCGGCGAAGTATGACACAGGCGCATACAAAACGCATGAAGAAAACATCTATGAAATCAACGGCGAATATGTTACCTCGATTATATTTGAACAGGAGCCGGAGTACGGCGAAAACCAACCTTCCGACGCGCTGATTTCACAATATCCGTTGGAGGATATTTTAGAAGAATTTTATGTTGTTGCGGGTGATATGTACCCCGCGGAAAACAAAAACGATCCGGTCAATTCCTATATAGAGTTTTCCTCGCCCAACATCGGGGATATTCAAAGCCTGCTTCGAATCGTCGGAAAGCATGTTTACAATCAGGACAACGGAAACAGTGTTTTATTGATGATTGAGTGATTTGTTTTTTGATGTAGACGATTGGTGAATAAACGGTAACTATTAAGGGGCTGTCGCAAAATGATGCGGCAGCCTCTCAGCATAAGTAACAGATAAAGACTTGTAAAATATCATCACATTTCAACAGCAAGAAAACGACATT
>CAJODI010000072.1 GCA_905233145.1 uncultured Ruminococcus sp. | reverse complement strand
CACAACTCGTTTTGCGGTTGTTCATCTGAGTACGTGACTATGATACACCCTAAATACGAAAAAGTCAACACTTTTTTCAAAAGTTTTTTTAAATCGGAGTTTTGTTTATATTGTATAAATCAGAGATAATATTTTTGTTTATAATTACCAATTGGTTTAAGCTTAAAACATTAAAAAGCTCTCCTGCTGATTTAAGGAGAGCTTTTTAAGACTATTTAGGACATCTCAAATAATTCAACAAAGCCAAGATTTCGTATTAAGGCAACACCGCACAATTCACGGCGCACGCCTTGCTTGAATATTGTTTCGTCAGACTGCCCAAAAATCTTACTGCGCAATCCGCACACCTGAATTATGCGGTATTGCCTTAAATGCGCGGCAGAAAAAATGTCAGAGCTTTCTTTTATTAATGAATCACAGCGCTGCTTCAACAGCTTTTCTAACATCTTCCATGTCCACAGTAGGCTCAAATCTTGAAATTACATTTCCCTCGCGGTCAATCAAAAATTTGGTAAAATTCCATTTGATATAGGCTTTATCGCCGAAGTTCTTGTTGTTCATTTGAGCAAATTTATTAAGAGCAGCATTCTTTATACCTTTTCCAAAACCTTCAAACGGCTTTTGTTCCGCCATAAAAGCAAACAACGGATCGGCGTTTTCTCCGTTGACCTCAATTTTAGAGAACTGCGGAAATTCTGTGCCGAATTTGAGCGTGCAGAACTGATGAATCTCTTCATCACTGTCGGGAGCCTGATTTGCAAACTGATTGCACGGAAAATCAAGGATTTCAAAGCCCTTATCCTTCAAATCCTTGTACATAGCCTCAAGCGGCTCGTAATGCGGAGTGAAGCCGCAGCCGGTTGCGGTATTGACAATAAGCAAAACCTTGCCGCGATAATAAGAAAGGCTTACATCATTGCCGCTTCTGTCCTTAACCGTGAAGTCATAAACTGTTTTCATTGTGAGTCCTCCTTGTTATCTAATAATATTATAATGATATCCGATTTTATTCTAGCAAATATCAACTGCTGTGTCAATCATTTTGTGCATGTATAATGCTGTTCAAAATACAGATAATATACCTGTAAAAACAACTGATAAGGCGGTTATATTATGCGCAAAAAAACAAATAAATATACCCAAAAAAGCAATTTATATCCTCTTGAATTGCCATCAAGAGACAGCAGGATCGAAAACGCCCCCATAGTTGATAACGTGGCTGACAACGAAGTTTACCCTATGGATGTTTTTCATTCCGAAAACGATGCTGATTCAAAACAAATTGCCGAGGTTATCGCGGCTGAAATTGACCCTGAAAAATAACAGGTGGAATGCTCGTTCTTTTAGTTTTTTAACGCGACAGGCTGAGCAATATTAGAGCTTGTTTATACTAAACTCAAATAAAAAATAGACAATCTTTGCGGTCTATTTTCCGCAAGTCCTTGCAAGGCGACAGCCTTGCGGCGTCCTTCGCCTCGTCTTGCGAAAAATATCCTCGCAAATCTTTGTCCACTTTTTATCTGAGATTAGTATTAAAGCCTTTTCGCAACAAATTTTAGAGAAAAACTTATGCCGCTCTATCAAAAGCCCGATAGAACGGCTTAGTTATGAAAGAATCAATCAAAACAAGAATCATCAGCATCGCAACAGCAGCTCTTATGACACTTTCAGTAGCTACAGCAACAATGGCTTCCGCTTCCGCAGCAACAGTTGACGGCACAGCAGTAGCGACCTGCGAAGCGCCCAAGAAGATGACACTGAGCGTAAGACTCTCAGACGAGTGGAAGTCAGACGAAGCTCGTTTTGCAGCTTACTTCTACAACTGTGTTAATTTAATATAAGCAAAACCGATCTACGTCAAACTGATGTGGATCGGTTTTTTATATAGAAAATATCTCAAATTACGGCTTAACAGGGTCAACATATACGGTTTTGTTGTCGGTGTAAATCACCATTCCCGGTTTTGCACCATTTGGCTTGCTCACATGCCTGACAAGGGTGTAATCTACCGGAACGTTCGAGCTGTTTCTTGCTTTGCTGTGATAAGCCGCAAGGCGCGCGGCGTAAAGAATAGCTTCCTCGCTCGGCTGTTTGCCGTTGCAGGATATTATCACGTGCGAACCGTGAATATCCTTTGTGTGGAGCCAGACATCGTTTTTTGCCGCAGTTTTGAGAGTCAGCTTGTCGTTTTGCCGGTTATTTCTGCCGACAAGTATTTTGAAACCATCGTTTGATTCAAACTCAATCGGCGGAAGCTGTGCGTTTTGACGTTGTTTGGACTTCTGCTTTTTTAAATAGCCTTGTTCTGTCAGTTCCTCGCGAATCTGCGCCAGCTCACGCTCATTTTCAGCGCGGTCAATCTCGTCGAGGACCGATTCAACGTATTCAAGCTCGCTGCTTCCCTTTTTTATCTGTTTGGCAAGAGCGATTTCCGCGTTTTTAGCTTTTTGGTAGTCCTTATAAAATTTTTGAGCGTTTGCCGCCGGGGATATTGCAGGGTTAAGCTTTATTCTGAGTGTTCCGTTGTTTTCATCGTAAAAATTCTCAACCTCGGCATACTCTGCGCCCTTTTTTATTTTGTATAAATTTGCCTGCAAAAGATCTCCGCGTATTCTCAAACCTTCTCTGTCTGCGCATTGCGCAAGCTCAGACTGCTGTTTTATGATTTTTCGTGAAATTCTTTCGCGCGTATTGTTAAGCAGTTTTACAAGGCTTTGGGTTTTCACTCTCATTCGCTCGCGAGAATCGCGCTCCCTGTAAAAGCTCTCAAGTGCTTTTGAAAAGCTGTCCGCCTCACGCGTTTTCAAAAAACCATGATATTGCAAAATCGGCATAAACGCGGTATCCATAGGTTTTCCGTCCTCACGATAGACGATACAAGGCTTGCCGGTACAGGCTTCGGTTAAGGCTTTTAAGCTGACAAGCTCTGCAACAAGCTTGTCAAACAGCGCACCCTCAAGCCTGTTTGTTGCACCTTCCAAAACTCTGTATTCAAGTTCACGGCATATTATCGGTGAAACGCCCTGAATCACGCTGAGAAGTGCCTTTGACAATGGCATTTCTGCTTTAAGCTTTTTGAGCCGTTCGGCAATTTCAATGGCGTCTTTCGTCAGAATATTAATCTTATCCTGTGCCGGCGGAAGCTCGTATTTTACGTTTGGAAGCACCGGCCTTTGGCTGCTCATGGTCAGGTCAACTCTTTTGAGCGCGTCTATTATCACGCCGTTTTCACCGTTGATTACAATTATATTGCTGTACATTCCCATGATTTCGCAGGCAAGCGTAAGCTTGACCAAATCTCCGAGCTCGTTTACACACTCAAAATCCAGAAACAGAATTCTGTCGCAGCCTTCCTGCCTTATTGCCGTAAGCTTGCCGGTGCCAAGCCGTTTTCTGAGCAGCATACAAAACATTGGAGGCTGCGCCGGGTTTTCGGGGGTTTCTTCGCAAAAATTGATTCTGGGTGAATTTGCTCTTGCCGACAGAAGCAGCTTTTTTGTTCCTTGAAAGGTTCTCAGGTTTATCACAAGCTCGTCTCGATTGGGCTGATAAACCTGCGAAACTCTCGCGCCAAGTGCGACTGATTCTATTTCATTTTTTATATGTCTTAAAAAAATACCGTCAAGTGCCATTTTTTTGCTCCGCTATTTGTGATATTTTCCGTTATTCAAAATCTCGAACGCGCGATAGATTTGCTCCGACAAAATCATTCGCGCCATCTGATGAGGAAAGGTCATTTTGCTCATTGAAAGGCAAAAATCGGCACGTTTTTTGACCTCGCCGCAAAGTCCGTAGCTTCCTCCGATTATAAAATCAACCGTGCTTTTCCCGAACACCGAAATATTGTCAATAGTGTTCGCAAGCTCCTCGCTTGAAAGCTGTTTGCCTTCGACGCACATGGCAATTACGTAATCCGAGGGATTGATTTTCTGCAAAAGTCTTTCGCCTTCAGCCTTGATTACAGCGTTAGTTTGGGATGCGTTCGGAGAATTGCTTCGGATTCGTTCTTCGGCAAGCTCTGTGATGCTAAACTTGCAAAACGCGCCGAGTCGCTTTGAATATTCGGCGATTGCGTCTGTAAAGTACTTTTCCTTGATTTTTCCGATACAAATAATATTAACCCTCAGCATTAAAATATCACTGCTCCTACACGCGGCTCACCCGGAGCAATGTCAAGGGTAAAGTCAAGGTTACGTTTCATTCCTTCTTTTTGAAGTGCGACAATCGCTGTGCGTGTGGCTATTTCGGGAGTATTGTTGTGTTCGCTGAGGTGCCCGAGCATAAGCCTGAGCGTTCCGTTTTTGACCAAATCGGCAAGCTCGGCGGCGCAGGCGTCATTTGAAAGGTGTCCTTTGTCGGAAAGAATACGTTTTTTCAGCGGATAAGGGTATTCGCCGAATTTCAGCATATCAACGTCGTGGTTGGATTCCAGCACGACAAAATCACTTTTCAAAGCAGCGTCTCTGACTTCGGGAAGCATAACGCCCATATCGGTGGCAATCAAAGCTGATTTTCCGTCTGAGGCTGTCACTCGATAGCAACAGCTTTCGGCAGCGTCGTGAGGAGTATCAATTCGCTGAATACTCATATCGCTCAGTGCGAGCTCGGATTCTATTAATTCAAGCTTTGTTTCGGGATAAAGACCGCCCGAAATTGCTTTAAGCGTACCATTGCTGCCAAAAACCTTTAGCCCATACCGACGTGAGAGAACCTTTACTGCGCTGCAGTGATCGGTATGCTCGTGAGTTATAAACAGAGCCGAAACGTTTTTCATGCTCAGTCCGTTTGCTTCCATTGCAAGTTCAATTTGCTTGCACGACCTGCCGGCGTCAATCAAAACGCCCTGAGCCGAGGTTCCTATGTAATAACAGTTTCCCTTGCTTCCGCTGAAAAGCGGCACAACCTTTGCCACAAAACCATTCCCATTCATTTTTACTCATTCTAATCATACCACATTACTTCGGATATTACAACCTTATACTATTTTCAATTAGAAACGGTTAAAATAAATGCTAATGGGTTTTATTTGATAATAGTATTATAGTGATAATAGTATTATAGGCAATACTGCGTAATTATGGTATACGGATTGCGCAGTCTGACGGAATAATACGCAAGCAAGGCATTCGCCGCGAATTGTGCGGTGTTGCCTATAAGCTTTCAATCATGCCTGCAAGATACTTTTGAATTTTTGTAACATCCTTTATGGACATCTGTCCGTCGTTGTCAACGTCAGCATTTTTCTGTTGCGCAGGGGTGAAATCATCCAGCATAGCAAGGAAAAACTGAATATCGGTCGCGTCTGTTATGTCTGTGATTCCGTCTCCGTTTACGTCGCCTTTGATCGGGGTGATTTTAAGAATAATACTGCCGCCTTTGCCTGTTTCTGTGTCGTAATATGTGCTGTCAAAAATAATCTCAACGTCGGCATTGATATCAAGATTAAACTGCATCATCCGGGAACCAGGTTCGGCAGGATAAATACACTCGGACGCTCCTGTGGGATAATCCTCCCACTGATCTGCACCCAGTTCAAATTGCCAGAAGACCGATTTGCCGGATTCAGGATCATAGTCGGCAGAATAATCAGGAATATAATAAGACGTAGGGTCGGCAAGAATAGAGAAGCAATAGTTTTTGCCGGCAGGAACATTTTTAAATGTTACGCTGTAATTATTTCCGTTAATTTCCATGGGATTAAATTCATAGGCGGAATCGGGATAAATTCCTTCAATCTGACCGTTTGGGTCATCAGATATACGGCCGGCTTGTACGGATAGGTTGGTGAACTCATACGGAGCAAGCAATTTTATTCCGTTGCCATATATTGAGACATTACCGCCGCTTTCGTCCATGTGGATTTCCACGTAGCCGGGTTCAGTGAGTTCAAATCTGTATGGATGGAGTCCATATATAGCTTGAGGGAAGCCCGAATAATCGTAGCTGCCGGTTTCGTAGTTATATTCAAAGTTATAGGAATAATCAGTATAGCTGACAGAGTTATATCCCCGCCATGTGATTTCATCATTGTAACGCTGTATAATGAAGAATTCATATATATCGCCAACATTTTCAAGGTACCTGCTGTGATAAGTATACATGCCGCTAATATAACTCATAGTGTTGCTTTCGGTTGGCGTTGAGCTCCAGCCGGTTTCTGTAAGATTTTTTGTGCCGGAAACAAAGCATACAGGGGCTTTTGGCATAATGTCAACAGTCATTGAAATATTGTTTCCGTTTCCTGAGTAGTCATCATAAACAGATACGGTGATCTTTACATCGGACTTGGTTGTAAGCTTAAAGCGCGGCAATCTTATTTCCGGATCATACAGATCATAGCTTGAAACAAGCTGGGAGCAACCGGAAGTAGGTTCTAATCCTGTGTTAGAAAATTCATAAACCGAGTTTTGGTCGCAGGCGAGAATGTTGTTGTAAACTGAATCACTTTTAAAATAGAATTCATAGTAATCATCGCCGGAATAAATGGGGCCTATGTTTTGATTTGGCTCAAGATCAAATAAAGTGATTTCATAGAAGCTGCTGTTGTCATAATCAAAATTATGCTGCATCATTTGATAGCTTGTTGTATAATTACCATTGGTTGACCAGCTATTTCCGTTTGTTTCAAGGGTCAATGAAGAAAAACCGCTGCTGTTTGGGGTTATGATTCCGTCTCCGCTGATATCTGCGGTCTGAGTTTCAGGATAGTAGTATATTGTTGCGGAAGGATTCGCGTAATTGTAATAGTTGTTTGGGTCTACTCTGAATAAAATCATGGATTCATTTCCGGAGCTATCAGGATTTATGATTCCGCTATTGTCGATTTTTAGAATGTAGCACCAGAGCATTTGTGAGCTATTGGGAAGATTATCGAAGGTGTATTCGTAATGATCGCCCGACTTAGTCATTGTAAGATAAGGGAAAGGCTGGCTTGTAAGCCCATATTGATTGTTCAGCTCATCACAACATTGAAGTACGTATCTCTGCTCTGTATATTCGATATAAACGCTTGCTGTTAAGCCTGTTCCGTAATAAGGATCATAGCTTGTTGTGTCAACGGTGATTGAAACATTCGCTTTTGCGTCAATATCCAAAAAGATTGAATTGCCGTAAAGATCCAGCGAATAACTAATTTCATTTCTGTAAGGGTCTCCCGAGTCGTAACCCGTATTGTTGAAGCCGCCAAATTCATATGTTCCGTTGCTTGTGGGTGCTGCAATTCTAAATTCATAATCATTGCCTGCGGGTACGTCAAAAAAATCAATCTTGTAGTACCCGTTTCCGTAATCATTCATGAGATTTGATTCCGAAAGCGTATAATTGCCTGCGCCGTTGAGCCATTCGTATGCTCCGTTCGCGGAGCTGCCGACAACATAAAGAGACGAAATTGCGTAGTCGCCGTTTTCGCCATCGCTTACTGTCTCCGAAGCAGCGGTTGCTGCGAACGCCGTGCCTGAAAAGCATGACAGAGCAAGCGTGAAAGAAAGAATAATAGCCATAAATCGGTTAAGTTTTTTCATAATAATTCTCCTCTTTAGATCAATTGACAATGGACAATTATCGGTCCGGCGTATAAAATCAGCTAAAAAAACGTTTGTTCCCGACTGTATTTATATTTGTTTAGGAATATCAATACAACCGGGAACAATTTTTTTATAAAGGCAATACCGCATAATTCTGGTGCGCGGATTGCGTAGTCAGATTTTTCGTCTCAGTGTGCATACTGACGTATGGATACTGATTTTTGGGCAGTCTGACGGAATAATATGCAAGCAAGGCGTGCGCCATGAATTGTGCGGTGTTGCCTAAAATTTATCTGCCCGACCGAAAACACTAAAAAACAAACGACCCCGAACGAAACACCGCCCGAGGTCGTTATTAAAAGGATCCGTGCTCATGTCTGCTTGCAGACATGCTTTTGTTTTACAGGGAATTCCTGCTTTTTAACCGCCTTTAATTATACTGTCAAAGGGTGGTGAGTGCTTTTTATCCTGCGTATGCCTTTGCAGCTTCACCATAGAGATACATAGCGTTGATAAGGTTAGCAACTGTGTTTCCGTCGTTTGTATGAGCGGCAACATAAGATTCGATGCTGTATGTAGCTGTGTTGCTTACCAATGTGCCGTTCTGATATGCTCTAAAGGTAACTGTCTTTCTCATGTCATTAGCATAAAGGTCGCTAAATGTTAATTTATATCTGTTTGTGTAACCGCTAACCGGTTCAAAATCCTCGCTTGTAAAGCTGTATTCATTTCCGCTTACGGTTGCAACGATTGTCTTGTTGGCAATGTTGTCGGTTGTAAAGTACATTGTGATACCAACTGTGCTGCCGAGAGAGAGAGACGCTGCGTTAAAGGTAACTGTAGGATTGCTGATGGGTTCCGCGTTCATGTTTCTAACGCTGTTAAGTGTGCCGAGGTCTGTGAGAGCCCAGCTCTTCTGTGTTGCTGTGAGATCCTTGTTGCAAAGGTTGCTTGTATTGTAACCTATATAAGTCTGAGCCTGTGCGCCGTAGTTAAGAAGATTAACAAGAAGTGTGTGGAATTTTGCATAGGTTGTGTGGTCGTACTTAAACATGTTTGTACAATAGCCCTTTACCGATCTTGTGTATTCAGGACCATACTTCTCGCTGCCGTTCTTTGTTGCGTGAAGAACAGCTGTGATATCGTCGCCTATGAGCTGCGGATAAATCTTGTTATACTTAAATACGTAGTTTGTGCCGGAAACAGTGTAATCGCTGATTGTTGTTTTCTCATTTCCTACGCTTACTACAATATAAGGATCTGTGTAGCCTTCAAGTGTGCTCTGAGCTACATTGAAGTTCATCTCAATATTGCTTGCGAGTGAAAGTGAATAACTCTTGAAAGTAAGGCTGCTGTCCTCAGGAGTTGAATCGTCGGGGATATTGCTTTCGTCATAATAGCCTTCGTATACAACTGCCGATGAAGACTTAACAGAGGTTGAATCAGTAGCTGTTTCATAGAGAACAACTGCTACCTCTTCGGTATCCGGATCAAGAAGTCCTGTTGAGGGGTCCTTTGTTCCCAGAGTGAGGTTTCTGAGCTGGAGATCAACGTTTGCGGTACCTGTGCCGATAATTTCAAAGGTAACTGAAACAAATGACTTTGGCTTGTCTGTTGAGCTGATTTTTGCAAGCGATACAGATGAAACGTTGCCGCAGATTGTATCGTGTCTGTTGCCTACGTCAGTATTGATAACTGCGTTTGGAACATATGGCATGATAGTCCAGTCGCCGTCGATATCCATGTTGTCATCGTCGATGAATTCAAGCTTTGTGTTGTCGTATGTAAGATACCATTCTGCGTTTAAGAGATCCTTGTCAGATTTAATTGCAAATGCTACAGTAACTTTGTTTTCTCCGGAATTAACAACTTTTGAAAAGCTGTCAAAGTAGTTTGATGTACCTGTAACTGTAAGACCCTCCGCAGCGGAAGCAGATACAATTCCCACGCTGAGGCAGGTGAGAACCATGCAAACCGAAAGAACTGTGCTAATAATTTTCTTGAACATTTTACTCATTCCTTTTTTGTTTATTTGAAGATAACTTCTTATTTATATGATAACATTTATTTACATAATTTTCAATCTGCTAAATGCACAATAGTCAGAAATTCTTTTTGGGTTATTTGTACATATTTTTTTGTTTTTTGACCGAAAATGCGGACTTATATACCAAAGCTATACCATAATTGTGGGGTAAGCATATTGGGCTTAGCCAAATTCCTTCAAAAAAAGTCAAATAATTCCATAAATCCGCCGTTGCAGCACAGACCTTATTAGGTGAATCATAAAAATAGGCAATACCGCACTTCTAAATTATGCGGTATTGCCGTAAAATCATTCAAATTCGATTTCGCCTTCATATTTTTGCTTGAAGATTTCAAATATGTTTTGAAGAAGCTCATCGTCGTCAATGCTTACATATTCCTCGGTGTCTTCGTCGATTGCGTTAATTTTGAGGATAACCACTTCGTCGGCGTCCTCGTTGTTTTCGATAAGAACGATATATTCCTCGCCCTCAAACTCTACAACATCAAGGAACTCAAATTCAACTTCGTTGCCCTCGTCATCGGTCAGGGTAATAAGCGCGCCCTCGTTGTCCATATCCTGCATCAGTTCTTCGTTTGCCATGTTTTGTCCTTTCCAACGCAAATTTCGCGTTCGTTATTTTATTAAAGGCAACACCATACTAATTTATACGGTATTGCCTAAAGTATAACCTATTATATGTCCAAAAGTCAAGCGCGGAGCTAAATTTTCTTTTCAAATTCACTGCTGCACTTCGGACATCTTACTGTGTGTTTGCCTTTTTTGTTTTTTACTCTCAGCTGTGCCTTGCACACCGGGCATTTGATGTATCGAAAATCTTTTCTGTCCCTAAACTTCTGCCATGTCAGCTTAAACCATGCCTTAACCGGATTGTAAAGCTTTAGAAAGGCGCGGTTTTCGGCAGATCTTTTGACGATATTCATCGACAGCGCCCTGAAGATAATATAGCCTACGAGCGCGAGGTTTATCAGTCTGATAATAAGTCGTGCCGGAAATGAAAATACAAAGATCCCGACAAACCAGATCATCAGTGATACGCATAACAAAAATTTTCCGAGCGTGTCAAATCCGTATCTGCCCTGCATAAAAATCATAAATTTTTCAAAAAAGCTACGCATGTTTCCTCCCAAATTACTTTTAGTGTTGCCTTTAGAGTTAAGGCAACACCGCACAATTCGCGGCGCACGCCTTGCTTGCATATCAGTATCCATACGTCAGTATGCACACTGATTATTTGTACATTCTGACGAAAAATCTGACTACGCAATCCGCACACCAGAATTATGCGGTATTGCCTTAATGCGATTGGTTATCCCACATAATCGGCGCAGAAATAAATATACTGAAAGTCAGCAATAACAGCCGAATGATCGGTTTTTACCACGTGGATTTTGCGTTCCTCCGCGCTCAGCTTGCCAAGCACCACGGGAATATCACAGGTTTTTGGATCAAGTCCCGTTTCGGCAAAAAACTCTGCGGTCGTCATGACCTTTGAGCCGTAGCCCTCAAACATATGAAGCGCGGAATAACCGATAAGCCTGTATTCTTCTTTGAGAAGATGAATGCCGATATCGGCGTTTCTCAGCTTATCTATATAGTACGGCGCGTCGTTGAGAAACATTCCTGTTTTATATGCGCCGATTGAAACTGTAAGATCAGAATTGACGGCAATTTCCGCAACACCGGTGTCGCCGTTGATACCGCTGTTGATGTCCGCGCTGATTATAAAGGCGCCGCAGGAGTTGATCAGCTCAATTGCTTCTCTGATTCCTCCGTGCGGAGTTCCCGAAAAGCCGGTTCCCAAAAGACAGTCAACAACAATATCGTAGCCTGCAAAGGGAGAGGGAACGCTCAGATTTCCTTCCTCTGCGCCCAGCGAAAGGGCGGTTTGGTAATAGTAAAGTCCGTCGGGAGAGAAGCCGTCGGCTGCGCGAAAAATTGTCGGAGTGATTCCTTGGCTGCAAAGAATACATGCCAGCGCATAGCCGTCGCCGCCGTTGTTGCCTTTTCCGCATACAATTGCAACTTTGCCTGTAAACCGGGCAGAGTCGAAAATCCCCTGAGCCGCGCGACGCATAAGCTCGGCGGAAGATGTATGGTGTTCAATAGTATGCGCGTCGCTTTGTCTCATATTTTTTGTTGAAACAACCTGACCGAAATCCATTACAGTCCCTCCTCCGGGAAATTTGCCGCTCCGTATGCAAGTCTAACTGCCGAAATATCCATATTGCAGCTAAGCCTGAAAAGAGGAATTTCCGAGAACAGCTCGTCAAAAAGCCCCAGCAGCCTGACCATATCGGCGCGGTCGCGCGGAAGCAGGGTCGCTTCCAGCAGTTCGCCCAGGGCTCTGCCTGCGGAAACCTGTTCAATATGGTTTTCCTTTGACTGCTCAAGCAAATAGACGGCCTTTATCGGAGCGCTGGTGTTGCAGCCGATCTCGCCTTTGCCCATCCACGGAGTTCCAAATACCCTAAACTCT
Source organism: uncultured Ruminococcus sp. (assembly GCA_905233145.1). Lineage (GTDB taxonomy): Bacteria > Bacillota > Clostridia > Oscillospirales > Acutalibacteraceae > Ruminococcoides. The sequence goes on along the minus strand of CAJODI010000072.1, from coordinate 8,403 downwards.
CCGTTTACCCGGCGCACAATAGGCTTGTCATCATTTATCATAGTCACCCGGCTGCCGAAATATTCACGCCACAGCCTGGTGTGGGTCGATTTGCCGGTGCCGCTCGGCGCGGAAAACAGATAGCCTTCTCCGTCAAGCGCAAGACAAGAAGAGTGGAAGAAAAAGCCGTCGTAGCGGCTTAGCACGGTTTTGCAGATTTTGGTGAGAATCAGCGTGCTTTCCGCAGTGTCCTCCTGGCAGGCTTGGGCAAGCGAGGATATATATTCGTCAAAGTCGTCAGGGGTAAGGTTGATTTCAAAGTCGGCAAACTCAGAGTCCGCACGGTACGGCGCCAGCCTGTGCTCGGTTTGATGAAAACGCGGATCAATTTTTATGTTTAAGTCTGCAATTCTGTAAACCGCCATTTTTCTCCCTCCTCAAAAACATTTTAAACATAATTTTATTTATTGTATCACAATGTATAGAAATTTGCAAATGCTGTTAGGCGATTTAGCACACCCGAATTGCGCAGCGTTGCTCATATAGGGCACATCAAAAAATAAAAATGGTGAACATTTTTTGCGTTCACCATTTGTCATACCTGTTAAGCTAAGCGTTGTTACTCTTGATGTTTTTAAAAAGTTAAGAAAGCATATTATGTTAAGCAAAAATCCTTAAACGTTGTCGGGTGTTGCTTTGAAGCCGGAAAATAATCTCCAAAAAAATTTTAGTTCTTTTGGAGAAGTAAAATTGCAAAAAAGTGAAAATAAAGCTAAAATATTAAAAAAATTGCAAAAAATCACTTGACAACTGCCCTTTGGGCAGGTAAAATAGTAAAATGTACTAAAATGGGGTTGTGTACCGAAAGTATAGAATCTATCCGAAAATTTATCATTTGACATAGGGATATTATCACAAAAATCCGTTGCTGTCAAGATGTTTTTTTGATGAATTCAAACCTTCTCTATGCTCTGTTTTTTTCGCCTAAACTGCCGCCGCTGCGGCGCAATGTCCAAAATAATTAAGGAGTGATACGCCTATGGTTAATGTCAAACCCGTGAAGCTTGGCAAAACCGAGAGAATGAGCTTTGGCAAAATCGAAGAAGTCATCGATATGCCTAACCTGATCGAAATTCAGAAGGCTTCCTACAAATGGTTCCTTGAGGAAGGACTCAAGGAGGTATTTAAGGATGTGTCGGGTATCACCGACTATCAGGATAACCTCGTGCTCGATTTTATTGATTACGAGCTGGATGTTGATCATCCAAACTACAGCGTGATCGAGTGTAAGGTCAGGGACGCGACCTATTCCGCCGCGCTTAGAGTTACCGCGCGTCTTTTGAATAAGTCAACAGGAGAAATTAAGGAAAGCAACGTATTTATGGGTGACTTTCCGCTTATGACGCCGAGCGGCACCTTCGTTATCAACGGAGCGGAGCGTGTTATCGTATCTCAGCTTGTAAGAAGCCCGGGCGTTTACTATAAAATGGATCATGACAAAACCGGTAAGGAGCTGTATTCAACCACAGTTATCCCGAACCGCGGAGCGTGGCTTGAATATGAAACCGACGTAAACGACGTGTTCTATGTTCGTATCGACAAGAACAGAAAGCTCCCTGTTACCTCGTTTATCAGAGCTCTCGGACTTGGCTCAGACGCCGAGATCCTCGACTACTTCGGCGATGACGAGCGAATCAAGGCGACTATCGAAAAGGACGCCGCTCACAATATTGAGGAGGGACTTATCGAGGTTTACAAAAAGCTTCGTCCGTCCGAGCCTCCCACGGTCGAGAGTGCGCAAACTCACATAAACAACCTTTTCTTTGACCCCAACCGCTATGATATGTCAAGGGTCGGAAGATATAAATATAACAAAAAGCTTGGTATAGCCAACCGTCTTGAGGGCAACACTCTTGCCGAGCCCATTGCCAATCCGCGCACCGGAGAGGTTATGGCTTTGAGAGATGAAAAAATCTCCAAGGCAAAGGCTCTTGAGATTGAGAACGCCGGCGTAAGTACTGCTTATGTCAAGGCTGCCGACGAAACCGTTGTTAAGGTTATTTCAAACGGTATGGTTGATATCTCAAAGTATGTTGATTTTGACGCCGAGGAAGAGTGCGAGATCAAGGAAAACGTTCGCTTTGACGTTCTCTGCGAGATCCTTGACTCCGCGCAGAACGAGGACGAGCTGAAGGATATGCTCAGAGAAAGAGCTGCCGAGCTTGTTCCCAACTACATCACGGTTGAGGATATTTTTGCAACGATCAACTACCTCAACTGCCTTGCTCACGGCGTTGGCAACACCGACGATATTGATAACCTCGGAAACAGAAGGATCCGCTGCGTGGGCGAGCTGCTTCAAAATCAGTTCAGAATCGGCTTCTCGCGCCTTGAAAGAGTTGTAAGAGAGAGAATGACGACCCAGTCTCAGGATATGGATTCACTTTCTCCGAATTCGCTTATAAACATCCGTCCCGTGACCGCGGCGATAAAGGAATTCTTCGGTTCTTCTCCGCTGTCGCAGTTTATGGATCAAACCAATCCGCTTGCGGAGCTTACCCACAAGCGCAGACTTTCAGCGCTGGGTCCCGGCGGTCTTTCGCGTGACCGCGCGGGCTTTGAGGTTCGTGACGTTCACTATACCCACTACGGTCGTATGTGTCCAATCGAGACTCCTGAAGGACCGAACATCGGACTTATTTCATACCTCGCTTCGTTTGCGAAAATCAACAAATACGGCTTTGTTGAGGCGCCGTTCCGCAAGATCGACAAGGAAACCGGCGTTGTTACCGACGAGGTTGTATACATGACCGCAGACGTTGAGGATAACTATTATGTTGCTCAGGCGAACGAGCCGCTCGACGAAAACGGCAGATTTGTTAATTCCAGAGTTGTAGGACGTTACCGCGACGAGTTCGTGGAGCTTCCGGCAAACCGCTTTGATTATATGGACGTTTCGCCTAAGATGGTTGTTTCCGTCGCAACGGCGATGATCCCGTTCCTTGAAAACGACGACGCAAACCGCGCGCTCATGGGCGCGAACATGCAGAGACAGGCTGTTCCGCTTCTGCGCTCTCAGGCTCCGATCGTCGGCACCGGAATGGAGTACAAGGCAGGCACCGACTCCGGCGTATGTATCCTTGCCGAGGAGGACGGCATCGTAATGAGCGTTGACGCGAGAAACATCCGCGTTCAGTACGATTCCGGAAGAGTTCAGGACTTTGAGGTCATCAAGTTCCTGCGCTCCAATCAGGGCACCTGCTTTAACCAGAAGCCAATTGTAGAAAGAGGACAGCGCGTTAAAAAGGGCGAGGTACTTGCCGACGGTCCTGCTACCGAAAACGGCGAGATCGCTCTCGGTAAAAACGCTCTTATAGGCTTTATGACCTGGGAGGGTTATAACTACGAGGACGCGGTCCTGCTTAACGAAAAAATTGTAAGAGACGACGTTTACACCTCAATTCACATTGAGGAATATGATACAGAGGCGCGTGACACTAAGCTCGGCCCCGAGGAAATCACCAGAGATATCCCCAACGTGGGCGACGACGTGCTCAAATATCTTGACGAGGACGGAATAATCCAGATCGGCTCCGAGGTAAAGGCAGGAGATATCCTCGTCGGAAAGGTAACTCCAAAGGGAGAAACCGAGCTGACCGCAGAGGAAAGACTTCTCCGCGCGATTTTCGGCGAAAAGGCAAGAGAAGTAAGAGACACCTCGCTGAGAGTGCCTCACGGCGAAAGCGGAACAGTTGTTGACGTAAAGGTATTTACCCGCGCCGACAGCCGCAACGAGCTTCAGCCCGGCGTCAATAAGGTTGTAAGAGTTTATCTCGCGCTCAAGCGTAAAATCAGCGTGGGCGACAAAATGGCGGGTCGTCACGGAAACAAGGGTGTTGTATCAAGGATCCTTCCTGTTGAGGATATGCCATTCCTGCCCGACGGAACTCCGCTCGATTCCCGTATGAACATCGGTCAGGTGCTTGAGGTTCACCTCGGCTATGCCGCAAAGGCGCTTGGCTGGAAGATCATGACCCCTGTATTTGACGGAGCGCACGAGCAGGACATCTTTGCCGCTCTTAAGGACGCAGGCTACAGCGAGGACGGAAAGACCTGGCTGATCGACGGACGTACCGGTGAACGCTTTGACAACCCGGTAACCGTAGGATATATGTATTACCTCAAGCTGCATCACCTTGTTGACGAAAAGATCCACGCAAGAAGCACCGGTCCTTATTCTCTTGTTACCCAGCAGCCGCTCGGCGGTAAGGCGCAGTTCGGCGGACAGCGTTTCGGAGAGATGGAGGTTTGGGCTCTGGAGGCTTACGGCGCAGCCTATACCCTTCAAGAGATCCTCACCGTCAAGTCTGACGACGTTGTGGGCAGAGTTAAGACCTATGAGGCTATTGTAAAGGGTCAGAATATCCCGGCTCCGGGAATTCCGGAATCCTTCCGCGTGCTTATCAAAGAGCTGCAGTCGCTTTCGCTCGATGTTCGTGTGCTTGACAAGGATGGAGAGGAAATCGATATCAAGCAGAAGTTTGATGAGGATGAGGATATCGCCGACGCAGTTGTGCCGTCAGATTTTGACGAAGAAAGCATCATGACTTCTATGGACGGCTACACTCTTGACGAAGGCGGCGAGGAAGGAAACATGTTTGACGATTCTCTTGCCGACGAGGAAGAGGAAGATGATGACGACCTCTTTGATCTTGACAGCTACGGCAGCGACGAAATGTAAGGAGGCAGAGTAATGATAGATAATAATGTATTTGATTCAATCAAGATCGGACTTGCTTCCCCCGACCAGATGAGAGCGTGGTCTTACGGCGAGGTTAAGAAGCCTGAGACAATAAACTACCGCACACTCAAGCCCGAGCGCGACGGCTTGTTCTGCGAGCGTATTTTCGGACCGACCAAGGACTGGGAATGTCACTGCGGAAAATACAAGAGAATTCGCTTTAAGGGCAAGGTCTGCGACCGCTGCGGAGTTGAGGTGACGCGCTCAAAGGTTAGACGTGAGCGCATGGGTCACATTGAGCTGGCCGCTCCGGTGTCACATATTTGGTATTTCAAGGGTATTCCGTCGCGAATCGCTCTTATGCTCGATATTTCTCCCAAAACACTTGAAAACGTACTTTATTTTTCACAATATATAGTAACCGACCCCGGCGACTGCCGCGACCTCACCAAGTATCAGTGTATGGGCGAGGCTGAATACAACGAAATGCGCCTTAAATATGAGGACGATTTTCAGGCAGGCATGGGCGCGGAATCAATCAAAAAGCTGCTTGAAGAAATTGATCTTGACGTTCTTTCGGCTCAGCTCAAGGAAGAGCTTGAAAGCGCAAGCGGACAGAAGAGAGTTCGCCTCCTAAAGCGTCTTGACGTTGTTGAAAGCTTCCGCCTTTCGGGCAACCGCCCCGAGTGGATGATTCTCGACGTTGTTCCGGTTATTCCGCCGGATATCCGTCCTATGGTTCAGTTGGACGGCGGACGTTTCGCGACCTCAGACCTCAACGACCTCTATCGCAGGGTTATCAACAGAAACAACCGACTCAAAAAGCTGATTGAGCTCAACGCTCCCGAAATCATTATCCGCAACGAAAAGCGTATGCTTCAGGAATCCGTAGACGCTCTTATTGACAACGGCAGACGCGGCAGACCTGTAACGGGTCCAAACAACCGCGCGCTCAAATCCCTGTCCGATATGCTTAAGGGTAAGCAGGGCCGTTTCCGTCAGAATCTTCTCGGAAAGCGTGTTGACTACTCCGGCCGTTCCGTTATCGTTGTAGGCCCTGAGCTGAAAATGTATCAGTGCGGTCTGCCTAAGGAAATGGCTTTGGAGCTGTTCAAGCCGTTCGTTATGAAAAGACTTGTCGAAACCAAGGCTGAGCAGAACATCAAATCTGCAAGAAAAGCCGTTGAACGCGCCAAGGACAACGTTTGGGACGCGCTTGAAGTTGTAATCAAGGGTCATCCGGTGCTCCTTAACCGTGCACCCACACTTCACCGTCTGGGAATCCAGGCGTTTGAGCCGGTGCTTGTTGAGGGTCGTGCGCTCAAGCTTCATCCTCTGGTTTGTACCGCTTACAACGCCGACTTCGACGGAGACCAGATGGCGGTTCACGTTCCGCTTTCGGCAGAGGCTCAGGCAGAAGCAAGATTCCTTATGCTTGCCGCCAACAACCTGCTCAAGCCCTCCGACGGTCAGCCGGTTGCGGTTCCGACTCAGGATATGATCCTCGGCTCGTACTACCTCACTCTTGACAAGGACGGCGAGCGCGGAGAGGGCAAGGTGTTCCGCAATGTTGACGAGGTCATGATGGCGTACCAAACAGGCGTTATCGAGCTTCATTCAAAGATCAAGGTCCGCCGCGAGATGGAAATTGACGGCGAAATGCAGTCAGCGATTGTTGATACGACAATCGGTAAAATTATCTTCAACAATCCGATCCCTCAGGATCTTGGCTTTATCGACAGAAGTATTCCCGAGAACAAGTTTAAGTTCGAGGTAGACTTCCTTGTCGGCAAGTCCGGACTCAAAAAGATTATCGACAGGTGCATCAAGATCCACGGCACCGAAAAAACCAGCGTTGTGCTTGACAACATCAAGGCGCAGGGCTATAAATACTCAACCAAGGGCGCAATCACCGTTGCGGTTTGCGACGCCGTTATTCCGCCCGAAAAGAAAGAGATCATAGCAAAGGCAGAGGAAGAGGTTGACTCGATCCGCGAGGAATACATGATGGGTCTGCGCTCCAACGAGGAGCGTTATGAGGAGATCCTTAACATCTGGGCAAAGGCTACCGACGACGTTACAGGTGCTCTTCAAAGAAACCTTGACCGCTATAACCCGATCTTTATGATGGCTGATTCAGGTGCGCGTGGTAGTATGAGCCAGATCCGTCAGCTTGCAGGTATGCGCGGACTTATTGCCAACACCTCCGGTAAGACGATCGAAATTCCAATCAGGGCTAACTACCGTGAGGGTCTTAACATTCTCGAATACTTCATCTCCTCCCGTGGCGCGCGTAAGGGTCTTGCCGATACCGCGCTGAGAACCGCGGACTCAGGTTACCTCACACGTCGTCTTGTAGACGTATCTCAGGAGGTTATTATCCGCGAGGAGGACTGCGGAACCAACGAGGGTCTTGAAATCTTTGATATCAAGGCAGGCGAGTCAAACGTAATTGAGGGTCTCCACGAAAGACTTATCGGACGTTATTTGCTCGAGGATTTTTGCGACGCCGACGGAAACGTGCTTGTATCCAAGGACGTTATGATGGGCGACAGAGAAGCCAATATCATCGTTGATTCCGGCGTTGAGAGCATCAAGATCCGTTCTGTTCTGGAATGCCGCGCAAAGCACGGCGCGTGCCGCAAGTGCTACGGCTCAAACCTTGCCAACCGCCAGCCCGTTACAGTCGGCGAATCGGTTGGTATCATTGCCGCTCAGTCGATCGGTGAGCCGGGTACACAGCTTACTATGAGAACCTTCCATACCGGCGGCGTTGCTTCTGCGGAGGATATCACTCAGGGTCTTCCGAGAGTAGAAGAACTGTTTGAGGCAAGAAAGCCAAAGAGCCTTGCTATTATCAGTGAAATCGACGGTGAGGTTCGCTTTGAAGAAATCAAAAACGCACGCCACGCCGTTGTGTATAACAAAGAAACAGGCGACGAAAGAGCATATCTTATTCCGTTTGGCTTCCGTGTAAAGGTCGGCGAAGGCGATCAGATCAAGAAGGGTGACAAAATCACAGACGGCGCGGTTAATCCGCATGACATTCTCGATATTCTCGGTCCCGAGGCTGTAATGAACTACCTGATCTCCGAGGTACAGAGTACCTACCGTTTGCAGGGTGTTGAGATCAACGACAAGCATATCGAGGTTATTGTTCGTCAGATGATGCGCAAGGTAAGAGTTGACGACGCAGGCGACACAGGCTTTATGTCAGGTCAGACCTACGACAAAAACGAGGTGCTCTACGAGAACGAGCAGATCAAAAAGCGCATTGCCGCAGGCGAAGAGGGACTCAAAGAAGCGACCTTTACCCAGCTTCTCCTCGGTATCACCAAGGCGGCTCTTGCGACCGACAGCTTCCTTTCAGCTGCGTCGTTCCAGGAGACAACAAGAGTTCTTACCGACGCCGCAATCAAGGGCAAGATAGATAACCTTGTGGGTCTTAAGGAAAATGTAATTATAGGTAAGGTTATTCCTGCCGGTACCGGTATGCGCAGATATGCAAACGTTGAGCTCGAAAGCAACACTTTGGACGAGCGCGACGACAGTGCCGACAAAGACGACATTATCTGATAACTTATACTAATACTAAACTCAAATAAAAAATAGACAATCTTTGCGGTCTATTTTCCGCAATACTTCGTTGTCGTCCTTGCAAGGCGACAGCCTTGCGGCGTCCT
>CAJODI010000071.1 GCA_905233145.1 uncultured Ruminococcus sp. | reverse complement strand
AGATTTTTCGTCAGAATGTACAAATAATCAGTGTGCATACTGACGTATGGATACTGATTTTTGGACAGTCTGACGGAATAATATGCAAGCAAGGCGTGCGCCGTGAATTGTGCGGTGTTGCCTTAAGCTCTTTCAAATTCAGGACGCCATGCCGCAAAGCTGTTAAGCTGTTCGTCGGTGCGGTGGTAGTAACGTTTATTCTTATCAAGCTTAGCAATTTCGTTCATTTCTTCATCAGTGAGAGTGAAGTCAAGAATATCAAGATTATCCTTGATGTGCCCGACGTTCTTGCTGCCGGGAATCACGACAAAGCCCATTTGTGTATGCCAGCGGAGGATAATCTGAGCAGGCGTTTTGCCGTATTTTTTGCCGAGTGCTGCAAAAACGGGTTCTTCCATCAGGCTCTTGTCGCCGTGTCCGAGCGGATACCAGCTCATCAGCTTAATGCCATATTTATCGAGTGTAACGCGCAGTTCCTTTTGGGTAAAATACGGGTGCGCCTCAACCTGAATAAACTGCGGAGCGATTTCCCATTTATGCAGTAATTCGTCGATGTATTCGCCCTCAAAGTTAGAGATACCGATTGACTTCGTCTTGCCCTCTTTATACGCTTTTTCAAGCTGACGGTAGCCTGCAAGCCAGTTGCCTGCCGGCTGATGAATATAGAGCAAATCAACGTAATCCACGCCGAGGCGTTCGAGTGTTTCATTCACCGCGTTTTCGTTCTCGTATTCAGAAGGCCACAGCTTGGTGGAGATAAAAACATCTTCTCTTTTGAGACCGCTTTCTTTGATTCCTCTGCCGACAGCGCGTTCATTGACATAGGCGTTCGCTGTGTCTACCAGAGAATAGCCCATCTTCAGGGCTTCGCGCACGCTGTTTTGAGCATCCGCAGGCGCAAGCATATAGGTTCCGATTCCGATAACAGGGCATTTCATTCCATTGTTGAGTTTGATATTTTCCATGATTCATATCTCCTTTTTGTAAATTAAGTAACTTTGGTTTCTTATCTTGCTTATATTATAACTCGATTTTCCGGAATAACAACGGGCAGTTTTCCTCGAAAAGTGAGTTAAGCAACCCTTTCCGAAAAAAGTTGCTTATTGTTATCAATATTATATATGTCTGAACATAAAGTCCAGCGCATAATTGGTTGCGGTGTCATGGTGTTCTCCGGAGAATCCATGCCCGGCGCCTTCGATAATATGGTATTCCGCGTCGGGGTATAAATCCGCCGCAGCCTTTGTGACGCTCGGCAGCACAAGGTTGTCCTCGCTGCCCTGCAAAATCAGGACCGGCTTATCAAATCCCGGTATTTCATTGCGGACATCATATCCGACCATATCCTTGAAAAACGGCTTTCCAACCGTCATAGAGCCGATTTCTATTTCTTCGGGCATATCGTCGCTGTACCGGTCGCCGAGCGCCGCCATACCAAAGGCAGGATAAAGCAGAATCAATCCTGCGACTTCGTCCTCATGCTTCACGCCGCTGATAGCGGTAACCAAACCGCCCTGACTGCCGCCTTGCAGGAAGATACGGTTTGTGTCAACGAAATCCCAAGTTTTTGCCGCCTCTAAAATCACGTCGACATCGGAAACCTCGGTCATTACAGACATTTTCAGGTTGCTGCCGTCGCTGCGGTTCTCGTTGTTCTTGTTGCTGCCGCCGCGAAAATCCCATGTGTAAACCGCAAAGCCGCGCGGCGCGTATTTTTTCGCGTATGACGCGCCTGATTCGTGATTTGCTCCCATGCCGTGAGAGGTCAGTATCAGCGGAGATTTGCCGTCAGTCACCGGAATATACGCTTCTCCGTAAATTTTTTCTCCGTTATTATCAACCCAAATCTCGCGCACTTCGTAATCATATTCTTTGTTTTGGTCGATATTGGCAGGCGAAATTTCCGTAGCTGCCGCTCCTGTTGCAGAAGCCGGCTGTGAAACGGTTGCTGTTTCTTTTTGTTGTTCGGAGCTGCTTGTTTTCGATGTCTGACCGCACGCCGTAAGCAATACGCAAAAAGTCAAAAGTGCAGCTATGATACTGAATTTTTTCACGCTGTTTCCTCCTTAATTTGTATATTTCCATTCATTTTTTGTCTTTTCAAAATGCGCGTTGACAGACAACGTCCATGAGCCTGAAATGCTGTAGACCTTAGCGGTGAGAGTGACATTTGCCTTCAAGTTAGCTGTATCGCCGTTTATGCTAATCTTACAATCAGTGATTTTATATTTAGGCAATCCGCGCACCGGAATTATGCGGTATTGCCTTAATTTTATTTTATCAAAAAATATCAAAACAACAACGGGCAGATGCCCTCGAAAAGTGAGATAAGCAACCTTTTGCGAAAAAGAGTTGCTAATTATGTGCCGCTTGCTGTTTTCTTTATCATAATATCGGTGTAACGGATATAGTTTTTCGTCAGATAGTCCTTGCCGCCTTCGTCGCTGACAAAGGAAGCCTTAAAACAGGAAATACCTTAAGCTTGACTAATGCCGTCCGTTAATATGATAAAGCGCCTTGCCCGGAGCAAGAGTCGCCGAGAACACCTGATAAAGCTTTTCTCTGCCCGGAAAATCTTGCAGTTCACCGTCAAAGCCTGTCTGAAATCCCAGCACACTGTCAGATGTAAACCGCGTTCTTTGCCCAGTTTTCCACCTGAGCTTTGGACGAGGGAGCGCTGCCGCCGTGAACCGCAAGGCTTGAGCCGATTTTCGCGCCCTTGCAGGCGCTTTTCATTGTCTTGGGTACTCCGCCGAGAGCCGAGCCTTCGTGTGTTACAACATAATGGACAGTTTTTCCTGTGAAGTCGAGGGCTTCAAGCTGGGTGTATAGCGCCATCGGATAAACTCCCCACCAGTTCGGCCCGACTACGAAGATATTGTCGTACTCGGAAATATCGCTGAGCATTTCTTTAAGCTCGGGACGTGCCTTCGCTCTGAGCTCTGCCTTTGCTTCTTCGATGCAGACCATATAATCCTTGTTGTAGGGCTTGACGGTATCGACCTCAAACACATCCGCGTCAACGGCGTTTTGGATAAACTCAGAAATCAGCTCGGCATTGCCTTTGGAAAGGCTTTTGACTGTGCCGTTGACATAATTCTGTCCGCGTCTGGAATAGTAAATAATTAGGTTTTTCATATTGTCCTCCTTAATAAGTCGAAGCTACGCTTCGTGTGATTTTCCATGTGTTATCTGTCTTTTTTAAACTGCATTTTTGCTGTAAGTGCCAGTAGCCTTTGCCGCCCCCGAATACTGCCGCCTGTACATAGGATTGCCCTGTGATGACAGCGTTATCGCCGTTGATTTCCACCGGCATATTTTCGTGGACGGCGGAGTGATAATTCAGTGTGCCGTCAAGAACGGCTGTGATGAATTCCTCTTTATTCTGGCGCATACCCGTCATATGGACGAGGACAAAGCTGTTGTCGAGGACTTCTTCAAGTCCCTTTCTGTCCTTTGCGATCATCGCCGTGTACATATCCTTGTAGCAGTTTTGAATTTGTGATTTTTCATTCATGTATTTTTACTCTCCGGGTTTTAGCGGACCGTAAAAGTAACTCGCTGTAGCTCCGCCGTCAATTAAAAAGTCCGAGCCGGTGATAAATGCGCCTCGAGTGTCAAGCATCAGCTCGGCAAGTGCCGCGACCTCGTCAGCCGTACCCGGTCTGCCTGCCGGACATTTTGCAAACATATTCTTGTAAAAATCGCCGCGGATCCCGTTGAACTCGTCGAGTGCAAGCGGCGTTACGATAATACCGGGCGAAATCGAATTAACTCTCGCGCCGCGCTCGCCCCAGCGCACTGCCTCATACATCACACGCTTGACGTTACAGCGTTTTGCGAGCTGATAGGCGTGAAGCGTGTCGCGGATATTTTCGGGCTGTAAAACCGGAAGATCGAGCAATTCCTCTGTGGGAGTTGTCGCAAGCTGTTCGTCAATCTCTGCGCCGAGCGCAGGCATACGGTGACCGCTTTGACTGGATACTGTGATTCCAGTGCCGCCTGCTTTGATTACCTTGCCGACTTCCTCAAGTAATACGGCGGTGCCGTATAAATCGACCTTTAAAATCGTTTCAACAGAAGCCTGAGAGGGGGAAACACCGGCGGCGTTGATCAGGTGAACGATTTCGCCGAATTTCTTCGCTTCGGATATCAGATTGAGGATGGATTCTCTTGACGATAAATCACACGCAACAAATACCGCGTCAAAGCCTGCTTCGTTCATAATCTTGGTGATTGCCTCACCGTTAGCTCTGCTCTTATCTCCGATAACGAGCTTTTTGCCCATAGATACTCTGCGCGCGATAGCCATTCCGATTTGCCCTGCGCCTGTTAATACAACAACGTCTTTCATATAGAACACCTCTTTTACTTTACAATTCAAGTATAACAAAACCTCTGCACTCAATCAATCTTGAAAGCAGAGGTTTTTTATAAGTTTTACTTATTAAATTGTTGCTTTAGCATATCGGCAAATTCTTCGACATAATAGCCCGAATTATCCTCTTTCCAAAATGCGCAGTAGTTGCGCGTGAGCTGTTTGCCGCCGCGGAAAAGCGGAAGCCGATGGATACCTGAACCGAAGTAATCTGATTTTCCTACTCCTTCGATCGGCATAACGCCCTGATTGGACACCACCATCATACGCGCTCTCTGCAAATTATCGGCAAACAGAAAATCGCCCCGAAAGCCGACAATGTCACGGTAATAGGTCTGCTCGGTCTCCTCCTGACCTTTGGAGGCAACAAGAATACAAGGCGTATTTTTCAGGTCAGTAATCTCAATTTCGTTGAGTTTGGATAACGGATTATTAGTAGATAACTCGATGAAGCAGTTGGAGCGTATCAGCTCGAAATTGACATATTCATCCGAGAACGCGCGGCGCTGGTCGTTGAGAACCAAGTCAACCTTACCGAAACGGAGTTCATCATACAGTTCTTCGTGGTTGCCCTCGATGACGTTGACGTTCACATCGGGATATTTTGCGGTAAAGCTCGCTAAAGCCGAATGGAATTCATTGCCGCCGTAGCATTTGAGATACCCGATATTGAGCTGAGCGTTATCCTTGTGGGCGATACGGACGGTCTCGCGGCAGACGCGCTCAAGCTCCGCGCTAAGTACCACCGTTTTTTTATAAAAATGCTCTCCTGCCGGGGTCAGTGAAAACTTGCGGCTTTTTCGCTCAAAGAGTTTTACGCCGATTTCCTTTTCAAGAGATTGTATCTGTTGAGAAATCGCGGACTGGGAGATATAGCAAGCCTCGGCAGCCTCGGTAAAGCTGCCATTTTCCACGACCGCTTGAAAATATTTGATTTGTCTGAGTAACATTGACCTCAACCCTTATTATCTGATAATATCAGTATAATAAAAAACGGTCAAATTGTAAATACTGATTTATTTTTTCGCCGCTTTTTTGATGCAGGCAAGCGCGTTAAGGCTCCTCGGATAGCCGATATACGGCAGACACTGGGAGATGACGCTGATTAGGAATTGTTTATTATTGCCGATGCGCATATTCGCCGCCGCGTGAGCGGTGAGCTGCGGCTCACAGCCGCCCTGTGCCGCAATAAAGCAAAAGGTTATCATCTCACGCTGTCTGTAATCGAGCCCCATTCTTGTATAGTAATCGCCGAAGCAGTTATCCGCGAGCCAAAGGTTGATGTGCCTCGATTCATCATTACCTGACTTCCAGAAGTCTCGCATTCCTTCGCCAAAGATATCCACCTGCGTTTGTGTGCCTGCTTCACGGCGGTTTTTCATAGTCGTTGTCGCCTGCCCCTCGAGCGGAAGAACGATTCCTTGTTCTTCAAAAACCTTGTTTGTCGCCTTCAAAAACGGAAATACTCTGCCGATCCCGAGATAAGCGACCGCCTGATAAACCGTTTCCTTGATTTCTACAGGCGTTATGCCGAAGTTCAGCGCAGCAGGAAGCATTACTTCAAACTCGTCGATTCCCTGACAGCCGAGCAGCGTCGCAAGAATAGCGAGAAAGCGCGTCTTATCATCGAGCTGTACACCTTCCTGATTAATTACCTCGTCAAATGCAAAATTATCAAGCCTCTCAATGAACTCGGGATCGGTTCTTAGAAAATCCGACTCGTAGCCGGGAAACATCCTCTCGTGGTATTTCTTCGCAAATTCACTTATAGCCATATCATTACCTCCGATTGTATCGTTGCAGCTTTATTTTATCATAATGCCGGCAATCAATCAATTTTGTTTGCGGTAGTAAATGATAAGTTTAACTTATTTAATCAGGGTGATCAAAAAGAATTAAGGCAATACCGCATAATTCAGGTGTGCGGATTGCGCAGTAAGATTCAGTACGCATACTGACGTATGGGTGCTGATTTTTGGGCAGTCTGACGAAACAATATTCAAGCAAGGCGTGCGCCGTGAATTGTGCGGTGTTGCCTTAAAGACTATATTTCGATTTTTCCGTGATGTTCGCCAAGCGACCTTCGTAGAATTTGTTGATTTTCTTAAGGACAACATCATCGCCCGATTCCACTACGATATACGGATCGGCAAAGCCGACCGCCGCCATTTTGCGCAGCTGTTCTTCCGCTTTGTCATAGAAGTTATCAATCCGCGCATAGCCGCCGATGGTCTGCACCGAAGGGACATATTGATGCAGCAGCCCGGCTGTTTTCATCAGCACATCATAGTCCGCCGCAAGGCCGTCAGCGCCGTGCAAAAAGATGTGTTTTGGTTCATCGATTTCATCTTCATTCCTCCCGGTTACAAGTTGCTTTTTCTGCTGCGGATTGCGGCGTATATATCCATATCGCCGTGGCGTATCTCCCTGTCGAGCGCGGCAATTATTTTGTCCTTTCTCTGCATAAAGTTCGCGCCCGTCAGGTTCACGCCTGTGATGGTGTGGTGCGTGATGAAGGAGCAGTCGCAGGTCAGATTCTCCACAAAGAGCTTTAACTCCTCAAGCATTTCCTTTTCGGAAAGCGGAGTAAATTCGCCGCGCTGCGCTTCTTCAAGCAGCGGCGTTCCGGGGAACAATGTGAGACCGCCTGTGCCGACAAGCATCGGCTTGCACTGACTGAAAATAATCGCCGAATTTATCGCGTGGTCGCGGCTGTGTTCTCTGCCTGCCGTGTCGTTGAGGAAGGTCATCCAGAATTCAATTCCGGCTTCGTGCAGCTTGTTGCACTGCTCAATAATATCCGAGGCGTGGTAGCCCTTGTTGATACGGTCAAGCGTAGTGTCGTCACCGCTCTCAACGCCGAGTGAGATTTCCTTCACGCCGAGCTCGCGCATTTTCTTTAATTCCCCGACAGTCTTGTTGCGAATGTCTGTGACGCGCGTACAGGCGTAGATATACTCCATCTTCGGCAGATATTTATTTATCATCACGAGAATCGGCTCTAACTTCTCAAATGACAGCGCAAGCGGATTGGCGCTCAAAAGCTGGATTGTCGTTGCATTCGGGGCAATGGAAGCGATTTCCTGCAAGTCCTCCTCAATCCACTTCATCGGTGACATTTTGAAAGGCACGTCGCGGTACATGGTGCAGAACTTGCATTTGTTGTGTGTGCAGCCCTGTGTGATTTCCAACAGCGGAAAGGTGGGCCAGTACGGATTTCTGTATACTGTTCCTGTGAAATGCATAATCGGCAAGTTCGATATCCTGCTTGTGTTTATGTTCGACCGAATCGGGCGTATCGCTGACGAAACGCCGTTTGTTGTAGAATGGTTCGTCAAAAACGGTATTCAGGTATGGAGCACGCAGGAGGGCGAACAGCGCTTTGATAATCATATTGATAAGTTGCTCAACTATATCCGTTTTTGGCAGGCTGACGGAGAAAGCGAAAAGACCTCTATCCGTACACGCACCAGCCTTGGTCAAATGGTGGAGGAAGGACACTACAAAGGCGGCAACGCGGCGCTTGGTTATGAGCTTGTCAAAAGTGGCAGGCTGAACAAGCGCAAGCACGAGCTTTATGATCTGCAAATCAAGGAAGACGATGCCGCTATCGTTCGCTTGATTTTCGATAAGTACACCAAAGAGGGTTTGGGTGTTCAGAAAATCGCCAATTTTCTCAATAACGGCAGTTATTCCAATCCCACTGGCAACCGCTGGTCGTACAACACCATTCGCAATGTGTTGCATAATCCGACCTACACCGGCTATCTGCGAAGCGGCGACAGCCGATCTCCGTTTATCCCCGAACTACAAATCATTTCTCAGGAGCAATTCGACAGAGTACAAGAGATTCTGCGGCAGCGTGCCGACGTTCTGAAAAATACACCGCGTGTACCGCTGAATATGAAAGGAAATGCGCTGTTATCGGGCAATGTATTCTGCGGTCACTGCGGAGCGAGGCTGCACTTATCCACGGCAAGTAAGTATTATACGAAAGCCGACGGAACAAAGGTCAAAAAACCTCGAGTTCGCTATGTCTGTTACGGAAAGACCCATAAGATCACGCCGTGCGAAGGGCAGTCCGCATATATACAACACAAGCTCGACAGTATGGTAGAAAAAGTCGTAAAAGAAATCTTTGACCGTATTAAGGGCGTTCCCAAAAGTGCCATAATCAATTCACGCTATAAGGAAGAACTAACGGTCAGAAAGGCAAACCTCAAACGTCTGCAATCCGAATATGCCAAAGAGCTTGAAAAGCTGAACAAGCTCCGTGAGGAGGTTGTAAAGTCTATTCAGGGCGAAAGCGCTTTTTCACAGTCTATGCTGGCAGGACTCGTCGAGGATTCCGAGAAGAAATCAGAATCATTGAAAGCGCAGTGCGAAAAGGCTGAACTTGATGTAGAATCCTCAAAAACGCTCATTAAAGATTTGAACGACCAATATGACGAAATCATTTCGTGGTCAAGCCTTTATGACAGT
>CAJODI010000070.1:6458-10839 GCA_905233145.1 uncultured Ruminococcus sp. | reverse complement strand
ACAACATCAGCGTTTTCTATTCTCTGCATTTCCGTTTGCTGTGAATCAAGCGGAGCGTTTGCCATGCCATAGCTTTGATATTCCGCTCCTAATTCTTCGTCAGCCGAGGAAATTGTCCTGCTGCGTACTGACTGAGAGGGAGGAGCAAACATTTCGTTTTCTGAAATGCTTTCAACAAGCGGAATTGCGTAGGGCTGAGCTATAGGATCGTTTTGCGGATTGCTTATGTTATAGAATTTATCTACGTCAATCGGTTTTTTACCGACAGCTGCGGTGTTTTGTGGAAAAGTAGAATTACTTTCTACTCCTGTTACGGGCACCTGACGGTTATAGTTTCCTTTAAAAATCATAAAATCACCCTGAAATCACAAAATCAAATGTAAATCTGATTTCATAAATATATTTCTCAAAATATTTTATGTATTATCGGAAAAAATGTTCTTTTCACTTGACTTTTTATCGGAAAACAAGTAAAATATATAGAGTCAGTACTGCCCAATTCGCGGCGCACGCCTTGCCTGCTGATTATAAAAAATCTGACTGAGCAATTCGTACACCGGAATTATGCGGTATTGTCCGGAGCTAAGTAACAAATACGGAGACGTATCGAAGTGGTCATAACGGGGCTGACTCGAAATCAGTTAGGGAGCAATCCCCCGCGGGTTCGAATCCCGCCGTCTCCGCCAGAAACGCTTCACAGACGTGAAGCTCAACGAAGAAAGAATAAAGAATAGAGAATAAATAATAATCAGATAAACGTTTCCTGCGTTTCTGGCGTATTATTCACTATTCTTTATTCTTTTTTCTTTATTCACTAAAACAGAGAATCTATTTATATAGCTGGTATACATAATATATTTTTCGCAATACTTCGTTGTCGTCCTTGCAAGGCGACAGCCTTGCGGTGTCCTTCGCCTCGTCTTGCGAAAAATATCATCGCAAATCTTTGTCCAATTTTTACATGTCTGAGATTACTGTAAAAGTCGAAAAAAATGCCGGCTTATATTTCATCGTGGTGCCGTCTCGCGGCGTGGAGATTTAGTATAAACAACAATCATGTCGGAGCGGAAAAGGCAATTTCATCAATTTTGATGATAATATTTCACCGTCTCGCAGCGGGTTTCAGAAATTCCATCTTTTTTGCCTAAATCATAGAACTTGCAAATTCCTTTGCTTTTTTAAAATCTTCTTCGCTCGGCAGTCCCTTGTTCATAAAAATCCATGAACCTGCACAGTGAAATTCCTTTTCGTTTATCGGAATTTCCAGGCTGTCGCAAACTCTCTTGACTGCGCCCCAGGTGGACCTTCCGGTGAATGAGGTGCTGAAATTGACTACTTCGCCGATATTGTCTTTGTTTCGGAACAAAAAGTCAGCAACTTCTTTGTCGATGTTTGCGGCATACATAGCGTTTACCAAGAACAGCCGGTCAACCTTTTCGTTCAAATCATGTGAAACCGTGAGTGCTTTTTCGTGAATCGCTTCGGAAATATGGTTGGCAAGCTTTTCGGTGTTTCCTTTTTTGGATTTTGTAAAATATCTGATCGCTGTTTTCATTTTGTTCTCCTTTTTTTACTTTTTTCTTTTTGGTTCGGGCAACTCGTTGTATATTGAGTTTACAAGAAGCATCAAGAATTCTCTGTCCTCAGGATTTTCGATCAAAAGCATTTCCTTTGCGCTGTCATACGGAAGCTCGCGCGGTGCGTCCGGCATAAGCTTTAGAGCTGATTTTACCGGTTTAATTAAAAATCTGTTGTCATAAATTCCGCCGAAGATCCTGCCCTTGTAATAAAGAATATATTCGCCCATCATTGCTCGGAATGATATTTCCTCAATACCGCCCAGCTGTTCCAAAATGTATTCCAAATATTCCTTTGATGACGCCATTATCCTGCAACCTTCCTTTTGTGAGCTTTCAGCTTTTTCATTGCCCAATCATAATGTGAGGAGGTTACGCTTATGAAATATGAACCTAGATTTGAGCTTCCTGTCCAGCTGTAATGTTTCTTTTCAAAAAGCTCCCCATCGTCAAAATCCCCGATGAGCTTGATTACCTGATCGTGCGTATCGTCAAGCATTTGCTTTGCTTTCTCAAGCGGCGTATCCTGATGTTTTTCCCATATTTCTACATTCATATCGCCGTAGGTTTTCCAGTTGTAGGGCGGAGGCAGAAACGGAATATTCTCACCGTTCAGGTTTGCCGGAATCCATTTGAGCAGCAGCAACTGCCATTCGTAAAGATGAACCAGCACGTCGCGAAGATTCTTGTCTCTTGCCCAGTGAGCTTCCGTTTTCTTTTCGTCATCTGAAAAGTCAAATGGAGTAGAAAGCTCTGCTGTGCTCATATTCTCTATCATTTTATTTAGCTTTTCATAGTTTTCCGAAGCCGCAGCTTGCAACTCAGCTTTAGTTTTTGGTCTTGGCATGTTTTACTCTCCTGTTTCCAAATATTCTTATTTAGGTTGTCCTTTATTATCTGACCAATTAAATCCCAGCTTCGTCAACTCGCCGAGGGTTTTTGTTATATCAAAGCCTGTGTTAAAGCCGTCCTGCTTCATACGGTAATAAATAGATAAAATAGCGACATCTCTGTCTGTGCTGTTTTCTGAAAGCTTAAGCGCGAATTCGGCGTCAGATATCATTGAAGCTCCGGTGAGCTGTTCTATGCTTTTGACGTTCGGATTCATTATATGACGGATATGACCGGTTCCCTCGCTTTCGGCAAGAACAGCAACTGCCTTTGCCGCTTCGTCAACAGCAGTTGAGTCGTACAAAACGTCAGACATGCTCTCCGGATAAACCGAGAGTGCCGAAAAAGCTCTGAGCTGAGCAGCCATGCCACTTTCCGAGGCGTTTTTCTGGAATTTACCGTCGGAGCTTCTTTCGGTTAGATTTCCGATACGGTATATTGATGATAAAACTCCCTTGTCACGAGCCAAAAGGACCTGCTCCTCAGCCTGATATTTTGTTTGAATATACGGATTTTGTATTATCTCCTGACCGATATCAAGCAAATCCTCTGTCAAAGCTTTTTGGGAATTAAAGCCCGAAACGGCGTAAGACGAAATATAGTAAAGCTGAGCGTTTGCCTTTGCGCAAAAGCGGATGATCTCCTGAGTTCCCTCAACATTTACTTTGTAAGATTCTTCGTTGTTTCCAACGTGGCTTACCAGCGCAGCGGCATGAACGACCGTGCCTATCCTGCCGCAAAGCTGTTCGTATGCTTCAGGCGAAAGTCCGAGCCTATCCTTTGTGATATCGCCGACAATAAGCTCTATATTTTCGGTGCTTTCCGGAATACCGTAGTATTCGCGTGATTTTTCAAAGCTTTCTTTGCTTCTTACAAGGCAGACTGCCTTTTTGTCTGACAGCTTCCATTCGTTAAGAAGATGAATACCCAGATATCCGCTTGCTCCGGTGAAAAGCACATCGCCGCAGGGCTTTTCCGAAATAGCAGGGCTGATATATTTGTTGATCCCTGCAACCTTCATTCCGTCGCTTATTGAGCGGTTTGTATTTTCGCTGCTTTTGTATTCCGACAGCTTTTCGATCGTTTTGCATTCGTATATTACGGTTGGGTCGCAATGCATAAGAACCGCAAGGTGAATTGCGGTAAGGCTGCCAAGCCCGCAGTCAAATAGATTTTCGTCGATCCCGATTCCTCCGGCATTCGGAAGAAGCTGCATGACCCAATCGGCGATTGTGCTCTGAGCTTCGTTTTGAGGAGGAGTAACAGGTTTTTTTACGCCGTCTGACTGAGCAAGCTCCTTCATGACCTCAGCGCGTCTGATTTTAAGCGAGGTTGTCATAGGGAAGGGTCTTGAGCGGAATCGAACGTCCGGGATTTTTGAATAGTTCGGCAAGGTTTCATTGAGCTTGTCAATCGCGGCTCTTACGGCGGCTTGGTTTTCTTCTGTATTATCTTTAAGGTACAAAATCGCCGCAAGGTGGTTGTTTACAGCACAAACCATTGCAGAAGCAACGCCGTCGGTATTGAGCAGCTTGTCCTCGATCGCTTCGGGATAAATCTTTTCTCCGTCCGCGGTTTTTATCATATTATCCTTTCTGCCGAGGATAATCACATAGTTTTCTTCTGTTATTTCAGCCAAATCTCCGGTATGGAACCAGTCGCCCTCCATAACCTTTGAGGTGAGAGCCGGCATCTTGTAGTATCCCTGCATGATCATCGGACCGCGCAGGCATAGCTCGCCGTCGCAAAGCTTCATTTCCATTCCGTCAACGTAGGGCGCGCCTGCTTCCAGGGGGCGAATCGAAGCGTCGCAGTTTGCCAAACAGCCGCCGGTTGATTCGGTAAGACCGTAGCCGACAAATACTGTGATCCCGGCTTTTGCAAGGATTTCAATAACTTCTTTGCTCGCCGAG
>CAJODI010000070.1:0-6452 GCA_905233145.1 uncultured Ruminococcus sp. | reverse complement strand
AGTTTTCCGCCGAGCATTTTCTTGATTTCGGGCATGGTCTTGCCGGCTTTAAGACTTTGCGCAATGAGCGAGGCGGTTAGATTTGCAAGAGCGGGAACGGCTACGACGATCGTGATTCCAAAGCGCGTCAGATTCGGGATAAGATTTGCTATGCTGTCGTTTATGCAGATAGTCGCTCCGAGGTAAAGATATTTCATCTGACCGACAAAAATTTCAAAGCAGTGATGGATCGGAAGAACGGAAAGCAGTCTGTCTCCGGGATCGCAGAGCGGAACGGGACCGATAACATCCGCAATAATACCGCGGTGAGTTATCATTGCGGCTTTGAGACCGTCTCCGGAGGTGCCGGAGGTGAACATAAGTGAAGCCAGCGCGTCGGGATCTATCGGCATATTTTCAAGCTTTGCGTCGGTATCGGGCGCGGCGTCGGGATAATCCTCCATTGTAAGAATCGCCTCGACCTTTTTGCAGTTTGAGAAAATATAGTCTCGCAAAGAATCATATTTCTTTGAAAGAAAAATAATCGACACGTCGGCAAAGTTGAGCTGGTTTGCGATTTGCTCCGGACTTAGCTTTACATCTGTCGGAACGGTAATGTTAGAGCTGCACATGATTCCGTAGTAGGTGCAAACCCATGAGTAGGAGGTGTCGCCGATCAGGGCGATTTTTTTTCGGGTTCCAAAGCTTTTTGTTATAAAATCAGCCATTTTTGCAGCGTCGTCCCTGAATTCGGCATAGGTTTTTGATACGATATCATCACCCTGTGCCCAGGCGTATGCTTCAAGGTCTCCGAATTTTTGTGAGGTATAGATCAAGAATTGATTTAACGTGTTCATTCTATTCTCCTTTTTATTTTGAAAAAAATACAAATTTAAAAAATGTAATACTTTGTTTACATTTTACCATATTCAGCTTATATATGCAATTAACAATAATATATAAATATTCCGGAAGTAATTTGTTAGTATCGCACAATAAAAATATATGAGTTATATTTCATAGAAAAAAGAATGAAAACAAACGTGATTTATAATATTTTTCGGTTGACAAAGACGGATTTGTTTTGTATAATAATAAAAGTGTTTTAATATGTCTTTTTGCGGTCAAGAGGTGCTTGTATGGTTTTTGAACTGAAATCCGTTTTTCAAAACGACGGTGAAACCAAGCGCGTTTCATATCAGCTTGACCTGACCAAGACCGAAATCGACGGTGCTTTTCCATTCAGCGCGCCGGTTGAGGTTTCCGCATTTGCCGTAAACAGAGCAAGCCTTGTCACACTTGAGCTTGACTGTAAATACGATTATCTTCGCTGCTGCGACCGTTGCGGCGAACCTGTAACAAGGCGGATTGAAACTGTTTTTGAGCACAGACTTGCTCAAAATCTTTCAAACGATGAAAATGACGATTATATTGAAACTCCCGATATGACCGTAGAGCTTGACGAAATTGTCACTTCGGACATTTTGCTTTCGCTTCCCGGCAAGTTTCTATGCAGGGATGACTGCAAGGGACTTTGTCCCGAATGCGGACTCAACCTTAATACAGGCGAATGTAACTGTCAAAAACAATTCGTTGACCCAAGGCTCGCGGCACTTAAACAGCTTTTAAACCAATATTAATAAAGGATAATCAGCAAGGAGGGTTTTGACATGGCAGTACCTACCAGAAAAACATCACACGCAAGAAAGAGCTCAAGACGTTCAACTGTTTGGAAGCTCACTGCACCCGCTCTTACCGCTTGCCCAAACTGCGGAGAGCTTACAGCGGCTCACAAGGCTTGCACAAACTGCGGTATGTATAAAGGCAGACAGGTTATCGTTAAAAAGGACGACTAATCTTTTGTTTTGACGAACATGACGGGCGGCAGGGTATCTGTTCGCCCTTTTGTTTTGTTTACCAAATGTAGGAGGTGGGATTTATGAAGCCTGTAATAGCGATTGTCGGCAGACCCAACGTTGGCAAATCCACGCTTTTTAACAAGCTTGTCGGTAAAAAAATTTCAATTGTTGACGACACCCCCGGCGTTACGCGCGACAGGATATACGGCGACGTTGAGTGGTGCTCGCGCACCGCGATGGTTGTTGACACCGGAGGAATCGAACCAAAAAGCGACGATGTGATTTTGTCACAAATGCGACGTCAGGCTCAGCTTGCTATTGATACAGCGAACGTGATTATTCTTGTTACCGACTGCAAAGCCGGAATGGTCGCAACAGACATGGATGTGGCTCAAATGCTGCAAAAGTCCGGAAAGCCTGTTGTTGTTTGTGTAAATAAATGCGACAAGATCGGCGAACCGGATATGGCTTTTTACGAATTTTACAATCTCGGGCTGGGCGATCCGGTTCAGGTTTCGGCTACTCACGGCCACGGTACAGGCGATCTGCTGGACAGGGTTTTTGAGTGTATTGACGCAGAGGAAGAAACACCGGACGATGATGACGTCATCAAGGTTGCTGTAATAGGCAAGCCCAACGCCGGAAAGTCCTCACTTGTAAACAAAATTACTAACGAGGAACGCTGCATTGTTTCTGATATTGCCGGAACAACGCGCGACAGCATTGATACGTTGTTTGAAAATGATTACGGAAGGTTTAGCTTTACCGATACCGCAGGCTTGCGCCGCCAGAGCAAGATTTATGATAATATAGAAAAATACAGTATTATCCGCGCTAAAATGGCAATTGAGCGCAGTGACGTCTGCGTGATTATGATAGACGCAACAATGGGAATCACCGAACAGGATACCAAGGTCGCGGGGCTTGCGCATGAGGCAGGCAAGGCTTGCGTTCTTGCCGTGAACAAGTGGGACGCGATTGAAAAGGACGACAAGACCATGAACGAGTTCAAAAAGAAGCTCGACGCTGATTTTGCGTTCATGTCCTATGCGCCTCAGGTTTTTATTTCTGCAAAAACAGGGCAGAGGCTGGACCGGCTTTTTGAATATATTATAAAAAGCAACAATTCCTCGCTCACCAGAATCAAAACCGGAATGCTAAACGAGCTTTTGGCTCAGGCGACTACAAGGGTCCAGCCGCCGTCGGACAAGGGTAAAAGATTAAAAATCTTCTATATGACTCAGGCTTCTGTCAAGCCGCCGACCTTTGTATTCTTTTGCAATGACGCGACGCTTTTTCATTTTTCCTATCAGCGTTATCTGGAAAACCGAATCCGTGAAGCGTTCGGACTTGAGGGAACGCCGATAAGAATAATAATTCGCGAGAGAGGGGATAAGTAGTGGACATTTTGCTTCATGATTTGGCTCCGTATTGGTGGCTGTTCCCGGTTACTGCGGCAATCGCCTATCTTTTGGGCAGCATAAATCCTGCGGTAATCGTCACCCGGCTTTGGACAAAGGGCAAATCAGACATCAGGAGCATGGGCAGCGGCAACGCCGGTTTTACCAACGTTCTGCGATCGGTAGGCAAGGTTCCTGCGATAATAACCATAGTTTGCGACGCGCTCAAATGTGTGGTTGCAGTGCTGATAGGCGGCTGGCTGTTTTCCATGATAACTCTCAGTGATAATTCCGCCTCGGCATATCCGCTTGAGGTAGTGAACATCGGAAAGTACCTTGCCGGAGTATTCTGCATAATCGGTCACAGTTATCCTCTGTATTTCCGCTTTAAGGGGGGCAAGGGAGTTGTAACCGCGGCGGCGTTAATGGCAACCGAGGACTGGAGAGTTTTTTTGATGGTTTTGGGAACGTTTTTGATTGTTTTCATCTTCTCAAAAATCATATCTCTGTCAAGCATAATCTCTGCGCTTCTTTACGGTCCATATACATTCTTGGCGACGTTTTTGTTTGATTACAAGCTCGGCACGGGTTTTGAACTGTGGTATGTGATTATATCAACACTTTCAGCGCTTACAATCGGGATTTTCGTAACCGTTAAGCATAAGGCAAATATTCAAAGGCTTTTGCGCGGCGAAGAAAAGAAAATCACTGCCAAAAAGAGTTAAGGCAACACCGCACAATTCGCGGCGCACGTCTTGCTTGCATATTATTCCGTCATACTGCCCAAAAATCAGCCCCCATACGTCAGTATGCGAACTGATTATTTGTACATAAATAAATTCGGATAGATAAGTTTACTCCTGTTGTCAAATTCGGAGAAAGACAGGAAAACTGTATTATGGTGAGCGCTCTTAATTTTCTATCAAAGCAATAATGTTAAATAACAGCGTGCAGGCAGGAAATAATTTACCGCTTGCACGCTGTTTAATCTATAGAATAAGTCTTGACGGAAAACCTTCAAGGGTTTATCATAAATATATAATAATAAACGGAGGTGCTAAAATGGAAGAAATCAGAGTAGATATGCGAGAAATGAATGAAAAAGATATGGCGCTGTACGCCAAGCACGAGGAATTGCTTTTTAAGCTCAACCAAACTATACCGCGTACAACGGAATATATGAATATTTTATATGAGCTGTTCGACGGCAGAATAGGTGAGGATTCCTTTGTCCGCGCACCGCTCTCAGGAGCAGCCCTTGATAAAGTAACTATCGGCAACAGGGTGTTTATTAACAACAATCTGCTTGCGATGGCACGCGGCGGTATCACTATTGAGGACGATGTGCAGATTGCTGCAAACGTCCAGCTTTTGACGAACAACCACGACCCATATGACAGACAAATCCTCATCTGCAAGCCCATTCTTGTCAAGAAAGGCGCGTGGATCGGCGCAGGCGCGACGATTACTCCCGGAGTGACCATCGGGAAATACGCCATTGTCGGAGCAGCAGCTGTTGTTACTCACGACGTCGGCGATTATGAGGTGGTTGTCGGCAATCCCGCAAGGGTGATAAAAACGCTTGACGCGGAAAGATTTGAATAACAGCGGCGTACCGTTCTTTGTCATAAACAGTAAATATATCATCCCCGGTGCCTTGCCTGTCGAAAAGCTGGAAAGGTGATGCTATGGGTTAAGAATATGGAAACAGCTGATGATTAAAAGACTTGAAACAGCAAAACACCGTCCTGCAATCAGGGCGGTGTTTTTTTGGAGAAATACAAAACCGGGCTGACACTTATGGTTGTTAAGCTTATACTAAATAAGGCGAAGGACGCCGCTTGGATAAAGTTCGATGAATAATAAAACTGTATAATCAGTGAGCTAAAATGAATTGGCAGACGCGTAAGGTTATCAACTGAAGATTTAGCGATTATAGCCAAATCCACTGCTCTGAATTTGTCGGAAACAACCAACAAACTCACGAGCATACCTTGCGCGTCTGCCAACATTTTTTATGCCTTAGAAAGCAAAAAGGTGCTGTCGCAAATCGAAAGATTTTCGGCAACCTTTGGTCTTGAATGAATTATTGAATGTTAAGCTTGCAACAATACGCAGCAAACCGGAGGGTGGATTTTTCCACTCTCTTTTTGCTTAATGTTGAAAGATTTAGCGGATTTACGCAGCCTCCTTTTGAAATAAATCTACTCCTAAACGATTATCGAAGGTTCTGTTCCAAAGTTTCTTGATGTTAAACGCAAATGCGAGCAGGAAAAACTGTGTTTCGGTTTTGTCTTTACTTCGCACAAAAAAGCGACGAAAATCCCGATCTTGCTTTATAACACCAAAAGCACCCTCAACCTGAATAGATCGGTTCATTCTCAGAAGTATTCCTTCTTCGGTAGTGATCCTCTTGGTCGCTTCTGCCTTTTGCCGTGCCACTGTTTTTGAGAATCCGACCTTGCGGTTCTCGTACTTGCCCTTGTAGCACTTCTCGCGGCGAGGGCAACCTTTACAGTTTTCGCAAATGTAATAGGATTTTACGACTTCATAACCATTCTGTGTTTTACGCTTGCTGTCGTACGCATGATTCAATTTCTTCCCATTGGGGCAAGTGAAAAAGTCGCCGATTTCGTCATAGCTGAGATTTTCAACTCGGTAAATATTCTGTTTGTATTTGCGCGTTTTACGGATTTCGTAGTCGGCAGGCTTGATGTAAGCGTTTTGACCGCTCTTCTCCAGATACGTATAGTTTTCCTCGCTGGCGTAACCTGCGTCAGCAATGATGTTGTCGTATTTTCTTCCGGTATTCTTTCTCAGTCTTTCCAGAAACGGAATCAGCGTGGTTGTATCTGTCGGATTAGGAAAAAGACTTACACCGACAATATATTCGCTCTCAACGCCGATCTGAACGTTGTATGCCGGTTTGAGTTGACCGTTCCGCATATGATCCTCTTTCATCCGCATAAAGGTCGCGTCAAGGTCAGTTTTGGAATAGCTTTTTCGATTTCCGAGTATCGTTAAGTTTTCGTGGTATCGGTTGATTCTTTCAAGATGCTCATAAATGCGGTCATAATCTCTCTGCAAATCCGTTTTGCGTTTACCTTTGCCGTAAACAAACTTGATACCGAGCAGGTTCCTGACTTTAAGAAGATAGTCAACTACTTCAACTAATGAAGCTGATTGAGATAGTCCGTATTTTTGACATAAATCA
>CAJODI010000069.1 GCA_905233145.1 uncultured Ruminococcus sp. | reverse complement strand
AGAAATAAACAGTCTGATTCCAATCCTGACCTGCAGTGATTTGGATACAGTCAGGGAAAAATTGAAGGAATTGCTGTAATGAAAAGAGCTATCGTGATCGGAAGCCCGGGAGCGGGCAAGAGCACTTTTGCCAGAAAACTGAAAGATAAGACAGGTCTTCAGCTTTATTATCTGGACAGGATATTTCATAAACCAGACAGAACAACGGTTACCCGCGAGGAATTCGATCAGAAACTACATGAGATTCTGCAAACGGATCGCTGGATCATAGATGGAAATTACCAACGAACTCTACCGCTGAGGTTTGAAGCATGTACGGACGTTTTCTTTCTGGATTTTCCCTTGAATGAGTGCTTGGAAGGGGCTGCTTCGCGGGTTGGAACGGTCCGTGAAGATATGCCTTGGATAGAGCAGGAATTTGATCCGGAGTTTCGTCAGTATATATTGGATTTTCCAAAGGATCAGCTTCCGAGAATCTATGAACTGATTGAACAGTATCAGGATAGCCGACGAATCTTCATTTTTCATTCCAGAGATGAAGCTGATAACTGGATTGATTCAGAACAGTAGATTCGATGTCCGCAAATTTAGGAGGTCGTATGATTATAATATTAACCGGTGCATCGCACACAGGGAAAACGCTCCTCGCACAAAGGATGCTCGAAAACTATAGATACCCATACTTGTCCATCGACCATCTGAAGATGGGCCTGATTCGCAGCGGCAACACTGATCTGACACCGGAGGACGATGATGAACTGACGGAATACCTGTGGCCGATTGTCCGGGAGATCGTGAAGACCGCGATTGAGAACCGGCAAAATCTTATAGTTGAAGGCTGCTATATTCCATTTCACTGGAGGCAGGACTTTGATGCGCGGTATTTACCGTCAATCCGTTTTATTTGCCTTGCCATGAGCGAAAGATATATCGAGAACCATTTCGGCGAGATCATTGGTCATGAATCGGAAATAGAATCCAGATTGGTTTATGCTGATTGTACGATGGACGTTCTGAAGGCAGACAACAAGAGCATTATCGACGGATTTCAGCGTGCCGGCGAACAAGTCATGGTAATCGAAAAGGATTATGAGAAAACAATACACCTGTTTTTAGAATGACAGATCCGTATTTAGGAGACTGATTTATGAATGGCTGGTTTACCATTGAGAAAATCGACACACAAACATTTGCCATAAGCGAATATCAGCACTACGAAGAAACGCATTGCTACTTGCTTTGCGGTCAGAACAAGGCGGCGCTAATCGATACCGGTCTCGGCGTTTCAAACATCAAATGCGTTGTCAATCATCTGACGACGTTGCCCGTTTCCGTATTTACCACCCACGTCCATTGGGATCACATCGGTGGGCACAAACACTTTGGCCGCATTGCAGTCCATGAGGCGGAAAAAAACTGGATTGACGGTAGCTTCCCATTACCGTTGGAAGCAGTGAAGGCCCAACTGACAAAATTACCCTGTGCATTCCCGGAGGATTTCGATGTAGATGCATATCGGTTATTTCAAGGCACACCGCAGATTCTTTTGCATGACGGTGACTGTTTTGATTTGGGCGGACGAACGATCCGGGTGCTGCACACGCCGGGACACTCTCCCGGACACTGCTGTTTTTACGAGTTGGAGAAAAGGTACCTGTATTCCGGCGATCTGGTTTACAAAGGTTGTCTGGACGCCTTTTATCCAAGCACAGACCCGTTGCTTTTTTATCAGTCAGTAAAGCGTCTGTTGGAGCTTGATGTTAGCCGCGTTTTCCCCGGTCATCATGACATGGAGATACCCGTTTCACTAATTGGTGAGATCAATGAATGTTTTTCGCAGATTGAGCAGAACGGGCAATTGAAACAAGGAAAGGGATTGTTTGATTTCGGTGACGTTAAAATCCATATCTGAGTGACAAACAACATCAATTAGATAAATCGGTTATTTAGGGGTAATCAAATGAAAGACGGAAAAACACCAAATCCAAATGTCATTCACCCGATCAAGGGTTATGATAAAGAAATCTATATCAAACCGACAATCAAAAACCCCAACATTATTGTCGGGGACTTCTCCTATATCGCTGATTCGGATTTTGAAAGCCACGTTACTCACCTTTATGATTGGAATGGGGATAAGCTGATTATCGGCAAGTTTTGTCAGATCGCTTCGGGCGTTGAATTTGTTATGAACGGAGCTAATCATCAGATGAATGCCATATCAACCTTTCCGTTTTATACACTGGAGGGCTGGGATATGAAGCCGCCTGCACAAAAGGATTTGCCGTTGAAAGGTGATACTGTTATCGGAAATGATGTTTGGATCGGTCAAAATGCAACGATTCTGCCCGGCGTTCATATCGGAGACGGAGCGATTATTGGAGCAAACAGCGTTGTCGGCAGCGATGTCGATTCTTATACAATAGTCGCAGGAAATCCGGCAAAAACCCTGAGGAAACGCTTTGATGATGAACTGACTGAGCTCCTGCTTCATTTCAAATGGTGGGACAAGAGCATAGACGAGATAAACGAATTAATTCCGCTTCTGACCTGTAGTGAATTGGATAAAGTTAAGGAAGAAATAAAGAAACGAACAGATTAGTTTGAGCGGTTTGATCACTGACAAGGGAGGTGAGGTTATGCATGACATCTGGAATCCGTGGCACGGCTGCAAAAAGTGCAGCGAGGGATGCGAGAATTGTTATATGTATTTCCTTGACGCGCAGCGCGGCAAAAACGGAGCGGATATCTACCGCACAAAAGCGGGCTTTAACTATCCGCTGTCCAAGAACAGAAGCGGACCCTACAAAGTCAAAAGCGGCGAACAGCTCCGCGTGTGTATGACCTCGGATTTTTTTCTTGAGGAAGCCGACAAATGGCGTGACGAGGCTTGGAATATCATACGTAAGCGTCCCGATGTCGTTTTCTTTCTGCTGACAAAACGTCCCGAAAGAGTGAAGGATTGCCTGCCTTACGATTGGGACGGCGGTTGGGAGAATGTGTTTTTCAACGTTAGTTGTGAGAATCAAAAGAGAGCTGACGAACGCATCCCGGTTTTGCTTTCTTTGCCGTTCAAGCACAAGGGCATTATGTGCGCCCCGTTTATCGGCGCAGTTAGCATCAGGAAATATCTCGCAAGCGGACAGCTTGAACAAGTAATATGCGACGGCGAAAACTACGCGGGCGCTCGTCCTTGTTATTATGAATGGGTCAATCAGCTCAGCAGCGAGTGCCGGGAATACAACGTCACCTTCGCCTTTGTCGGCACAGGCAGACGCTTTGTTAAAAACGGAAGAATGTACCGAATCGAGAGCAGCGAGTTACAGGCTAATCAGGCGTACAAGTCAGGTTTGAGCTTTAAGGGCAAGCCGATTGAATTCAAACTGAGCCGACAGCTCGGATTCAAAATCGCCGACAAGGATTATTACAAGCCTTATTTTGGAGATAAATGCCAAACCTGCGGAATGAAAATGATTTGCAACGGCTGTACCCGCTGCGGAAAGTGTGAACAGCCCCAAAAATAGTATCCGTTGCTCTCCTTGTGTCAAACGGAACAGCATTAAGGCAACACCGCACAATTCGGGTGCGCGGATTGCGCAGTAAGATTTTTGGACACTGTGACGAAATAGTAAAAAGCAAGGCGTGCGCCGCGAATTGTGCGGTGTTGCCTTAATTTTGTATAAAATATATTGACGAACGTACCCTTTTGGGTTATAATTTATACAAATCATGAGCGGCGTTTACGCGCTGTTTTCAAGATTATTCTGCGAAAGGAGAAATTGGTTATGAAGTATGTTTGCGAGCCATGCGGCTATGTTTACGACCCGGAGGTGGGCGATCCCGACAGCGGTATTGCTCCGGGCACTCCGTTTGAGGAGCTTCCCGATGATTGGTGCTGCCCAATCTGTGGCGTAGGCAAGGATATGTTTGCGCCTGAGGAGTAATTTTTTAAAACACAATAAAACCGCCGGATATCTCAGCTGATATCCGGCGGTTTGCTTTTGTTATTTTGTTATTTTGTGGTTTGCACCCGAAAAATTTTGAGTGCAGAAATCAAACCTCTAAGGTTTTGATCGATTCAAATTCGTCTGTAATTTCCTTTGACGGCTTCTTTGTAATGAGCGATACAATTACGTTTACAACAAGCGCTATCGCAAAGCCGAGCACGAGCGAATAAAGACCTGTTGCCTTGTAGAGAGTGTCGCCGTTAATGATCGGGAGATAGTCCCATACGATAACCGTGAGCGCACCCACAGCCATTCCGCAGACCGCACCGGCGAGGTTTGAACGCTTCCAGAACAATGCAAGAAGAATTACCGGACCGAATGCCGAGCCAAAGCCTGCCCATGCGTCGGAAACCAAGCCCATGATACTTGAATTGGGATCAAGCGCGATGAAGAACGCGATGACCGCAACAACAACAACCGCGATCTTGCCGACAAAGAGCGCGCTTTTTTCGGTTGCGTTTTTCTTGATAACGCCCTTGTACATATCCTCGGAAACAGCGGACGCTGTAACCAAAAGCTGGCTGTCAGCAGTTGACATAATTGCCGCGAGAATACCGCAGAGAAATACGCCGCCGATGAAGATAAGTACGCCGTTGTTTGTAAAGAGCTGCTGAATCAAACGGATAAATGCTGTTTCGCTTTGGGTTGCGTCAAGCTGGTTTGTGAGGAAGCCTCTTGCAACAAGACCGATAAAGCATGAAGCGGCAAGTGAAATTACAACCCATGTGATAGCGATCGTTCTTGACTTTTTAACCTCGTGTTCGTTCTTGATAGCCATGAAGCGAACCAAAATATGTGGCATACCAAAGTATCCCAGACCCCAGCCGAGGTTAGAGATGATTGAGACAGCAGAAACGTTTGAGCCGTCGTCGTTCTTTAGGAAGTTGAGGAAGTTGCCGGGGTTTTGAACGCCCTTTGATGTCAGAGCGTCCGAAAAGCTTGTGTTAAAGGTAAGGATAGCGTAGGCGATGATCGGAACCGAAAGGATCGCGATTATCATGAGCATACCCTGGATAAAGTCGGTCGTACAAACAGCCTTGAAGCCGCCCATAAAGGTGTAGACCAAAATTACGAGCGCGGCGATAATAAGGCCGGTGAGATAAACCGAGTTAAAGTTGGTTTCGTTGCCGAAAAGCGTAGCAAAAAGCTTTGCGCCCGAGCTGAATGCCGAGGCAGTGTAGACAGCAAAGAAAATCGCGATGATGATCGCAGAAACGATCTTGATGATACCCTTTTGGTCGCGGTAGCGGTTCTGGAAAAAGCTTGGGATCGTCAGCGAGTTTCCTGCCTTGATAGTATATTTGCGCAGACGTGACGATACAATAAACCAGTTGAGGATCGTGCCGACAAGAAGTCCGACCGCAATCCAAACTTCTCCTGTGCCCGCAAGATAAACCGAGCCGGGCAAGCCCATTAGCAGCCAGCCGCTCATATCGGAAGCCTGAGCAGACAAAGCCGCGGTCCAGCCGCCCAGGTTTCTGCCGCCGAGGAAGTAGTCCTCGTTGTTTTTTGTGCTTTTGGAGTACACAAAGCCAATTACAATCATTACAATCATATAAACGACAAAGGCACTGAGCACGATAATGTTTTCTCTTGTCATAATCTCCTCCTATGTGTTTTAATACTTTAGCATGTTATAGTATAACAAATATATGCAAGAAAATCAAGGAAAACCCGCAAATAATGTAAAATTTTAAGAAAATGCTTATTATATCCTAAATTATATTGATTTAAGACCGCTAAAGTAATATAATAATATGGTATATATGTTTTGAGGCGGCGCGCCATGAATTGTGCGGTGTTGCCTTAATGAATAGAGGGTATTTATGGAATTTGTCAGGAGAACCTGGGCGGAAATTTCGCTTGACGCGATAGAACGCAATTTTAGAGAGATAAGAAACAAGGTTTCGCCGAACGCGAAGCTTTGCTGTGTGATCAAGGCGGACGGCTACGGTCACGGCGCGGTTGAGCTTGCGCATATTTACGCAGAGCTTGGCGCGGATTATTTTGCGGTGTCAAATATTGACGAGGGAATCGAAATACGCGATTCGGGCTGCAAGCTTCCCATCCTTATTTTGGGCTATACTCCGGTTTCCGAGGTAAAAAAGCTCTGCGATTACGGAATATCTCAGGCGGTGTTTTCGCTTGAATACGCAAAGCAGCTTTCCGAGGAATGCCAAAGAGCGGACTGCGGCTGTAATATTCACATTAAAATCGATACCGGAATGTCCAGAATCGGCTTTATGTGCCAGAGCTTTCCGAGAGACAACAGCTCTATTGACGAAATCAAAAAAGCGTGCGCACTTCCGGGACTCAGGCTCGAGGGGCTGTTCACTCATTTTTGCGTTTCCGACGAGGGAGAAGAGGGCAGAGAGTTTACAATCCGTCAGTTTGAGAACTTTGTTCACGTTAAAAACGAGCTTCAAAGCAGCGGACTGGATATTCCTGTTTGTCACTGCTCAAACAGCGGCGCGATCGAGGAC
>CAJODI010000068.1 GCA_905233145.1 uncultured Ruminococcus sp. | reverse complement strand
CATACTTTCAGAGGCTCATTGTCAAGCGAACCGTGGAATAAATGCGGTCGGACAGAGCAATTTTATATAATATTTGTCATTCTTTTCATTCGGTTTTTCGCGTAAGTTTTTTGTCTGTTTTTTCGGGGAGGGCACATTTCTCTTCCCAGAAACTCTTTCCAATACCTTTCTTCCTGCAATACCAGACCTTCCGTCAGGATCATGTTGCCGTCATTGTCCGTTATCATTTCAAGCCCAAACAGATCATGATAAAACTGCTTTGCTCTACCGATATCCTTGACCACGATCAGAAAATTTTTCAGTTTCATACGAACCCTCTCTGCACGCACTTTTTACCGTTTTTTATTTCTCCCGAACCGGTACCCAGATACCGCACTCGTAGTGGGGTGACTGCGGATCGCCTGCGGAGTACACTTCGAGCGTAGCCATACCGTTTGCCTGAAATTTTTGTCCTTCATTCGGGAACCACTCCTGCCAAACATAGGTGTTTAATGTTTGCAGTGCTTCGGGCATATGACCTTTTGCGTTAAATACCGCCCAACTGCTTTCGGGAAATGAATAAAGCTCAAGACCGTTAGGAACCTCGCCGCCCTGATACAGCCCCGCAATCCAATAGTCAAAACCGTTTTCGGACTCCGTGCAAATGGCAAACATACCAATTTGATTCGCTAAAATTGCTTCCTCGACAGGCGTTTCGGGCTTCATTGTCTGCCAAAGGCGGGCATACTTTTGGTTGTATTCCTTTTCCCAGAATTCCGGGCATTTTACATACCCTTCATCGGGTCGGATCTTCGTGTGATAACCGATAAACGTCATTGCCTTTTTCTTTTCATGAGTTACATTCACAATCTGTCCTCCTGATTCTATGATTCTTCCGTCAATAATGTTACGGTATAGCTTTCCATTATCGCCGCGACTGTCGCGACAACACAGACAAGCCCGGAGGTGTATCGTATGTTGATGATTTGAATTGTAAAGGGAAGAATAAACACCAACACTCCGGTGACTTTATTGATAACGGAATGAACAGCTGTCAGCGTGTGATTGCGGACGAATCCTATCACAATATTGACGAGCTTTATAAGCGCGATCACGCCGATCCAACCAATCATCCAAAGGGGCAGTTCAAGAATCGGCAGGAGCATTATCAATACGACCGCGGCAAAAACGATATCGGCAAGGGCATCGAGCTTCGCGCCGAATTCGGTTGCGGTATTCGTCTTCCGCGCGATCCATCCGTCAAAGATATCTGATAATCCTGCGGCTGTGTAAAGCGCATAGAACGGCAGCGACAGCGGCATAAAGAACAGCAGCGCAAGACTGCACAATATCCTGATGATTGTTATGAAGTTCGCCATAATTCCATTTCAAGGCATTTCCATTCCTCATCAAAGACACGGTAGTACTCAGCCTTATCAGTTTCACTTTCACGGAACCCGACCGAGCGGTAACAGCGGTATGCGGACGGATTGTTCTCAAACACGCCCAAGGTAATCTTATCCGCTTTCATCTCCTCAAAAGCATATCGAATCGCCAATCTGAGCATTTGTCTGCCAACGCCTCGACCGCGCCTTTTATTGTCAATAATGATGAATCCGAATCTGAGGGTATGCATTTCTTCATCCGTATAACGCAGGATCAGATGTCCGACGATACCGTTTTCATCATACGCCGTCATCGGAAAGAAGCGGTCATGATCCGCTGCATCATATTGCCGGTTCATATCGTCCGCTGTGATCGGATAGGTTTTATATCTGTCTGCACACCATTTCCGGAAAGCGACCTCGTCGCCGATCCATGAAATGATTGTGTAGGCATCGCGTGGTTCGTATGGTCTTAATTGTATCATCACTAATGTCCTCTGTGCTTTTCCTTACGTTTTTGTTGCTTGAGTTCAAATTGTCGCTGTTTTTCGGCTTCTCTCTGCTCGCGGGATCGCTGCTTGCGTTCAAGCTTGCTTTCTTCATACTGCTTTTGCAACGCCTGTTGCGACTTGGTGCCGACGCCCGATTTTTCGAGCTGCTTCTGCGCGTTTCGCTGACGGCGTTTCGGGTTATCCGCCTTTTGCTTGATCTCTGTTCTGACAGGAGGGCTGAATCGCAGGTGATTGAAATATTTTAGGATAAAGGCATAAGGCAACACCGCACAATTTACGGCGCACGCCTTGCTTGAATATTGTTCCGTCATGTTGCCCAAAAAAGTCTCGGCAAGGCGTCAACCTTACCTCGATTTTTTGTCCAACCTGACGAAAAATCTTACTTCGCAATCCGCACACCTAAATTATGCGGTATTGCCTTAAATCTCCGCATCGGTCGGCTCCGCGCCGAATACAACCTTACATACAGAGAGCTTTTTGCCGTCCAGATCCTCAAATACGCCTACCCAGAACGGCTCGTCAAAGTAAACCGTCAGCTTTGCTTCAGTTGACGGTTCCATTGACGATTTGCGCGTACTGCTCCTCGGGGATCATCGGCGAGGTTATCTCTTTTAATAAATCCTCGCCGATCGTTCCGCTATCGGCGTACTCTCTGCCTGCTTTGCGGATGAGTTTGAGGCGCGGCTCGGTGACGGCAGCCGCTTCGGGCGCGTTGAACATCGGGCTTTCGGGAACGGTGATGATCGTGTGCTCGTTCGGAAAACACCGCTCGAACTGCATTACGGCAGGTTCAAAGTTGTGTTGGCTGTTCGGGAAGCCGCAGCCGCAGATCATCACATATTTCAGGTGAGAAAAATCCGCCTGACCGACATGCTCATAGCGGTCGCCGACCTTCTGCATCGTCATCCTTGACAGCGGCAGCGTGCGTTCAAGCAGCGCCTTCAGCGGCGCGGGCATACCGTAGCAGTAGAGAGGATAGCTCCATATCAGCAGATCGCTGTCGAGGATTTCCTCCAGAATCCCGCGCATATCGTCGTGATGAATACACTCGCCGCCGCCCAGCATACAGGCAAAGCAGCCGGTGCAGTATTCGATGTGTTTGTCGATGGCGGTAATGATTTTGATCTCGTTGTGAGCGACCTCGTTCATGCCGTCAAGAAATGCGCGTGTGATGTGCATGGTGTCGCTTTTATCCCTCTTGGGGCTTCCGTTTAATACGAATATTTTCATTTTCTCACCCCATCATATATACAGCGCAAAAATGCCGCAGGTGCTTTTCTATGTCCTGCATAACCTTCTGCCGGTACTGCGGCTGTCTGTCGGCTTTTGCAATCATCACCACAACAGGCGAGGTCAGCTCCATGGCGAGAAGCGACGGGTCGTCCTGCTTGAACAAGCCCTCGTTCATCATATCTTCGATGATTTTGGCGTACATCTTTTGAACACCGCCGACTTGGTGGCGTGTGGTGATTTCGGCAAAGCGCTCGCTTCTGAACTGCTCACGAACAAGGAATTTTCGGATTTTCCCGATTATCGGGTCAAAAACGGTAAACTCCACCTTTTTCATAGCGATTGCAATAAATTCATCCCGGCTGTGCGGCAACTTGCCGAAATGCTTCTCAGAGCCGAAGCTCTCTTCATAACGCGCCTCTGCCGTGTCGATCAGCGCGTTCAAAATATCCTCTTTACCCTTAAAATGCTTATAGAGCGACGGCGCTTTTATGCCGACCTTTTCGGCAATCCGCTCCACTCCGGTGCCGTCGTAGCCGTTTTCCGCGAATAGCGTCAATGCTTCCGATAATATCCGTTCCTTTGTTGTCATATGCTCCTCCTAAGGCAAAGCTAATAGTGTTTAGCTTTATTATAGCTAATAACATTTATCTTGTCAATATACTATAAAAAATCGGTCTGTATGCTAAAGGTCTGCAAGGACGATATTGGACGGCTCAAAAAGGAAATCGCCGCCATCACCGACTACAGCGCGACTATCAAAAAGCGCAAAGTGGAGATGAAAGAAAGCGTCGACTTAATCGAGCAAATCATTCAGGAAAGAGCCATCAGCGACGCCAACCTACGGCTGCCGGTGGACAGCATTGTTATCTCGGAGAAAGATAAAAAACTCCACATCAAAATCAACCTCAATGCCAAGTTTAACCGGCATAAGGCTTGCTATGATGAGGAGGGTAATCTGACGGAGAGAATGTTTATTGCATAGTTAGAAACGCTTTGACATTAAAGGCAAGGACTATCTGCGCACGCTCGGCAAGTATTATATCGTAGACATCGGACTACGAAACTATCTGCTCGGCTTCCGCAACCGAGACAGCGGACACATCTTGGAAAACGTTGTTTACTTTGAACTATTGCGCCGCGGATATGACGTTGCAATCGGCAAACTCGGCGATTCCGAGATTGATTTTATCGCTTCAAACGCTAACGAAAAGATTTATTTTCAGGTGACAGAATCCATGAACAGTGAAGCTGTCAGGATGCGTGAGCTTGCGCCTTTGCAAAAAATCAAAGACAATTATGAGAAGATAATCCTGTCACTCGACACAGGATTGGAGAAAGAATTTGACGGAATCAAGTCGGTCAATGTGATTGATTGGCTGCTGGAAATCTAAAAAAGAATATATTAAAAACCCTCTCAATTTTAACTCGAAATTGGGAGGGATTTTTATTTGTATGACAAACAAAACGGATAGAAAACAAAATCAAGTTTCCTATCCGTTTTTATTTTTTATTAATTGTATAGTGCCGTGTGCCGCGAACTTATCTCAGCACGGAAAATTCCCTATGGGAAAGGTAAAGTTTTGTTACTATTCAGACTAGAAGTTAAAAATTGTTTCAATTCCCTATGGGAAATGTAAAGACAGGATGTAATCTCTTGTATCGCAGTTCACTAGAGTTTCAATTCCCTATGGGAAAGGTAAAGTATGCTTTGAAATAATATACTATAAATTTAAGGGCGTTGTTTCAATTCCCTATGGGAAAGGTAAAGCAAAAAACTGGATTAAGGCAGCCGCGATCAGAGCGGTCAAGTTTCAATTCCCTATGGGAAAGGTAAAGAACAACATTTTGTGTTGTATTTTTAGTATACACCATAAATATAGATTTGTCAACCTGATTTTAATATTTATCGCAGAGTAGAATTAGATAAAAATTAGTTATTGCTGCGCTTGCGATAAGCATTTTGTAAAAATCACTTATTATTTCATATTTGTGAGCATAGTTTAACTAAATTTTGTTGACATCTATGATTGCGAGCTTTATAATTAAGAAAGGTGATGACAGATGAAGTTTAATTATAATACTGTTTTTGAAAAAGAAATACTGATTGAAATTGCACAAGAAATGCAAAAGGCTCACTTTAAGCCCGGCTATGATAATATGTCGGCACAAGGCGCAGAAACTTGGATAGAGATCAACTATGATAATCTCCTTGCACAGCTAAAAGATGACAAATTCAAGCCACAGCCGCTTTCCGGGTTTTCTGTTACAAAAAGCAACGGCAAATTTCGTCAGCTTGTAAAGCCCTGCGCAATTGATATGATTGTTCAAAAGGCTTTTTCCCGTTATCTTTATGAGCTAACGGAGCCGCTGTTTTCTTCTCATATTCATGCCTATATAAAAAACAGAGGTGTTACAACTGCCGTCAAAGAGTTTTGCGAATTTGCAGCAATGCATAACTATACATTAAAAATCTATCCGTCTGATTTTTTCGGCAGTATGGATCACTCTGTTCTTGAAAACGCATTGACCTCTATAAATCTTTCAAAAAAACTGATCAGTTTAATAATGAAGTTTGTTACCGCTCCTGTTATTGAAAACGGCAAGGCGTCTCGCCGAAAAAAAGGGATCCCTCAGGGTATTCCGCTGTCTCCGATTCTCGCAAATCTCTACTTGCTTCCTTTAGATCATTTTTTAGAAGAACAAGGCTGCACTTTCATCAGATATGCAGATGACGTGGCTGTGTTCGGAGATGATGTTGAGGAATTACAGTCATTATATCTTGATATAACTAAATTATTTGAAAACAAGCTTGCCTTACAAATGAATAACGCAAAATGCGCGGTGGATATTCCCGAACACTTGACTTTCTTAGGATATAGCTTTGAAAAAAACAGTAACGGTTTTGTGTCATTTGACCAACAAATACCACGCTCTGCCGTCAACTATAACTGGTCAACCTCAACCCCGACCTGAGTTGGCCGCTCATCAAGCTCTCGGCACTGATCTTCGGACGCTTCAACATCAACAAAACGACTGCCGCCAAGGAGGTCGTGAATACAACGGTGCCGATCATGATCATCCACGGCGAGGGCGACGACTTTGTTCCCCCGTCAATGAGTGAAGAGGTTCAGATGGCAAATCCCGATAAGATCGAGCGTCATCTGATCGCCGAAGCAGGTCACGGACTGGGATATTATTACGCCCCACAGCGATATGAAACGATCGTGCGTGATTTCATCAGCAAAACAAGTTAAGCCGCTACCGCGTAAGAGCCGACCTCCTGCGCGGTATTATTTTTGACTCCTTTTTCATCGTTCACCGTTGATTTTAGTGATAGCGGATGGGCAGAAGTTGAAAGATATGGTATCCGAAGATTTATTAATTTGGATGGGGATATAAATGTTTTAAATACTTTAGAAGATATTGAAGCAAATACTAAACAGTTTTATATATTAAAGTTAAGAAAA
>CAJODI010000067.1 GCA_905233145.1 uncultured Ruminococcus sp. | reverse complement strand
GTCTATTTTTTATTTGAGTTTAGTATTAAAGGTTTAATGCGGCTTTGCGGATAAAAAAAGACCTCATAGGATTTCTCCTACAAGGTCTTATTGTTGATATTAGATTTTGCCTTTTGGGTGATAAAGAGTTTTGCCCTAAATCAGCAATAATAACTTATTATTTGTCGTTTACAGCAGCCTGCGCAGCAGCAAGTCTTGCGATCGGCACACGGAACGGTGAGCATGAAACATAGTCAAGACCGATCTTGTGGCAGAACTCAACAGAAGAAGGATCTCCGCCGTGCTCGCCGCAGATTCCGATGTGGAGGTTCGGATTAACCGGCTTGCCGAGCTTGATTGCTGTTTCCATGAGCTTGCCAACGCCTGTCTGGTCGAGCTTTGCGAACGGATCGTTCTCAAAGATCTTTGTGTCATAGTAAGCGTTGAGGAACTTGCCTGCGTCGTCTCTTGAGAAGCCAAAGGTCATCTGTGTAAGGTCGTTTGTACCAAAGCAGAAGAAGTCAGCCTCTGTTGCGATCTCGTCAGCTGTGAGAGCAGCTCTCGGGATCTCGATCATTGTACCAACCTCGTACTCAAGCTCTACGCCTGCAGCAGCGATTTCTGCGTCAGCTGTCTCAACAACAACCTTCTTAACAAATTTAAGCTCCTTAACCTCGCATACGAGAGGAATCATGATTTCGGGCTTTACGTTCCAGTCGGCATGAGCCTTCTGAACCTCGATAGCAGCGCGGATAACAGCCTTTGTCTGCATCTTTGCGATCTCGGGATAGGTTACAGCAAGACGGCAGCCACGGTGACCCATCATTGGGTTGAATTCGTGGAGTGAAGCGATGATAGCCTTGATGTCCTCTACGCTCTTGCCCTGAGCGTCAGCAAGCTTCTTGATGTCGTCCTCTTCTGTGGGAACAAACTCATGAAGCGGAGGATCGAGGAAACGAATTGTTACCGGGCAGCCCTCAAGAGCTTCATAAAGCTGCTTGAAGTCGTTCTGCTGATAAGGAAGGATCTTCTCAAGAGCAGCTTCTCTCTCTTCAACTGTATCTGCGCAGATCATCTCGCGGAATGCAGCGATTCTGTCCTCTTCAAAGAACATGTGCTCTGTACGGCAGAGACCGATACCCTCTGCGCCGAGCTCTCTTGCCTTCTTAGCGTCGGCAGGAGTATCAGCGTTTGTTCTAACCTTGAGAGTTCTGAACTTGTCAGCCCAAGCCATGATTCTGCCGAACTCGCCTGCGATCTCAGCGTCCTTTGTAGCGATCGCGCCGTCGTAGATATTACCGGTTGAACCGTCGATCGAAATATAGTCTCCCTCGTGGAATTCCTTGCCGCCGAGAGTGAACTTCTTGTTAGCCTCGTCCATGTTGATGTCGCCGCAGCCTGATACGCAGCATGTACCCATACCACGTGCAACAACGGCAGCGTGAGAGGTCATACCGCCTCTTACTGTGAGGATACCCTGAGCAACCTTCATACCTGTGATATCCTCAGGTGAGGTCTCAAGACGAACGAGAACAACCTTCTCGCCCTTTGCGTCCCAAGCCTCTGCGTCCTCGGCTGTGAACACGATCTTGCCGCAAGCCGCGCCCGGAGAAGCACCGAGACCCTTGCCGATTGGTGTTGCAGCCTTGAGAGCAGCTGTGTCGAACTGCGGATGGAGAAGAGTATCGAGGTTACGAGGATCGATCATAGCCACAGCCTCTTCTTCTGTTCTCATGCCCTCGTCAACGAGGTCACAAGCGATCTTAAGAGCAGCCTGAGCTGTTCTCTTACCGTTTCTTGTCTGGAGCATATAGAGCTTGCCGTGCTCAACGGTGAACTCCATATCCTGCATATCTCTGTAGTGTGATTCAAGAGTCTGGCAAACATCCTTGAACTGAGCGAAAGCCTCGGGGAACTTGTCAGCCATCTGAGCGATCGGCATAGGAGTACGAACGCCTGCAACAACGTCCTCGCCCTGTGCGTTTGTAAGGAACTCGCCCATGAGCTTCTTTTCACCTGTAGCAGGGTCACGTGTGAATGCAACGCCTGTTCCGCAGTCGTCACCCATGTTACCGAACGCCATTGACTGTACGTTTACGGCAGTACCCCATGAATACGGGATATCGTTGTCGCGGCGGTATACGTTTGCACGGGGGTTATCCCATGAACGGAATACAGCCTTTACAGCTCCCATGAGCTGCTCCTTAGGATCGTCGGGGAAGTCAGCGCCGATCTTCTCTTTATATTCAGCCTTAAACTGAGTAGCGAGCTCCTTGAGGTCGTCAGCGTCGAGATCAACATCCTGAGTAACGCCCTTCTTCTCCTTCATCTGGTCGATGAGCTCTTCAAAATATTTCTTACCAACTTCCATTACTACATCGGAATACATCTGAATGAATCTTCTGTAGCAGTCCCATGCCCAACGCGGGTTGCCGGAC
Organism: uncultured Ruminococcus sp.; assembly: GCA_905233145.1. Classification (GTDB taxonomy): domain Bacteria; phylum Bacillota; class Clostridia; order Oscillospirales; family Acutalibacteraceae; genus Ruminococcoides. The sequence continues at coordinate 11,014 of CAJODI010000067.1, read as the reverse complement.
ATTTCGGCAATAGTATTAACAACGGTTTCGTTAAGACCAAGGTTGAGGATCGTGTCCATCATACCCGGCATTGAAGCTCTTGCGCCCGAACGAACCGAAACGAGAAGCGGGTTTTCCTTGTCGCCGAATTTCTTGCCTGTAATGCCTTCCATCTTTTCGATGTATTCATTGATCTGGCCCTGAATTTCGTCGTTGATTTCTCTGCCGTCCTCATAATACTGAGTACAAGCCTCTGTTGTGATTGTGAAGCCCTGTGGTACGGGAAGACCCATGCTGGTCATTTCAGCAAGGTTTGCGCCCTTACCGCCGAGGAGCTCACGCATGTTTGCGTTACCTTCTGAGAAAAGGTAAACCCATTTGTTTGCCATATTGGTAAACCTCCTGTTAAATAATATACGGCTGTGGTCGGTGGTTAAAAAACTAACTGAACAAGATGTTAAGCCCGACAACATGTATAAGCCTAAATGCTATTATACCAAAGATTTGTAAAAATAGCTACATTTTTTTGAAATTTTTTCTTATAAAAAACAGAAAATTATTTTACTAATATTGTATAAATCGTTTAATTTGTATATAAATCTGAATTTTTTGCGAAATAGACTTGAAATTTGTAAAATTTATGAGATAATAATATTGTTTGCAATTATGCGAAACATCAAAGTGTTTATGTTAATTTTACAGCGTAACGCAGCATCGCATCGAAATTTAGGGCAATACCGCATAATTCTGGTGCGCGGATTGCGTAGTCAGATTGTGTGCATACTGACGTATGGATACTGATTTTTGGGCAGTCTGACGGAATAATATGCAAGCAAGGCGTGCGCCATGAATTGTGCGGTGTTGCCTTAATATAATATTACATATTGATAAGAGGAAGAATATGAGTAACTGCGCAATTATCCTTGCCGGCGGCGAGGGAAAACGAATGAAATCCGACAAGCCCAAGACTCTTTCAGAGGTTCTCGGAAAGCCAATGCTCAGTTGGGTGCTCTCTGCGCTCCAAAAAGCCGGAGTAAACGACATCTGTGTTGTAAAGGGCTACAAAAGCGAATGTATAGATGATTATCTGTCAAATCTGGATATTGTGGTTGAGAGCGTTTTTCAGGCAGAACGCTTGGGAACGGGTCATGCGGTCATGATGGCTGAGGACTTCTTGTCAGAGCACGGCGGCAACGTGGTTATACTCAACGGGGACGCGCCGTTTATGAGTGCCGAAACTATCAAAAAGTCGCTTGATCAGCACATCAAAACAGGCTGCGCCGCAACCGTAATCTCCGCTCAGGTTGACGATCCCACCGGCTACGGAAGAATTGTGCGCGATGAAAGCGGCAGCCTAAAGGCTATTGTCGAGCAAAAGGACGCCGACGAAGCCACACTTGCAATCACCGAGGTCAATTCCGGCGGCTACTGGTTTGATTCTCAGCTTCTGCTTTCGGTGCTCGGCAGAATCAGCTCAAACAACAAAGCCGGAGAGTATTATCTTCCCGACGCAATAAAGCTCCTGCTTTCCGACGGCAAAACCGTCGGAGCCTACACTGCCGAATGCAGCGACGCTGTGCTTGGCGCAAATGACCCCGCGCAGCTTGAGGAGCTTAACGAAATAGCAAGGCAAAAGGGCTATTCCTGCTGATTAAGCGGTTATAATACAATTATTACATAAATTCTTAATCAATAACGCAGAAATCCCTTCCGCATACACAGACAATTTCAAAGGAGAGAAAGCAATGAATTTTCACGGTAAGGACATCAAAATCTTCTCCGGCAACTCCAACGTTGACGTTGCTCAGGGAATCGCAGGCTGTCTGGGACTGCCTCTGGGCAAAAGCGACTGTACTCAGTTTTCCGACGGAGAGATAGCGGTATCGCTTCACGAATCTGTAAGAGGCAGCGACTGTTTTATTGTTCAGTCAACCTGCACACCGGTAAACGACAATCTTATGGAAATGCTGATTATGATTGACGCGATGAAACGTGCGTCCGCCGCAAGAATCACAGCGGTTATGCCGTATTTCGGCTACGCAAGACAGGACAGAAAGGCAAAAGCCAGAGATCCGATTTCCGCAAAGCTCTGCGCCGACATCATCACAACCGCAGGAGCAGACCGCGTTCTTACAATGGATTTGCACGCAAACCAGATTCAGGGCTTCTTTAATATTCCTGTTGACCACCTTCACGGCGCGCAGCTGCTTGCCGACCACATGAAAACCAAAATCGGAGGAAACGCTGACGACTTTATTGTTGTATCTCCCGACCTTGGCTCGGTAACACGTTCAAGAAACTTTGCCTCACGAATCGGCACAAGTCTCGCCATCATCGACAAACGCAGACCAAAGGCAAATGTTTGCGAGGTTATGAACATCATCGGCGACGCAAAAGGCAAGAAGGTTATTTTGGTTGACGATATGATTGACACCGCCGGAACTCTTTGCAACGCCGCGAACGCAATCGTGGAAAAAGGCGGAGCGACTGAGGTTTACGCCTGCGCAACTCACGCTGTACTTTCCGGTCCCGCAATTGAGAGAATCCAGAACAGCGCGATCAAGGAAGTTATCCTCCTTGACACCATCCCGGTTCCGGAAGAAAAGATGATCGACAAATTCACTGTTCTCCCCACCGCGCCGGTATTTGCCGAAGCAATCGCGAGAGCCCTTCACCCCCGCTTTCGGTTAATTTTATTCCGGGCTGAATGCTCGGTGCTGATTCAAGCGTTGGTTGCCCGAAAATGCCGTAATCTGAAAATAACGTTTTTGGAAAACAACGTCTTTCTAATTTAGAATAAATATAAACCGAAATTCTTATAATTATTTGTTTAAGCAGAGAACATATTTTCACTTTAAAAGCCATAATATAAAACAAATTAACATCAATATATAAAAAAGAGGCGGACTTTTACTAAGTCCGCCCTATATTCGTTTGCCGACAACATCAAAACGGAGGTAAAAATGTTTAGAAAACCCACAGGTCCCGTTGAATATATTATAGTCGGACTTGGAAATCCCGACAAAAAATACGAACAAACGCGCCACAACTGCGGTTGGCTCGCGCTTGATTACATTGCCGACAAATGCGGCTGCAAGGTAAACAAAATCAAATTCAAAAGCTTTGTCGGTGAAACCGAAATCGGCGGCAAAAAGGTTATGCTGATGAAACCTACAACTTATATGAATAACAGCGGTCAGGCTGTGACAGAAGCCATGAGCTTCTACAAGCTTCCGCCCGAAAAAGTGATTGTTATTTTTGACGATATTTCACTTGACGTGGGCAAAATGCGTATCCGCCAAAAAGGAAGCGACGGCGGACAAAAAGGTATGCGAAGCATAATCTACCTGAGCGGAAGCGACGAATTTCCGCGAATAAAAATCGGGATCGGCGCAAAGCCCAATCCTAATTGGGAGCTTGCCGCCTGGGTACTGTCAAAATTCACCCAAGAAGAGCTTAAAACGCTTTCGCAAATGTTTGAAAACGCCTATGACGCGGTTGAGCTGATCGTTCAAGAAAAAATCGACCGCGCAATGAACCTTTTCAATTAATTTTAATCTGAGAAGAAGCCTCGTAGTAAAATCAAACGACGGTTACCCGAAAATGCCTTCATTTAAAAATATCGTTTTTGAAAAACGTTTATTGAAAAACTTTTATTATATTTAATTTCTAATTATATAATTTACTTTCAAGGATAAAACACATGGAAAACCTCTCCTTTATCAGAAACGCTCTGAAATCAGATCCAACCTACAAAAGCCTTTCCGCCGAAGTAAAAAACGGACGTTCGCTCTGTGCCTCCGGACTACCTCTTACCGGCAAAGCGGCTGTGATTTATTCTCTTTGCCGCGATAAAACCGCACCTGCCCTCTGCATTTCCTCCGATGAAAAGGAAGCGCAGTCTCTGTGCAACGACCTGTGCTGTATGGGACTTCGCACATTCGTCTATCCGGTGCGAGACTACAACTTCATAGACATGAACAGCCGTTCGCGCGAATATGAGCACGAACGGCTAAAAGTGCTTATAAAGCTGTGTGAGGGCGAGTGCGACGCGGTGATCGCATGTATAGACGCTGCCTGTCAGCTTACCGTGCCGCAGTCAGTTCTAAAGGAAACCTCGCTCACCCTTGAGGAAGGCACCGAAATTCCGATTGAACGCACTGTCAAAGCCTTGACGCTATTGGGCTATCAGCGGTTTGACGCCGTTGACGGAAGCGGTCAGTTCTCGGTTCGGGGCGGCATTCTCGACTTTTTTATGCCAAACGCCGAGTATCCGGTTCGCGCCGAGTTTTGGGGCGACGAAATCACCGACCTCAGTTTTTTTGACATTGAAACTCAGCGACGTTTTAAGAAAGCCGGAAAAATTCATCTTACTCCCTCAACCGAAATCATAATCAGCGACAGGAACGCTCTTGCGGACAAAATTCTTAAAAAAGCCACTACTGTTCGCGGAAAATCCTCGGCAAAGGCTAAGGAGCTTTTGCTGGGCGAAGCAGAGCTTATTCGCGAGGGCGCAGCGCTGTCAAACGCCGACAAATTTATCAGCCTGATCTATGACAAGCCCGAATGTCTAATTGACTATTTCAGCCGAAGCTCGCTTTTCTTCTGCTCTGAATTCAGCCGTGTGAACGAACGCGGCAAGGCAACAGATTATCAGCTTGACGAAACTATAAAGCAAGCCTTTGAGGACGGAGTCCTTTGTCGCGGTCTGGACCGCTTTTCGCTGAGCTTCAGCGAATGTCTGGATATTTTTTCAGCACACGGCATAATTCTTTTAGAGAACTTTGTTCACGGAAGCATACCAATAAAGCTCTCCCGAATTTTCAGCTTTTCACTAAAACAGCTAACGCGCTGGAACGGCTCCTACAAACAGCTTGAAGAGGATTTGAGCGGACTTTATTCACCCGAAAGCAGCGGAGTTATTCTTGCAGGAACCGAGCGCGCCGCAAGAAATCTCAGCGAAAGCCTTGTGTCCGACGGTTATAACGCCGAGTTTTCCTCAAAGCTTGAAAAGGCGCAAAGCGGAAAAATAATCGTAATGCCCGGTGCGCTGAGTGCCGGACTTGAGCTGCCGGCTTCAAAATTCTATCTGATTTCCTATGGTCAGTCCGAATACCGCCCAAAACGCGAAAAACGAAAAAAGCACAGCGGCGGTCAGGAAATCTACAGCCTTTCGGAACTGAGTGCAGGCGACTATGTTGTTCACAGCGTACACGGCGTCGGCGTTTTCAGCGGAATTCGCAAAATTGAAACACACGGGATCACCAAGGACTATATCAAAATTGATTATGCCAAAGGAGACGTACTCTACGTCCCGGTAACTCAGCTTGACATGGTCGCAAAATATATCGGTGCACAGGAAAATTCCCGCGTAAAGGTAAACCGTCTGGGCTCACAGGACTGGCAAAAAGCTAAGGCAAAGGTAAAGTCCTCGGTCAAGGATATAGCCAAGGAGCTTATTGCATTATATTCAGCGCGAATGAAAGCAAAGGGCTATGCCTTTTCACCCGACAACGAATGGCAGCGTGACTTTGAAGCCAGCTTTGAATACGAAGAAACACCCGATCAGCTCACCTGCGCCGCGCAGATCAAGCATGATATGGAGCGCACCGCCCCTATGGACAGACTTCTCTGCGGCGACGTTGGCTTTGGAAAAACCGAGGTCGCGCTTAGAGCGGCGTTCAAGTGTGTTGCCGACAGCAAGCAATGCGCCCTGCTCTGCCCCACCACAATTCTTGCATGGCAGCATTATCAAACCGTTACCAAGCGTTTTGAGGGCTACCCGATTAGAGTTGAACTGCTATCACGGTTTAGAACCGCCAAGCAGCAAAAGGAAACAATCGAAAAGCTAAAGCGCGGTGAGGTTGATATGGTCGTCGGAACTCACCGTCTTGTACAAAAGGACGTACAATTCCGTGATCTCGGACTGGCGATCATCGACGAGGAGCAGCGTTTTGGTGTTGCGCAAAAGGAACGCTTCAAGGAGCTTGTCAAAAACGTAGATGTGCTCACTCTCTCGGCTACTCCGATCCCGCGAACACTGAATATGGCAATGAGCGGTCTGCGCGATATGAGCGTGATCGAGGAAGCTCCGCTCAACCGTCAGCCGGTTCAGACCTATGTTTTGGAGCATGACGACGCAGTGATCAACGAGGCTATTCGCCGTGAGCTCAGACGCGGAGGTCAAGTTTTTTATTTGCACAATGACGTTGCTTCAATCGGCTCGGTTGCCGCAGCGATCCAGGAAGCAATACCCGAGGCAAGCATAGCGATCGGTCACGGCAAGATGAACGAAAACGAGCTCAGCGAGGTTTGGCGCAGAATGCTTGCGCAGGAGGTCGATATCCTCGTATGCACAACCATAATCGAGACCGGAGTCGATCTTCCTAACGCCAACACACTGATTATCGACAACGCAGACAGAATGGGACTTTCGCAGCTTCATCAGCTCAGAGGCAGGGTTGGCAGAAGCGCGCGCCGCGCATATGCCTACTTCACCTTCCGGCGCAGCAAGGTGCTGACAGAAATTCAGCAAAAGCGACTTTCTGCAATTCGCGAGTTCACGGAATTCGGAAGCGGCTTCAAAATCGCGATGCGCGACCTGGAACTTCGCGGCGCAGGCAATATCATGGGCGCACAGCAGCATGGTCATATGGAAAGCGTAGGCTACGACATGTATCTAAAGCTGCTCGGAGAAGCTGTCAGTGAAGAAAAAGGAGAGAAAACTCCAGGAACAAGCGAACTTGACTGTCTGATTGATATTTCGGTTGACGCACACATTCCGGAGTATTATATTGAAAGTCTGACCTTGAGGCTTGACGTCTACCGCCGCATAGCCGACATAAGAAGCGAGGAAGACGCAAAGGACGTTAAGGACGAGCTGCGCGACCGCTTTGGCGAACCGCCGGAATCTGTGCTCGGACTTATTGATATTGCCCTTATACGAAACAAAGCTAACTCAATGGGAATATACGAAATTCGCCAAAACAAGACGGAAATCCAGCTTTATGTTCGCGAAATAAAGTCTCCTGCTGTTGCCGATCTGCTGATATCTCTCAACGGAAAGGCAAAGCTTAATGCCGGACTAAAGCCCTTTGTTTCTTTTGAATGTGAAAGCGGTCAGTCTCCTGTAGAGCTGCTAAAAACAGCCCTTATACTAAACTCAAATAAAAATTAGTATTAATCTATAGTAGAACCCTACAGGTGGTATCTCCTATTACAAATTTCTTTTATCGAAATAAAATCCCTCCCGACTTCAAATTGTAATCAGGAGGGATTTCTGTTTTTATATTCTTATACTAATTAAATATTATAAAACCAGGCTTCGTCAAGCTCTATTTCTTTTCTTTCAACAGGATTTACAGAATCATAATTATATGTCAGTTCCTGGCTCTTTACACTGACTTTCGCGCCTTCGGGAATCGAGGTAGTTATAAAGGCGTTGCCGCCTACAACCACGTTTTTTCCTACAACCGTATCGCCGCCCAAAATCGACGCGCCGGAATAGATTGTCACATTGTCGCAAATTGTTGGATGACGTTTTTTGCCGCGCAAATTTTGACCGCCGCGCGTTGAAAGCGCGCCCAAGGTCACGCCCTGATATATCTTGACGTTGTTGCCAATAGTGGTGGTCTCACCGATAACTATACCCGTGCCGTGGTCAATAAAAAAGTATTTGCCGATTGAGGTTCCGGGGTGAATGTCGATTCCTGTAAGGCTGTGCGCGTGCTCGGTCATGATTCTCGGAATCAGCGGAGTTTCAAGCAAAAAAAGCTCGTGAGCAACACGGTTGGTAAAAATCGCATAAAGACCCGGATATGTACAGATTATTTCATCCTTGTTAAAAGAAGCGGGGTCGCCGTCATACGCAGCCTGAATATCAGTTTCGATATATTCGCGGATTTTCGGAAGCTTGTCCAAAAATTCAAAGGTTATTCTCTGCGCCTCGGTTTCTCTCTCGTCGCAGTCGCTTTCCTTAAACTTGGGTGAATACTTCAGTACAATAGCTATCTGCCTGATAAGGTTATAAATAATATCCTCCAACAGGATTGAAACGTTGTTTTTTACTGTGTAGGTGCGATAATTTCCGTTGCGGTGATAGCCCGGAAAAATAATCATTCTCAGCTTTTCGAGAATATCAATCACAACCGATCTGTCCGGGTAATCAAAGGTCTTGATTTCATCAATTGTCCTGCCCTTTGAGTAGTCCTCCGTCAGCATATCAACAACAGCCGCAATCTGCGACTCTGTAATTTTTGCCATCATCTCTCCCCCAGTCTTATCATTTCATCAATGCATTTTCTTGCCTCGGAAATCACCTCCGGAGCAAGGATTATCTCCTCGCCGCCAATACCCTGAGCGCAATTGAGAACGTCAACAAGCGTAGTAGATTTCATGTTTGGGCAAATCAGCTTTTGCGAAAGGTAATAAAAGCGTTTGTCCGGACACATATATTGCAGATGATCCTGAATACTTATCTCTGTGCCGATAATAAATTCTTTTCCGTCAGACTCAACCGCGTAATTCATAATTCCCGAGGTGGAGCCGATGTAGTCAGCAAGGGAACAAACTGCCGGCGTACATTCGGGATGAACAAGCAGCTCGGCATTGGGATGAAGATGTTTTGCCTTTTCAACGTCGTCAACGGTAACGCAGGCATGAATCGGACATCCGCCGGAAAGCAGCTTAAATTTCTTTTCAGGAATTTTATCTGCTACATACGCGCCAAGATTACAGTCGGGAATAAACAGTATTTTATCATTATCAATCCTTTTGCAAATCTCAACCGCCGAGGATGAGGTTACGCAAACATCGCAGACTGTTTTTAATTCAGCTGTCGTGTTAATGTAGGCAACTACAGTATAATCGGGATAATTAGCTTTGACCTGCCCGATCAGCTCTTTGTCCATTTGATCCGCCATTGCGCATCCGGCGTCGGGGTTTGGCAGGAAAACATGCTTTTCAGGAGAAAGCAGCTTGCAGGTTTCAGCCATGAAACGCACTCCGCTCATAATGACATTTTTGTTTTCGACCTTTCCTGCATCAACACTGAGCTTGTAAGAATCACCGGTAAAATCCGCAATTTCCAAAATTTCCTTTGCCTGATAGCTGTGAGCAAGAATACAAATATCTTTTTCACTTTTCAGCCTAATGATTTTTTCCTGAATTTCACTGATATTCATTTTATGATATCCTCCAAAAATTTACACGCCGAAATTATGCTTAAGGCAATACCCATACGCAGGGCGTGCGCCGTGAATTGTGCGGTGTTGCCTTAAGGCAATACCGCATAATTCTGGTGCGCGGATTGCGTAGTCAGATTTTTCGTTGTGCATACTGACGTATGGATACTGATTTTTGGGCAGTCTGACGGAATAATATGCAAGCAAGGCGTGCGCCATGAATTGTGCGGTGTTGCCTTAAGTATAAATCTCTTTCCTTTGAATAACAACGTATATTGTATGCTGTTATTATTCTATCACGAAACACATGATTTCGCAATAAAAAACTTTTAAGACGATACGGCATAATTCAGGTGTGTGGATCGCGCAGCAAGATTTTTCGGCAGAGTGTACAGATAATCAGTACGTATTATTTACGTATGGGTGATGATTTTTGATAATATCAAGCATTTTTGACATATACTCACCGGCAAAAGCTTTAATAATCATTTCGGCGTAGCGAGTTTCCTTGTTTGTGAGCTTGCTGCGCTGAAAAGCGATTATTTCTTCTGCGTCTTCAAGCAGACACTTACTAAAAAATGAATGCATTTTTTCAAGAACTCTCAAGCCCGACACCCTGACAGAATCAACTTCGTTTTTGTCAGAAACAATAGTGTTATTGTCGATATCCAAAAGCGCGGCATTTTTAAAATTTTGGACAGCTTTGGTTTGATCATTTTCTGAAAGGCATCCTCGATATTCGGCATAAACCCAAAGAATAAGCAGTTCGACAAACCGCAAATCACGCTCATCCAGCCCTGCGCTTGAGAATGGGTTAATATCAACATTTCGCAGCTCAATATGATTTACTCCGAGGCGCACAAGATTATTCAGCCGGTTAGCTCCCTTTGGCTTTAGTCGAATCGGATAATACAGTTCGCCTACTCCTGCCAGCGCGCCGTTGTCTATATAATCCTGAATGCTCTGAGCGTAATCGGTAACACTACCGTAGCGCAATTTCGGTATAAATTGATTCCAGTAGCCTTCTTCTCCGCAGCGCAGCGAAGCATATTTCGTAATAATTGTTTCTCCGCGCCTTTCATCTGAAAAATACGAACCGTCGCATATTGGCGAAGCAGAAAGTAAAAGATTGATTATCCAGCCATACTCAGTCAAGCCCTGAGCAACACGCAGATACTCCGCGTTTTTGTATTCTGAATAATCACTGAACATTGAGCACGTAAAATCACTTTGCAAAAGCTTCTCCGAGAGTGAGTAATTTACGTGAATACCCGAAAGCGTCATCTTTCGCTTTCCGTATTTTTCAGCAAGATACAGACGATAGCTGTGCTTTTCATGTAAATCACCGCTGTATTTTGCCACAGGAATATCGTCATCACCTTCAAGCTTGGGAGGATTGGAATAAAGCCACAGGTACTCTCCGGAGCCTTTAAGTTTTGTTTCGAGCCTTTGCCCCAGGCTAAAAAGCTCACTAATCGCGTTCTTTGCGCTATTGTGAACGCCGGTATTGATTTCCGACTGATTTTCACAGAAATCCTTAACAATTTGAACGGATTCCGAAAACGGGTGCAGCGTGCTCGACATTTTACCTTCGGCAGTAACACGCAGTGTCTCGCGTTCCAAACCAAAGGTTCCGCCCGCGATTTTTATGTTATTTTTGTTGAGAAGGTTTTGCATAAATACCTCCCGTTTTTTCAGGGCACATTTTCAGCTAATGCCCGGCATTTAAGGCAATACCGCATAATTCTGGTGCTCGGATTGCGTAGTCAGATTTTTCGTCAGAATGTACAAATAATCAGTGTGCATACTGACGTATGGATACTGATTTTTGGGCAGTCTGACGGAATAATATG
>CAJODI010000066.1 GCA_905233145.1 uncultured Ruminococcus sp. | reverse complement strand
GTAAATGAACTGTTGTATCCCAGATTTTCAAGATACGCAATAAAGCCGGCGTCAGCTTCGGGATCCAAAGCCACCGAGGATGAGGCTGACGCTCCCTGCGCGTAATAATGCAAGGTGTTGGTTTCGGCATCAAAATATACTCTTCCGGCTCTGGTAAGATATGTCGCGCCGGACGCAGGATCAAGAATACGGTACGTGCCGTTTGTCAAAACCGATGGAACGCTTGAAGGCGGAGTGATGGTATTATTGCCCTCGGTCAGATAAAAGTCTGCCATAGGAAAGTAATTTACACTTGTCACAAGCGCGTCCCAATTGCTTGAGAGCCCTATCTCCCTTGAAACCGAAACACCGCCGGGCATAACCTGCGTTTTGTTTCTGGAGCTGTCGCCCGTGATAATTATATCGGTGTTTCCCTTTACCATAGTGGCTACAGACTCAATGTTGGCATATGTGATACCGTTCATCCACGCCGGTGAGGCGGTAGTTTTTGCGTCCTCTGTCGAAGCGGCTTTCAGCTCATTGCAGACCGTAGAAAAAGACTTGCTGAGCGCGCTGCCGGTGTTGGCATAATAATACGCGTATGCGCGCATCCAAAGCGGCCTGCGAGCGTTTTCGACAAGCGCGTTTTCAAGAGCGTCCTTTGATTTGTACTTAGTTGCCAGGGCTGAAGCGACCGATTCTGTAATGAATATCATACGTCTTGTATTGGCGTTATCTTCAACGGAAGCTCCGCCCAAACCGCCCAGGTTTTTCTCGGTGATATCCCAGGCGAGCACCTTCATAATCTCTTCGGGCAAATCTGTGGCAGGAGTCACGTTGTTGCCCCACATGGCAAAGGAGGCCGCTGTAACTACGTTATCGTTGAGATTCCAGCCTTCTTCCACATGGTGCGGCGTCCAGCCGACCTTTAGGCAGGTTTCATCATTTTCCGAAAAAACCAGCGGCTGTACATTGCCAAAGTCATTGGTGCGCTGAATACCGGCAAGATTGATCAGCGCAAGCTCCATAAAGCGCGCGATGCCGATATTGGTTTCCTCTGTTGTCATACCCTGCGAATTATCAATGCCGATTTGGCGCGCAACCGGACCGTTGACGCAAAGCATCGGCGTGAGCCTTCCCGAGCGCAGCGAGTCCAAATAATCGTTGTCGCTCAGCGCCTGCGCAAAGGCAATACAGACCGGAGTATGCTCGGGCGAACAGCCTGCCATTATTGCGTTCGCCGCTACCATATATGCCTTGACTTGTTTTCCGTTGACTGTCGCGATCACGTCGTTAAAGCCACAGGAAGAGTAACCCATGAACTTTTCGGCTTTGATTTTGGTAGGAGGAACAACCGGCAGACCGTCTGTCATGCCGTTTTGCCTCAAATAAGCCTCGACCTCCTTGTAGGTACCGGTAAACAACGGAGGATAGGCATTGTCATGCTCGCTGCTCGGAGAAATGATTGGAAATCTGTTGTTGACGGGCTCTATAAGGTCATACTGATCTTCCAGAACACCGAGGTCTTGATAGGTTTTGCCCTGCGCTTCGTATTCATCCTCATAGCCGTCCTGCAAAACAGCGGAGTAAGCTGTCGGCGAAACAAGGGACAGGCTCATCGCGGTCAGCAAACACAGCATGACGGAGAATGAACGATAAAAAAACTTAAACTTCATAATTATCCTCCTTCCGGTTTACTGCGGCAAATTATAGCCGTTGATTGAACTGTAACCTTCACACGCCGCCAGCTCATCCCAGTTGCGCGGCAGATTAACATTAAAAGAGCAGGCGTCGCCTCCCGGCATGATTTGTATACGGCTGCTGATGTCTCCGCCGGTGATGACAAAGCCGGTGTTGCCCTCGCTGATGGTCTGTGTGGTATCAAGCGTTTCGTAAGGCACAACGCCTCTGAGCCACTCGGGGGTCAATGTGGTCGAAACATAATCGCGTTCTACATTTTCGGTAGACGCACCGCGCTTGATATCATTGTAGTGCTGGTCAAAGGTGGTGTTCATGTGTATCTTTGAGCCTGTATTCGCCCAGTAGTGCGCGTAGGTGCGCATCCAAAGCGGTCTGCGCGCCGTATTTTTCAAAATTTCCTGCAATTCTGTTTTTGAACTGCATCCGCTTGCAATCGTTTCGGCAGCGTCCTTTGTCATCCAAATCATCCGCGCCTCCCGCGGATTGGTGTTTCCAAGACCGTTTTGCTGCTTTTCGGTAACATCCCATGCAAGGAGCTGTATTGCCTTATCGGGGTCTTTGGTACCAATGTCGATCGGGTTGCCCCATGTCAGCGTTGAACCGCAGGTAACAACGCTTGTATTAAGGTCATAGCCCTTTTCCACATGGTAGGGGTTCCAGCCGATATCAAGACAGGCTTGTTCGTCCTCGGCAAACGCAAAAGGAAGCATGTAGCCAAAGGTTCCCATTCGGTTTTCCTTGATCTTATAGCCGGCAAGATTCAGCATGGCAAGAGAGATGAATCTTCCCAAAAGCTTGTTGGCTTCTTCGTTGATCATACCGTTTTCATAGGAAAAGCCGAGCTGACGTGAGATCGGACCGCTTACAAGCACATACGGAGTCCAGCCGTGGGTGCTCGCCAGCGATTTGTAGAAATTTCCGTTGGCAAAGCAGCGGACTATGGCGATACACAGCGGCATATATTCCGGAGGACAGCCTGCCATAATCGCGTTGACCGCGACCTGATAGGCATAGATCACCTTGTTGGCAGGAGGTACATCCTGAACCACGCCGTTTCTTGAATTTACAATATCGGTGGCGGCATAGGTTGTGTATTGCAGATAGTATTCTACCTTTTCTCTTGTCGGAGGCACAACTGTAAGACCGTCTGACATCTCATAAACCTCATAAAACTGCTGTACACGTTCGTGAGATCCGGTGAACACTATATCGTCATAGTTTACGCCTGCAACCGCACCGGCAATTCTGTCGGCCTCCGCCTGAGTAAGCTGCGTTGTAAGCGCGGTTACGATTTGAGGATACAAAACCTCGCGCGCTTTTCTTTGCTGTTCTTCTGTTGTATCATTGGCAAACGCCCCCGGATAAGCGGCGGTTCTGACCACCGGCACTCCGCGGTTGTAGCCTGTTGATTCAATTTGCGGAACAAAAGCCTCTGCTCCCACGACAACAGCAGGCACACCGGCGTATTCCGCCGCAAGGCCGTTGCCCGTCTCTTTTACGGTACATATACCGCAGCCGCAGTTGCCCGAAATGACCGCGTCAATACCGTAATCCTTAAGGTTTTTTTGAAAAGCCTTCGACTTGTCTCCGGGGCTGTTGGGATTGTAGGTTCCGCTTTTGCCGATCTCATCTGTCATGTAATAGGTTATGCAGCCGTAATCTCTTACAAGCAGGTCCCTGATCACCGCGTGCGTGACCGAGGCAGAAAAGCTGCCGCCGACAAGCGCGATTTTTTTGCCCTGCAAGGTAGTAAGGCGCGGCGGCTGCTCAATCGGTTCGACCGACGAGCCCGACGGCACAGGCGACACAACCTGATACTCATTCTTAGCCGGTTCGGCGTTTGACGCCTCTCCCGCAGCTTCCGCGTCGCTCTCCGCCGCCAGAGTCGGTGTAAAGCTGACCGAGGTTATGCCAAACGTCAGAGTCAGCGCCATAACAAGCGAAAGCAGACGCTTAAAGGTGTTTGTTTTCATAGAATCATCCTCTCTTTTTTGCATTATAGAAGTGCTGAATAGCTGAATTTTTCTATTCAGTCTTTATGTACGTTACTTCTGAGAAAAACTCGTCGGCAAATATCGAAGCCGATGTGACGTCGTCCGTAAACCTAAGATTTCCGTCCTTATCTAATTCATAAGATACCGTATACTTTGTTTCCTTATCCGAAACCGGACTGAAATATAAAACGCCGTTTTCAGCGCTGTAGGCATAATACATAATTCTGTCAAGTGCCAAATCTGCGCTCGTGTAGTGAATTGTCATGATCCCCTTGTCAAAAAACCTCACAGCCTGCTTATAGGACAGTTCATCCGTAAAGTAAGCAAGCTTCCTTTCACTCGTTGACCATTCGCCGATCAGTGCTTCGTCGGTTTTGTAAGAGTCATAGTGTTCGCTTTCATAATCCGGAGCTGATGCCTGAACAAAAACATATTCCTGCTCAGCTGAAGCTTGTTCTGTATTCTCCCCCGTCTGTTCCGTAAGAGTAATTGTCAGCCTTGCGTTGCCAAAAAGCTTGGTTCCTTCTGTTTTATATTCCAACTCTCCGGTACCCATATCAATATACTTTTTTTCGTTTTTTTCCGAAAGCTTGTATTCGCCTTCTTCAACACCTCCGTCGAAATACGTTTTGTAAACGCCGTCACCGTATTCGCCGGGCTTGGCAAAGGTATAATAAACTCTGCTGCGGCTGTCGGCTTCGTCGGGCGTGGATTTTATGTTTTCGGGATTTTCTACCAGTTCCCAAGCTCCGTCTATTGCGGTCGGTGCAAATGAAAAATACACAGCCGCGCCCAAAGCACCCAAAGCAGCTGCGGCAGCGGCGCAAATTATGATTTTTATTCTTGTACCTGACATTTCTTTCATGCTCCTCTTTGGTTTTATAAATAACTTGTCTTTTGGTATAGTTTATAATAAAAATATGATGAAAATGTGTGAAATTATGATTTTTGTTTAAAAATTATCATTTTTATATCAAATTTCATGTTATAATAGAGATAAAAGGCGAAGGAAGTTGAAGCGTATGGTAAGAAAAACAATGATTCTGCTGGTAGAGGACGACGACAAGCTGCGCAACACAATTGCGGATTATCTGCAAATGAACGGGTTTAGGGTAATCGCCTGTCCGGACGGCAGCACCGCTCTGAGCGAATTCAGCCGTTATGCTGAATCGCTCGATATAATTCTGCTGGACGGGATGCTGCCGGATATTGACGGCTTCGATATTCTCAAAAAAATCAGAAAGCTCTCGGACGTTCCGGTTATTATTCTGTCCGCACGTGAGTCAGAAAGAGATCAGCTCAGCGGCTTTCATCTCGGAGCGGATAATTATATTACAAAACCGTTTCTGCTGAGCGTGCTCAAAGAACATATCAACGCGCTGCTTGCGCGAAGCAGCAGGTTTTTCGAAAAGGATACAGACATCATCAAAGGTTCCGTCAGGCTTAACACAAAAGAACGAAAGGTGTATCTGGACAACGTTCCGCTTAGCACTACGCCGAGAGAGTACGACGTTCTGCTCTTGTTCGCGCAAAATGAAAGAATAGTCCTGAGCCGCAACACGATACTCGACAGGGTTTGGGGCAACAGCTATTTCGGAGATCTGCGTACTGTTGACACCATTGTTAAGCAGCTTAGAAAAAAGCTGGACAGACACAGCGACTATATAGTTTCGGTCTACGGCGTAGGTTATAAATTCGAGGTTGAACATGAAGAATAAGCTGACATTCAAGCTGATAGTTGTGATAGTTCTGTTCGTTACGCTTTTTGCGGGCATAATGGCTCCGATCTATTTTTTGCTTCAGCAAAAGATGTATATTGAACAGGAAACACGACATGTAGCCGTGTTTTCGGAAAACATCAAAAAAGTCGAGCCCTTTAACAAGGAAGCCTTGGAGCGTTTTTTTAATGATTCCGGCGTTTCTTACCGCGTCTATGTTTTTGACAAAAACTATGAGCCGCTGTTTACATCGCTGGAGCTCGGAAACAATCAAAAGTTTCTAAAAAAGCTGTTCGGCAACAAGACAGAGCGTTTCACAGAGGATTCCGAGCCGTATTATTCAAAGGTTGACGACGAGCCAGCTGTCAGAATGTACACCTGCTGTGAAGCAAACGGAAAGGAATATTATATCCAAATCAAGGACAGTCTCAGCGGAGTGGATCTGGTATTTGATTTTTCCAACCGCATTTTGGGAATAGTCGTGCTGGGATACATTGTAATTTGCTCCGTCGCGCTTTATCTTGCGATTTCTCCCTCGGTCAAGTCCATCAAAGAAGTCACCGGAGTTGCGAAAGAGATTTCGGAAAACAATCTTTCGGTGCGCTGTCAGGGCAAGACGCGCCGTGACGAAATCGGCGAGCTGACAAAGAGCGTCAATAAAATGGCTGACACGATCCAGGAGAATATCAATAACCTTGAGAACTATAATTTTGTGCTACGCGAGGATAACCGTTATATGAAGGAATACGAGGAAACGCGCCGTATGCTGCTTCGGAATATTACTCATGATCTAAAAACGCCGCTTGCAGTCATCTCCAGTCAGGTGGAGATGATCAGCGCCTGCAAGGAGCAGGAAAAGAAGGATTATTATTACAACTCAGCCATGGAGGAAATCAGTAAAATGAGCAAAATGATCAGCGAGGTCTTACAGCTGACAGTAGATGAACGCCGTTTAAACAGCAAGGAAGCCCGAAAATTTGATATCAGCGCACTGATCAACTCTCTGTGCAACAATCTCCGAGCCTATATTAAATCACGTCAGCTGGAGCTGAACACGGAAATAACTCCCGGTCTGACGCTTTGCGCCGTAAAAGAGTACGCGGAATATGTGTTCAAAAACTACCTTTCAAACGCAGTGCAAAACGCCTGTAAAAACTCGGTTATCAAGGTAAAGCTTTACAAACACGAACAATCCGTTCGTCTGGATGTAGAAAACCACGGCAAACAGATACCCGACGAGATCAAGGATAAAATATGGACAGAAGCCTTCTCTACCTCTCCCGAAGGCTCTGAAAGCACCGGCCTGGGGTTGTATATAATCAAAGAAATATCTCTTATAGAGCACACCAAATGCGGCTTTAAAAACACCGGGGACGGCGTTTGCTTTTGGTTTGATTTCATAGACTGCTCCGCTGACAGCAACGATCCTGAGAATTGATACATAACTTTAATTTCTGTTTTGAAGCTTTTTATACTAATCTCAGATAAAAAGTGGACAAAGATTTGCGAGGATATTTTTCGCAAGACGAGGCGAAGGACGCCGCAAGGCTGTCGCCTTGCAAG
>CAJODI010000065.1:2858-9925 GCA_905233145.1 uncultured Ruminococcus sp. | reverse complement strand
TCCATCTTAGTTTGCAGCATTTTTCGGCTTACCTGTATTACCCACAGGCTTACCTATGTGCTGACACTATACACTTACCTATGTGCTGACCTAACATCTTCCCGACCGAAACTCCACACTCCAAACTCCACACTCCACACTAAAAAAGGCAACGCCGCAGATTTGCAGTGTTGCCTTGATTTTTATGGAAGTTCAGTCGCCGATCGTTCGCCGATCAGTCGCCGAATTGGTTGAATCGGGACAAAAACGCTTTTGTACGCTGAGACTGAGGATTGTCGATCACCTGCTGAGGCGTGCCCTGCTCGGCGATAACGCCCTCGTCCATAAAGATTATTTTGTCTGCCACGTCGTGCGCAAAGCCGATTTCGTGGGTAACGACTATCATTGTGCTGTCGGAGCTCTTGAGTCCCCTGATAACGCTGAGCACCTCGCCCGTCAACTCGGGGTCGAGCGCGGAGGTGGGCTCGTCAAAGCAGAGCACGTCGGGATTGAGTGCCAACGCCCGGGCAATTGCCACACGCTGCTGCTGACCGCCGCTGAGGTTGCAGGGATAGTCGTTCTTTTTTTCGAGCAAGCCGACCTTGCTCAACAGCCTTTCGGCATTTTTGTTTATGGCTTCGGCAGCCTTTTTGTAGGTTTTTTCACCCATATATTCGCCGCCGGTTTTTATTTGCTCCTTTGCGGCAAGCAGCGGCGCAAGGGTGATGTTTTCGATCACCTTGTACTGCGGAAAAAGGTTGAACGACTGAAAGACCAAGCCGAAATGAAGCCGGTTTTTTCTTATCTCGGCTTCGGTTTTCTTTGCCGGGTCGCCGCCGTCAAAGAGCACGTTGCCGTTTACAATTATTCTTCCGCTTTGAGGGGTCTCAAGAAAATTCAAACAGCGCAGAAGCGTGGTTTTGCCCGAGCCGGAGGAGCCGATTATCGCGAGCACCTCTCCCTTTTCGAGCGAAAAGCTGATATCCTTGAGCACCTCGTTTTTGCCAAAGCTTTTCTTTATGCTTTCAACATTTAGAAATGACATTTTCGCGCCTCCTTAGCCCTTGTAGTAGTCCAGCTTTTTCTCGACATAGGAGAAAAGAAGCGTGAGCACGCCGCAGAATATCAGGAAAAACGCGCCTGTGTAGAAGAGCGGCCATATCAAGCCCTGAGCCGAAAAATTCTCAGCCTGCTTCAAAATTTCGGGGATCGCGATAACGCGCGCAAGCGAGGTGTCCTTTACCAGCGTGATGACCTCGTTGCTGATCGGCGCGGTGATGCGCTTTACGACCTGCATAAGCACGATCTTGAAGAAGATCTGGCTTTTTTTCATGCCGAGAACCTGACCCGCCTCGTACTGACCGCGTGGAATAGCCTCGATCCCGCCGCGGAAAATCTCCGAAAAATAGGCGGCGTAGTTGATGATAAAGGCAATCAGCGCGGCGTTCATGCGGTCAAACTTGATTCCGCCGAAAAGCAGCGGAGTTACGTAGAACACGACAAAAAGCTGGAGCATGAGCGGCGTGCCGCGGATTATCCAAACCACGGTTTTGACCAGCAGCCTGAGCGGAGCAAAGCGCGAGCGCGAACCAAACGACACCAGCAAGCCAAGCGGGATAGCGGCAAGCAGCGTTACCGCAAAGATTATGCAGTTCTCGCCAAAGCCCTGCAAAAGCTTTTGGGTTACGTTTAAAAACTGCTCCATTATTATTTTCCCTTGACCAAAATCAAATCCTTGAGGCTGTATTTTTCTGCAATTGTATCAATTTCGCCCTTGTCGGCAAGAGCCTGAATAGCGTCGTTTACCTTTTGAAGAGTTTCGGGGCTGTTTTTGCGGAAGGCGATTCCGTACTGCTCGGGCGCAAAGCTTTGGCTTTCTACCATCTTGAGGTCGGCGTAGTCAGAGCCGTCGCGCAGAGTTCCGATTGACATTACATAGTCGATCACGGCAGCGTCGGCTGTGCCTGATTTTACCTCGAGCAATGCCTTTGCCTGAGAGTCAACGGCAACATAGCTTGCCTCCTTGAAGAAGTCCTCGCCCTGAGCCACCTCTTCACCTGCCGATTCCTTTTCGGCAACAACAGTCGCGCCCTTGATGCCCTCGGCTGTTGAGTATTTCTCGGCGTTTTCAGCCTTGGTTACAAGAACCTGCTTGTTCTCCATATATGGATTTGTGATGTCCATGTTGGCTTTTCTTTCGTCTGTGATGGTAAGTCCGTTCCAGATGCAGTCGATTGTCTTGGCGTTGAGCTCGATCTCCTTTGAATCCCACTCGATTTCCTGGAATTTGGGCTTTACTCCCAGCTCCTCGCAAACCTTGGTCGCAAAATCGGTCTCAAAGCCTGTGAGGTTTCCGCTCTGGTCAAAGTAGTTCATCGGCTCAAAATATGTGATTCCGATAACCATTTCACCCTTGTCCGCGATGTATGACCAGTCGCCGCCGGCAGCCTCAGCCGTGGTCGCGCCTGAGTCTGATGACTGATTTGTGTTAGATGAGTTCGTGTTTGACTGGCCTGAGCAGCCTGCAAAAGCCGAAGCTGTCATTACGCCTGCCAAAGCCAAAGCAATTACTTTTTTCATGTTTTTTCCTCCAGATTCTTTTATCGGCGTTTCAAACTGTTTTGAATAAAACGTCATTCCTTACTATTATACATTACCGCATTAGTAAAGTAAAGCTATTTTTTTATTATTCTCAAATTATCGTCAAATTTTGATAATCAAAACAGCAGAAATCAATCGAAAAACAGGTGCTCGATCAGGATTTTTATTCCTATCGCAATAAGAACTATTCCTCCCAAGAGCTCCGCCTTTGATTTGAATTTTATTCCGAAGCTGTGTCCGATTTTTACCCCGGCAGCCGAGAACAAAAACGTTGTGCAGCCGATCATCAGCACCGAGCTGAGGATGTCAACGTTCAAAAACGCAAAGGTGACACCCACCGCAAGCGCGTCTATGCTGGTCGCCACAGCAAGCGGAAGCATTGCGCGCGGCGAAAACAAGGCGTTGAGTTCGTCCGGGTCGCCAAAGGCTTCTCTTATCATATTTGCGCCGATTATGCAGAGCAAGGCAAAGGCTATCCAGTGATCGACGCTTTTTATCAGCGTTTCAAACTGCTTTCCCAGCAGCCAGCCGAGCAGCGGCATTCCTGCCTGGAAGCCGCCGAAATACAAGCCGCTGATCACGCAGTGCCGGGGCTTTAGCCTTTTGACCGACAAGCCCTTGCAGATTGATACCGCAAAGGCGTCCATAGAAAGCCCCGCGGCAAGTATTAAAATCTCCCAAGTTCCCATTATATCACCTAAAAACCAGCTGAACCAGTATCATATAAAATATTACTCCGCCGAAAACGCTCAAAAGTGTGTTTCTGCGCCAAACGTGGAGTGCGACAACCAGCGCGGCAGCCAACAGCTCGGGCAGGCAGTACGGATATTCGAGCACCGACGCGCCCTTGAAGCAGTAGACAACGAGCATTCCTATTACAGCATATGGCAAGACCTTGCCCAAATATGTTATGACCTTGGGCTTTTTTCTGCCCTCGGGGAACGCCATAAACGGCAAAAATCGCGTGAACGCCGTAACCACCGCCATGACCGCGATGAGCACCAGCGAGCGCGGAACGTCAATCATCTTCGCTCACCTCGTTTCTTTTTTCGGGGTCGAGGCGCTTTCTGAAAATAACAAGCTCAGCCGAAATCAGCACCATCGAGGGGATTATAAACAGCTCTCTGCCAAAAACACAAAGGCAAAACAGCGTGGTCGCAACGCCCAAAACCGCGGGCAAATGCTCCTTTGTGCTGAGCCACTGCTCAACAAAAATCACGATGAACAGCGCGGTCATGGCAAAGTCAATCCCCGTGCTGTCGGGGATAAAATTGCCCAGGATCGCGCCGAGGGTGCAGCCCGTTATCCAATAGATGTGATCGAGCAGGGTGACAAAAAAATAGTACTTTTTTCTGTCGATATCCTTGTCGGGCTTTGCTGAGCAGACAACCGAATAGGTTTCGTCGGTGAGTCCGAATATTAGATAGGGCTTGACCGCGCCGAAGCCCCTGTATTTGTCAAGCAGCGAAAAACCGTAGAAAAAATGCCTGGCGTTGATTATCAGAGTCATAACGGCGGTCGTCAAAATGCCGGCACCGCCGGCAAGAAAATCAACTCCGGCGTATTGTCCCGAGCCCGCAAACATTGTTATGCTCATGAGAATCGCCCACCAAAAGCTGTAGCCCTTGCTTTGCAGCAAAACGCCGAAGCCGATTCCGAGCGCGAGGTATCCGGCAAGAATAGGCAGGCTGTCCCGAAACGCCACTTTAAATGTTCTTTTTGTCATATTTAATTCCTTTTAGTATGTAAAATAACCGAAATCCAAAATTTTGAATTTGTTTCTTTTAAAATCAATTATTCCTTCTTTTTTCAGTTCGCCCAGAGTGCGTGAGAGCGAGGCTCTGTCAACCGCCAAATAGCTTGCGAGCTCTTCTCTTGAGAAGATTATCCTAAAGCTGTAGGAATGGACGGTATTCGACGTTATTTGAAGATATTTAAGAACCTTGTCCCTTATTGACCTTTGAGAAAGAATCATCATATGCTGGGAAATATCAATAAAGACCTGCCGCTGAGAGGCAAGCAGATTTACCAGTATTTTGTGCTGAATAACGGCTATTGAGTTTTCAACAATATAAACTGAGTTTGGGTCTATCAGCAGAATATATGCGTCGGTGTCCGCCGTCAGCTCGATGACCGAGTTGTAGTAGTCAAGGGTAGAGTACATGATTCCCGAGGTTTCTCCCTCGCGGATGGATTTCAGAATCGTGCGGCTTCCGTCGTAGCCAACGCTGAAAATCTGGATATCGCCCTTGAACACCAAGCCGATCATCCTCATATGCTCGTTGGGGAGCTGAAAGGTTTGCCCTTTTTTTAAGCTCTTAAAAAACGGATTTGAGTGTTGAATAAACAGCGATATTTCCTTTGAGCTGAGTCCCGAAAACATTATTTGCCGCTCAAGAAGAGGAATGTGCTCCTCCGAGAATATTTCTGTGAACCGCTTCATCTTTGCAGACCCCCTTTTTTTGAGTGTGGAGTGTGGAGTTTTGAGTGTGTAGTTAATGTCGGGCAGACAGGTTTTGTATAAAAAAAACGTTTGTTCCCGATTGTATTATTATGATTTGATTTTTTCTATTAACCGTAGGGTCGCACCCATGTGTGCGACCTACCTATAAGCCAACGTTTGTTCCAAGGGCGCACACGCGGGTGCGCCCCTACGGAAAAATTTTTACAAACAAATATAAATATAGTCGGGAACAAACGTTTATCATAGATAAATTCTATCTTCCCGACCGAAACTCCACACTCCACACTCCACACTCCAAACTAAAAAAGCTCCAAACTTCAAACTAAAATTAAACCTTCGCACTAAAAATCGCAGAGGCGACCAAATGCCGCCTCTGTAAAATCATCGCTTATACGGGATGAACCATATTTTTCTTGTCAAGAAGGTCACCGTTTACGCCTGCCTTGGCGTTTCTTCTCTTTTCAAAGAAATCGAGAGCAACCTTTGGGAACTGGGCATAGGACAAAACATCCTCCGGCTGTTCGATCCATTCGGCGATTTCGGATCTGAGCTTGTCAAGCTCCGGAGCAAGCTGGTCGGCAGGTCTGCCCTTGATAACCTTTTTGTCTCCGATAATTTTCTTCTGGAAATCGGGCTTTATCGGCATCGGAGTTGTGCCGTATTCTCCGGCAACAAGTCCCTTGAATTCGTTGGTACACATTTTGTATCTCTCGCCGGTGATAACGTTGAACACCGCCTGGGTGCCGACGATTTGTGAGGTTGGGGTAACAAGCGGAGGATAACCCGAATCCTCGCGCACTCTCGGAACCTCCTCAAGAACCTTGTCGAGATCGTCCTCTCTGCCTGCCTGCTTTAGCTGTGAGAGCAGGTTGGAGAGCATTCCGCCCGGAACCTGATAGATCAACGCCTTTGCGTCGGTAGCAAGCATTTTGTGGTCGAGTAGTCCGCTTTCAATATATTTTTCCCTAAGGGTCATAAAGTACGCCCTGATTTCGGCAAGCGCGCGAATACTCAGTCCCGTGTCATACTTTGTGCCTTCAAGCGCAGCGACCATTGATTCTGTCGGCGCGTGAGAGGTGCCCAGCGCGAGCGGACTGATCGCGGTGTCGATTCCGTCGGCTCCGGCTTCAACCGCCTTGAGCAGACACATGGAAGCAAGACCCGAGGTATAGTGGGTGTGAAGCTGAACCGGCATTTCGGGCAGCGCCTTTTTGATCGCTCTCACAAGGCTGTCCGTTCTTGCCGGGGTGAGCAGAGCCGCCATATCCTTGATGCAGATCGAGTCGGCTCCGGCGTCGGCAATTCTCTTTGCGTATTCAACGTAGTATTTGTCGGTGAACACCGGTCCGGTGGTGTAGCTTATTGCGACCTGAGCGTGACCGCCCTCTTTGTTTGCCGCCTTGATCGCAGTCTTTAGGTTTTTGATATCGTTGAGAGCGTCAAAAATTCGGATAATGTCGATGCCGTTTGCGATCGAACGCTGAACAAGGTATTCAACGCAGTCGTCGGCATAGTGACGGTAGCCGAGCATGTTTTGACCTCTGAAAAGCATTTGAAGCTTTGTGTTTGGGCAATGCTCCTTGATTACGCGCAGCCTCTGCCACGGGTCCTCGTTGAGAAAGCGCAGGCAGGCGTCATAGGTCGCGCCGCCCCAGCATTCAAGCGAATAGTAGCCGATTTTGTCGAGCTTGTCAAGAATCGGGAGCATTTCCTCGGTTGTCATTCTTGTGGCAATGAGCGACTGGTGCGCGTCGCGCAGAGCAGTCTCGGTGATTTTAATTTTTTTTGCCATTTTCTTATCCCCTTTGCCGCTTTAGTTCATTGTTACGAGAACTCTGCCCGAATCAACCGCTTCGCCCTTGGCAACGTCAACTGTTGCGATTGTTCCGTCCTGAGGAGCTTTTACGGGGGTTTCCATCTTCATAGCCTCGATAAACACAAGGTCGTCGCCGGATTTTACGCTCTGACCTGCGGAAACAACAACGTTTACAACTGTTCCGGGCATTGGAGCCTTGATAGCAAC
>CAJODI010000065.1:0-2779 GCA_905233145.1 uncultured Ruminococcus sp. | reverse complement strand
GAACATCGTATGCTGTTCCGTTTACGGTAATTCTTAAATTCTTCATATATATTATCCCCTTTATTAGCTTGTCAAAATTGGTTGGCTTATCAGATAGTTGAGTGTTTCTTCGAGAGCGTCGGCACTCTCTTGCCCGAGAGCATATCGAGAGCCGAGATCAGCAGGCTTCTGAGGTCCTGCTCCCCGGTGATATCGTCAACATATCCGCACTGAGCGGCGTTGAACGCCGAAAGCTTGTCGGCGGCGAATTTGTCCGCGGCAGCCTTTTGCTTGGCAACCGGAACCTTCATCACCTCGGGAGCCATAATAAGAGCGGCAGCCTCGGTGTTCACCGGAGAGATCACCGCGTCAGGCAAAGCGTAAACAACGTCGGCGTTCGCGCCTGTTCCGGCAAGCGCGATATATGCCGAGCCGATTGCCTTGCCTGTGACAACCGAGATCTTTACGGTCGTTGCCTCGGCATAGGCGGAGGCAAGCCTTGCCGCGGAGCCGAGAGTCTCAAATCCGGGGCAGTTTACAAAGGTTATTACAGGAATTGAAAAGGCGTCGCAAAAGCGCACAAAGCGCGCGGTCTTTGCGGCGGAAGCGCAGTCAAGAGCCTCGCCCCTTGTGTTTACCACACCGACCGACTGACCGCCCAGACGCGCGAGTCTGGTTTTTGCGTGCTCGCCAAAGCCGTCAAATAGCTTTAGCTTTGAGCCGCCGTCAACGATTTTGGTTACAATACAGCCACAGCCGTCGTCTGTCGGCTGCTCGTCAAAGGACTGGGGCGGCATTGTGAGGTTGTTGGACGGAAGATAGAGGATCAGCTCCCTTGCCGCCCTGATCGCCTCGGCGGTATCGTCGGCAACGATAGCCGCGTTTCCGTTTGAATAGTTATAATCCGCGTCAGCGTTCTCTTCGGTCACACTCAGAGAAAGCTTCGCTTTTTTGCTCATGATAACAATATCCGCGCTGACCGCGTTGAGCGCGTTTGTGCCCAGGCAATTGCCCAGCACAACCGAAATCTGCGGCACAACACCCGAAAGAGATGCCGCGCTGTTAAGAACGTCTCCGCAGCCTGCAAGAAGCTCCGCGCCCTGAGTTAATCTGCCGCCGTTGCTGTCATAAAAGCCCACAACCGGCGCGCCTGTTTTGAGCGCGAGATCGTATATTTTTTTCAGCTTTGCCGCCTGAGCCTTGCTCATTGCGCCGCCGCATACGTCGCTGTTTTGAGCAAATGCATAGACAGGCGCACCCTCGACTGTTCCAAAGCCCGCGACCGCCTCGGCAAGACCGTCGGCTGACTTTGCCAGAGCGTTTATCTCGCAAAAGCTGTCCGCGTCAAAAAAATCCGTGAGGATTTTGTAGGCGGAGGTAGAGGTAATTTCAGCTCTTGCGCTGTCAATTTTTTCTGAACTCATCTTAATTCCTCCATTATATATGGTAATACGCACGGATTTGCCGCACATACTTAGGGCACCTCTAAAAATCTATTGCTGCCCATAGTCACACATCTTTCACAGCATCTTTTCGCCAAAACTCCTCATTATACGTCAGTATAACTTCGTCGTTTTGACAAAAATCTACTATAAAATATCCGCACCTCTGAACAACAGTAGATTTTTAGAGGTGCCCATAATTTCATATCCTATATTATATCTTAAAATCGCACAAAGTACAAGTGTTTTTTTCATTTTTTTGGAGGTGCCCTTTATAACAAAAAGTAAAAAATGCTAAACAAATATAAAAACAGTCGGGAACAAAGTCATTCTTTAACCAAAACCTTTCTTCCCGACCGAAATTTTCCATTTTCCATTTTCAATTTTCAATTAATTAAGCGGGTTTGCCAAAAGCTTTTTTACCTCCTGCTCGGTCAAATCGCGCCACGCGCCCTGCCTTAGCATACCCATTTTTACTCCGCCGATTTGCGTGCGCCTGAGCCTTGCCACCTCAAGCCCCACCGCCTCGCACATTCGCCTGATCTCGCGGTTTTTGCCCTCGTGAAGAATCATCTCAAGAACCACTCTGCCATCTTGCTTTTCGAGCACGTGAACGATAGCCGGAGCGGTTTTTTTACCGTCCAGCTCAATTCCTGTTTCAAGCTTTATGAGCTGCTCCTCGTCGATCGAGGGACGAACGGTCACGCGGTAGAATTTGTAGACGCTGTTGCGCGGATGCATAACCTTGTTGGCAAATTCGCCGTCGTTGGTGAATATCAGCATTCCCTCGCTGTCTTTGTCGAGCCTGCCGATCGGATAGACCCTTTCGCCCACGTCTGAAACCAGCTGCGCCACGCATTTTCTGCCTCTTTCGTCGCTCATTGTCGTGATAAAGCCGCGCGGCTTGTTGAGCATGATATATCGGTATTTTGCCTTTGGCATAACTATTCTTTTGCCCTTGACAAACACCTTGTCGGCGGCGGTCACCTTGTCGCCCAAGACCGCGGGCTTGCCGTTGACCTTGACGTGGCCGTTCAAAATCAACTCCTCTGCCTTACGGCGCGAAGCGATTCCGCACTGTGCTATGAACTTTTGAAGTCTTATTTCCTCATTCTTTGCCATCTATGTACTATCCTTTTATTCTGTTAAAACGTCCTCTGCCGCAACAAGAGCCGCGGTTTCGAGCAACTCACCGTTGAGCGTGTATTCTATTCTGCCGACCTTTTTTCCCGAAAAAATCGGGAACTTTTGTTCCCGAAAAAAATCGGAACTTTTTTTCCGAAAAAATCGGTAACTTTTTTTCCTGAAAAAAACAATAATTTCAGATTATTTAATTTCAATTATTATACATTTCCTCT
>CAJODI010000064.1 GCA_905233145.1 uncultured Ruminococcus sp. | reverse complement strand
CGAGGGCTTGACCACACTCTTTGGTCAGTTTCGTTATACGTATTTTTTCTGTACCAACTCACTCTTATCTCACTCTTTATTCAGTTTTCAGGGTATTTGCAAAGCACCGAGTTTTCGGTGCTTTTTTCTATAGTTGGATTCTTTGAGCGATTTTTATATAATACTATTATCTAACATTTTGCTGTTTTCTATAGATAATCTTTAGATAGGTGCTTTATGATAGAGGTATAAACGATACCGCATCATTTTGTCTGTGGATCAGAAGATTTATATTTACTTTTATCAGGGGGCTTATCTTATGAAAAAAATCTTTGCGTTTATTCTTGCACTTGCGGTGGCTTCTTCACTGCTTTCGGCTTGCAGTTTTGGCAACGGAGAAAATATGCACACGCTTTATTTCAGGAATATTTCTGAAAACAAAGAGGTTGTCGCGACCTTTTTTAACAGCATCAACGATGAGACCTGCGAAGTTAAGATGAAAAAGCACTCTCAGGATAACACATCTTTTACTTATTCCTGTGAAGGCGATACGAGCAGGTTTAATATGGCTTATATCACATATGACGGAATAACTACCGACAAATTTGCGTTTAATAAGTGCGTGAGCGGCTGGTATAAAACCGAACATGCAGTTATGCCTTATGCCGAGGGGTGTGACACTACATATAAATACAAATCCACCGACGTAGAATTCACCTTTTGCGGCTACAAAAAGTTGGTCCACATCTGGGTTTCTGATGATTATGACGCTGAAGCCGATGAAAAATACGCGACGATTTATATGCTTGACGGACAGGGCGCGGATTTTATTGAGAATCCGGAGGAATACTCTGTAAACCAAACGCTTAATGAAACCGAACAAGTCAGAGCCATGACTGCTGAAACCGGATATAAGGCTATCATCGTTGAAATTGACACAGTGGGGCAGTATGATAATCAGTCCGCTTTTTCGCGCAGCGACGAGCTTGTTCCGGATCTCGGAGAACTTGCACCCGGAGAAAGTACAGGCTGGACTAAGAAGCTCGGCAATAAGTTTGCGGAATTTATGAATGACACCGTTGTTCCTTATGTCCGTGAAAAATACAACGTCTACACCGACGCGCTTCATACCTCGATTCGTGGGAATTCACTCAGCGGTTTGGGCGCGTTTTATATCATAATGGAATATCCGGAAACCTTTGGAACAGCCGGAGCGATGTCTCCATCGCTTTGGACTTATGACAGAGAAACCTGGAAATCTTATCTTTCCCAAAAGACCTTTGATGAAAACTCGCCCTTCCTTTATTTTTACACCGGCGGAGAAAAACAGGACACAGGCGCGGAAACCAAGATGGTTTATGATGTCCTAAATGAGCTGAATTATCCACCGGAGAAGCTTGCGCTCCATTACAACGAAAACGGAGGACACGCAGTTCCGTATTGGAAGGCGGTTTTGTCCGAGTTTTTAGAAGCAATGGTTTTTCAGCACGTCGAGGTTTTGCAGCCGGCGCCGGAGGGGTCTAAACAATAATCGAAAGGCAAAGCGTAGCATTATGAATAAAGAAAAAAGTTTTAGCATGATTTTTTCTGCTGAAGATAAGGACAAGTTTTTTATATTCAAAAACCCTCTTACAAATGAAAAACATAGTTTGCGGATTGTTTCCGTTCAATGTGAGGAAATTTCCGAGGATTTTAAGCGTAAATATGATTTGCAGCCGAATTGCTGTTTTGAAAAGCTCTGGTACAAACTTACTCCGGATATAGATAAGTCGCAAAGGATGCTTGAGGTTTATACGATCGGTATAGTTTTTAACGAAAAGCCGGTTGCTGTTCCGCTTCCTGAAGATGACAGAATATTTGGAGAAAATGTTCATTATTGCTGCGCTCTGAAACCCGAGCGAGATTTTAAGACCGAATGGAGGCTTGTTGTTGGTGATGTTTGATTATCTAAGAGGCTTTGTTTTTGATATGGACGGTCTTATGTTCGACACAGAGCGGCTTGTTTATGACATTTGGAAAAAAATGCTCAGTGAGCGCGGACTGACCCTCACTATGGAGGATTTTAAGCAAACTGTCGGCAAACGCAAGCAAGAGGTTCAGAATTATTATTTTAATAAATTCGGCTCAGATTTTCCGTATTGGGAGCTTTCGCAAATCGGCAGTAACAGATATTTGGATTATATTCAGGCAAATGGAATCCCCGTAAAAAAGGGGCTTAATGAAATCTTAAGTGCTATAAAAGACCACGGCGGAAAGATAGCTTTGGCGACTTCAACTTCGCGAAAAACCGCCAAGATCAATATTGAAAACGCCGGTGTTGCCGAATACTTTGATGTTTTGGTCTGTGGTGACGATGTGAAAAACGGCAAGCCCCATCCGGAGGTTTTTCTCACCGCGGCACAAAAGCTTGAGCTCAACCCGGATGAATGCGCCGCGTTTGAGGACAGCATAAACGGGATCAAGTCCGCCCACGCTGCTGGAATGGTCACTGTAATGGTGCCCGACCTGATACAGCCGACGGAAGAAGTTTTGCCCATGATCGACTGCCTGTATGAAGATTTATCACAGGCGGCAGGAGATTTAATTGAAAATTGAAAATGGAAAATGGATAATTTCGGTCGGGAAGAAAGGTTTTGTTAAGAAAAAGCCTTTCTTCCCGACTGTATTTATATATAATAAACAAATTTTAACCTTAACAGGTCGCCCCTACATCTTATCTTGGCAATGTTTTGCTTATTAAATATAAATACCATCGGGAACAAACATATATCATAGATCAATTCTATCTTCCCGACCAAAACTCCACACTCCACACTCCAAACTCCACACTAAAGAAGCTCCACACTCCAAACTAAAGCAGTTAATTGATTTTTCTATTGAGATTCTCCCCAAAATGTAGTATACTGTTTGTGTAATAATAATCAAAAAAGGAGCAGCCATGAAAGAAACTCATCTTGAACCGCTGGGCGGAGGAATAGAGATTTTTGTATCAGAAAGTTATCATTTTTCAACAGATACCATTCTCCTCGCTGATTTTTCAAAGCCTTTCGGGAAAAAGCTTTGCGCAGATTTGGGTACAGGCTGCGGTACGATTCCGCTTTTGTGGAATAGAGCGAATCCTGCGGCAAAAATCCTTGCCGTTGAAATCCAACCGGAAGCCTGCGAGCTTGCTAAAAAAAGTGTTGAGCATAATCATCTGGGTGAGAGCATAAGAGTTCTTTGTTCTGATTTGAAGGATTTGAAGGGCAAGACCGAGTTTGGCTGCTATGACCTTGTTGCCTGCAATCCGCCTTATAAGCTTGGCGGAAGCGGCATTATCAATTCGCGGGTTTCGCTGAAAACAGCACGGCATGAGACAGAATGTACGCTGGACGATATCTGTGCCTGCGCTTCAAAGCTTTTGCAGTTCGGAGGTCGCTTTTGTGTTTGTCAAAGACCGGAGCGGTTGGCTGACGTAATGGAATCTATGCGCAGGTTTTCAATTGAACCCAAGCGGCTCAGACTGGTTCAGCAAAGACTGTCAAAGCCGCCCAAGCTCTTTTTGCTTGAAGGAAGGCGAGGAGGCAAACGCGGCTATATGGAAACGCTTCCTACGCTGTTTATTGAGAATTCAAACGGAGATTTTTCTGATGAAATGCTCGAGATTTACGGAGACTACAAAGTGGAATTTATTTAGTGTGGAGTTTGGAGTGTGGAGTTTCGGTCGGGGAGAGACGTTTTATTTGGAAAATACCTTTGTTCCCGATTGTATCACAATGGATATAGTTTTAGAAAATACCGCTACAGACGCCTTTAAGGATTGATTTATTATGAGTGGAATTTTATATGTTACCGGTACTCCGATAGGCAACCTCTCGGATTTTTCTCCAAGGGCGCTGCAAACGCTGGAAAGCGTGGATTTTATCGCTGCCGAGGATACTCGTGTGACACTGAAGCTACTCAACCATTTTGGCGTTAAAAAGCCGATGGTGAGCTATTTTGAGCATAATAAACGTGAGCGCGGTGAGATTATTTGCGCCAGAATCGAAGCCGGTGAAAGCTGTGCAATTGTTACCGACGCAGGAATGCCGTGTATTTCCGATCCCGGAGAGGATTTGATAAAGCTCTGCGCCGAAAGGGGAATCAAGACTGTTGTTATCCCCGGCCCAAGCGCGGTTGTCTCCGCTCTTGCGGTGTCGGGGCTTGATACCGGCAGGTTCACCTTTGAGGGATTTTTGAGCGTAAATAAACGAAGCCGTGCTGAGCACTTGAACGATCTAAAAAACGAAAAGCGTACGATGGTTTTTTATGAAGCTCCGCACAAGCTTCCGGCAACTCTCAGGGATTTTTACACTGCGTTTGGCAGCCGTAAGCTCTCGATTGTTCGTGAGTTGACAAAGCTTCACGAGGAAGTGATCCGTACAACTACCGATTATGCTGCCGAGAATTATGCGGACGGAAGTCTAAAGGGCGAAATAGTGCTTGTGCTTGAAGGCGCAAAAGAATCAATCGCCGCAGAGCCTGAATATACCCTTGAACAAGCCGTAGAGCTTGCAAAGCGATTAATGGAAGGCGGCGAAAGACCTACCGAAGCCGCTAAGGAGGCGGCAAACGCAACAGGCTTTAGAAAGAAAGAAATATATTCGGAGCTGATCTGATGACCTACGAAAACGCACTAAAAAAAATACATTCCCTGCTTACCTTTGGTTCGCGTCCGGGTCTTGAACGCATGAGGCTGTTTCTTGGCGAGCTGGGTAATCCACAGGATAAACTAAAATATATTCACGTTGCCGGTACAAACGGAAAAGGTTCGGTTTGCGCTTTGCTTTCATCGGTTTTGACGGCGTCAGACTATAAAACAGGCTTGTTTATTTCGCCGTATATAACTGATTTTCGTGAAAGAATTCAAATCAATAATCAGATGATAAGCAGGGAAACGCTAACGGAAGCAGTTGAAAGAACCTTTCCGGTTATTGAACGGCTCAGAAGCAAGGATATTATTATAACAGAGTTTGAGTATGTCAACGCTCTGCAATTTTTGATTCACGCCGAATCAAACTGCGACATTGTTGTGCTCGAAACCGGTATGGGCGGCCTGCTGGACTGCACAAACGTGATAAAGCCGCCGCTTTGTTCGGTAATAACGACAATCGGGCTTGATCACACTGCGGTTTTGGGCGATACGCTTGAAAAAATAGCTGAGCAAAAATGCGGCATCATAAAGTCCGGGTCAATAGCGGTTACTTCCTCACAGGAGGCGGCTGTGATGAAGGTGATCGTTGAAAATTGCAAGCAAAAGCAAACGCCCCTGATTGAAAGCAACAGCATAAAAATCAACTTAGAAAAAAGCGGACTTGACGGAAGTGTTTTTATTTTTGACGGAATTAGGCTGAAGCTTCCGCTTGCCGGCGCACATCAGCTCGAAAACGCAAAAACAGCACTCGCCGCGCTAAGCGTTCTCAAAGGGAAAAACCTGATAAAATACTCTGTGCAGGAACTGCAAAAGGGATTTGAAGCTGCTGTAAATCCGGCACGGCTCGAGCTTTTGTGCGACAATCCGATTGTCCTGCTTGACGGAGCGCACAACCCTAACGGAATCCAAGCACTGCAAAAAGCAATAAAAGAATTTTTGGGTAAAAAAAGAATAATTTGCATTATGGGTATGCTCGCTGATAAGGATATTGAAAGCGCGATTTCACTTTTGCCCGATCTTTTTGAAAAGGTGTATACGGTCCCGGTGGATAATCCAAGGGCAATAGGCGCAAATGAATTGGCTAAAATGTTTGCCGTTCACAACATAGCGGCAACTGCGTATGAGACACCATATTCCGCTTTTGATTCAGCGTATGAGGAGGCAAAAACCGCCGGTTCGGCTGTTTTGATTTGCGGTTCGCTGTATCTGGCCGGAGAAATCCGTCCTTACGTTCTTAAACGAATAAATGGAACCTAATACTATTCTCTTATAAAACCTTTTACATTTGTTGCGATAAATTCCGCATAACTGCATTGGTCTTGCGTATAAGATAATAATATTTGTTAAAATAAAAAACTTCCGGCTTAGCTTAAGTCGGAAGTTTTTTTATGTGGCTTTTAAAAAATTTCTGATACAGAAACGCCGAATTTATCAATTATAAACAGTCAGGTGATTTACGCCTTGCCAACAGAACCAAAGAGCTCCATCTTTTCCTTAACTGTTGCCTTAATAGCCTCTGCGCCCGGTGCGAGGAGCTTTCTCGGGTCAAAGCCCTTGCCGACAAGATCCTTGCCTTCTTCAATATACTTTCTTGTAGCCTCCTGGAATGCAAGCTGACACTCGGTATTTACATTAATCTTTGAAACGCCAAGCTCAATTGCTTTTTTGATCATGTCAGCCGGAATACCTGTTCCGCCGTGAAGAACAAGAGGCATATCGCCGGTGAGCTGCTGGATAGCGTCAAGAGTCTCAAAGCTGAGTCCCTGCCAGTTTTCGGGATATTTGCCGTGAATGTTGCCGATACCTGCTGCAAGCATTGTTACTCCGAGGTCTGCAATCATCTTGCACTCCTGAGGATCTGCACATTCACCTGCGCCGATAACGCCGTCTTCTTCGCCGCCGATTGAGCCTACCTCAGCCTCTATTGAAAGTCCAAGCTCGTTGCAGGTTGCGACAAGCTCCTTTGTTTTTTCGATGTTTTCTTCAATCGGATAGTGTGAGCCGTCGAACATTACAGAGCTGAAGCCTGCCTCAATGCACTTCTTCGCGCCTTCGTATGAGCCGTGATCAAGGTGAAGAGCAACAGGAACTGTGATATTGAGCTCCTCTAGCATACCGTTTACCATTCCTACAACGGTTTTGTAGCCGCACATATACTTTCCCGCACCCTCGGATACGCCGAGAATTACAGGTGAGTTAAGCTCCTGAGCTGTGAGCAAAATTGACTTTGTCCACTCAAGGTTGTTGATGTTAAACTGTCCTACTGCGTAGTGACCGGCTTTTGCCTTTGTAAGCATTTCTTTTGCGTTTACTAATGGCATTTTTATCTTCCTTTACAAGTAAATTTCAGCGAAAAAGCGTCCCAGTCCGCCGAGTTACTACCATTATACTACAAAATCAACTAAAGATAAAGCGTTTTTAGAATTTTATTGATAATTGTTTATACAGTGCCGCTAAACCCAGAGATTTTCAACAAAAGATTGATTTTGATTGTGAATAGTTGTATAATATAGGCAAAACTATTATATTGATAATTAAGGCAATACCGCATAATTCGTCAGAATGTACAAATAATCAGTGTGCATACTGATTTTTGGGCAGTCTGACGGAATA
Organism: uncultured Ruminococcus sp.; assembly: GCA_905233145.1. Taxonomy (GTDB): domain Bacteria; phylum Bacillota; class Clostridia; order Oscillospirales; family Acutalibacteraceae; genus Ruminococcoides. The sequence goes on along the minus strand of CAJODI010000064.1, from coordinate 2,425 downwards.
ATATGCAAGCAAGGCGTGCGCCATGAATTGTGCGGTGTTGTCTTAAAAGTAATGCTCAAAAAACGCCTTATTTTAATTCACAATTAAACCCAATAAAAGGGAGGATATTATGGATAATCAATTTGATAACAGCTTTTATCCGACTGAACCCCAGCGTCCGTTTACAGAAAAGCCTAACCGTGAGGAGAATAATTTCGCTGAAGATTCGACTTCAAATGACGCAAATGCTTATGTTCCCGAAGCGGAAAAAAAGCCTGAAGAAACTGATTTTGAAGCAACGCGGGATAATAATAAAACATATTCAGAGCCGGACAATACGCAGGTGTACCCCGGTCAGCCTGAAAATCAACACCGGCAGAGCTTTCCGAATCAGCAAGCTTTTCCAAATGAGCCGGCATTTCCCGGTAAACAGTCACCTACAAATGAACCTGCATTTCCCCGTGAACAGCCGTTTCCGAATCAGCAGGCGTATCGACCTGTTCAGCAGATGAATTACACTCAGGGACAGCCGAATGCTCAGGGCTTTGTGCCTGAGCAGCCGCTTGTTAATATGAATAGGAACAATCAGGGCGGTTTTGAGCCTCAGGCGTATAATCCTATTCAGCATACGGCTACATTTTCAAATTCTCAGCGCGAGGATTATGGCTATCAGAGTTACCGTACATCAGGCGGCGTGAATCCTCAGCAGCCTATGGGATATCACGGTTATCCGGTATATCAGCCGCAGGTTAATCAGATCAATCCCCAGACTTCTCCTTATGAGAGGCAGCAGGCTTTACCGGCGCAGCCGCAGGGTGAGAAAAAGTCAAATACAGGTTTGATTGTTCTGATAATTGTGTTGGCTTCGCTGCTTGCTGCGAGCGTAGCAGGGCTTGTAATTTATATCGCGATGAATTCCCCAACAGAACAGTCTGAAAAGAACGACAGTCCTATACAGGGCTTTACACTGCCTAATGGCTTTAACAGCGAGGATGAAAAAGAGAAACAAGAGACCGCGCCGGAATTTGACGAAAGCGACTACAGCGATAAAATCAATCCGGACTATAAGGGCCTTGCGCTCAGCAAAAAGCCCGAGGACAGTAAGAATTCCGGAGCAGAGTACGCTTATTCAAAAATCAGTAACTCTGTAGTAGGAATAATGTGCTTTGGTAACGAGGAGAGAAATAAAGCTGAATATGCTTCACAGGGAAGCGGAATAATTATCAGCGAGGACGGATATGTTATTACGAATTCTCACGTGATTGGAGACAGCAAGAAACGCTATCTTATTTCGGTTTACACCTCTGACGGCAAGGAGCACAATGCCGGGGTTGTGGGCTTTGATACCCGAACCGACGTGGCGCTGCTCAAGATTGACGGCGCAGAGGGATTGAGCCCGGCAGAGTTCTGTGACTCGGATTACGTTGAACTCGGAGAAGATATTATGGTTGTCGGCAATCCCGGGGGAATAGAGTATCGCAACTCGATGACCAAGGGAATTGTGTCGGCTCTCGACCGAGAAAGCTCAACAAGGAGCATAGTTAAGTATATTCAAACCGACGCCGCAATAAATCCCGGAAATTCCGGCGGGCCAACGGTGAATATGTATGGTCAGGTTATCGGAATCGCCTCGGCAAAGATTGTTTCGGAGCAATTTGAAGGAATGGGTTTTGCGATCCCTTCAAATACCGCCAAGCAGATTGTAGACAGCCTAATGAAGCACGGTTATGTTGAGGGCAGGGTAAGGATCGGAATTTCAGGCACTGCGCTGACATATTCCGAGGCTCAGTATTACGACGTGCCTCAGGGTATTTTGGTTGATACTGTTGATCCCGAGGGCCCGTGCGGAGACTGCGGTCTTGCCAAAGATGATATTATCACAAGCGTTGACGGTAAGGACGTTGCCAATTTCTCTCAGATTTATGAAATTCTGGAGGAACACAAAGAAGGCGATAATATAACGATCAAGTATTATCGCAAGAGCGATGATTCCGAAAAAGAGGCTGAAATAACACTTCAGGCAGATAAGTAGAATATCTTTAATCTGAGTAATATCAAGCATAATAACAGAAATGCAATCAACGTGAATTGTGTTGCCCAAAGAACCGCCGATAGAATTCTGCAAAGGGATTTTATCGACGGTTTTATTATTATATAGGCTCAAATGAAGAAATAACTATAGGTGAATTTGCACAAAAATAATATTGTTGATTTATACAATATAAACAAAGCTCCGATTTGAAAAATTTTTTAAAAAAAGTGTTGACTTTTTCGTATTTAGGGTGTATCATAGTCACGTACTCAGATGAACAACCGCAAAACGAGTTGTGAGCTGAGCGACACAAAAACAAAAACAAACAAAAAACAAAAGGAAAATTAAAGGAGAAAACAATCATGAAAAAATCAATCAAAACAAGAATCATCAGCATCGCAACAGCAGCACTTA
>CAJODI010000063.1 GCA_905233145.1 uncultured Ruminococcus sp. | reverse complement strand
ATGGCTCGCCGGAGAATACGGCATCGCGGGCGCCGTGGTTGCCGCCGTAAAGGCTTCCACGGCAGTTGTCGCCACGACCGTAACCTCAATCGCGACCAAGGTAATGGCGATTTCGGCGGCGATCTCCAGCTGGGCAGGCTTCTTCGCGCTGATCGTTCTTGCTGTCACCATCTGGTTCTATGTGATAGCGCTCATCATCGATCATGTGCTGAGAACCAGACCGAAGGAATATACCGAGATGGCTGATTTCGCGGTAGACTCGAGGATCACCGACAGCAAGACCAGCAACCTGATCTATCGGGCGGTCAAGGACAATCAAGGGCGGATCGCCGATATCAACGCCTATCAGGCGCAAAACGGCTGGGTATGCATGTACGTTTCCGATGATCCCGCCTCCGGCAGTCCGATCCGCGCGGATGAAAACGGCAATGTGTTCACGATCAGCTACGGCGAGGCCAATAAGCTCAACGGCTGCGACTGCGCCAGCTTTTTCGGTCAGGTGACTCCCGGCAACTGCAATACGGGCGCAAAGCGGGATGACGTGAACGGTATCTATATCAATTACTTTACCGAGAGCTCGCTTGCCAAGCGTACGCAGAGCGCGGATCCCAAGAGCGCCGATAAATCCGGCGGCGAAGGTAAGCTGTATTACAGCGATATGATCGTCAGATCGGGCAAAAGCGAATCGAGCGTTAAGGCAAAGCTGACCACGGCAGGCTTCCAGATCTTCGATCAAAACCTGTGCCCCGACGCCAGAGTGGCAATGCTCGACGATGATCAGTATACCTTCCTCGGCTACAAAACCACCGCCAATCCGAATATGGCGATCCGCGATATCAGGGTCGCGCCGTACACCAGCGACGGCACGCTCCATTTCGGACAGGTCAAATACGGATGCGCCGGAAAATTAGGCTTCCCGGCGGATTCAAAGGATGAAGACGAGAACTATCCGTCTGATTTGGACGGCTTGTACTTCAGCGCGGACAAAAACGCCGGTACGCCGATCGAAGTCGGCAAGATCCATTTGGTGGACAATCACAGCAAGGCGCAGGCAGGCTGGGAGCCCGTCACCACCTTCAGCGGACTGCCCTATAATTTCGCGACCACCCGCTACAGCTTAGCTCAAACGACCGGCGGCGAGGGAAGATATAGAGTAAGACCCTACAACTATACCGGTTATGCCACCCAGGATGACTGGGAGCCCAAAAACAAAAGATCCTATATGTACTATGAGCCCGAGGAAAAATACACCGAGGGTACCAAGTACCTGTCGGGCATTTTCTTCGCCTTCGGTACGGATTCGGAAAACGGCGTCGGCTACTATGACGCGCCGGAGGACGTCATAAGACATTTGTTTGAGGAGCTTGCCGATCAACCGTTTATCGAGGAACCGAACGCATCCAAGGGCGTCAACCTTGCCCAGTCCTTCTATTACAATGGCTACATCGTAGACAGTAATCAAAAATATCTGCGTTTGTTTTATACCTGGAGCTACAACCCCTACCGCGCGCTGACAGACGTGCAGGCGTACAGGGGAGAACCCTATATTTCTAAGCTCCCCTATACGATCAGCAAGGCGACCGAATATCAGGCAAAGCCCTCCGGCTCCGCCAGCAACAACGCGACCTACGCGGCTGCCTCCGTAGTGGTACAGCGCTGTATTGATAACCGGAAAGCCAACATCAGAGCTATTGCTCCCGAAAACGCCTATATGGCGACTAACGGACTTTTGGGAGACAACGATATCGACTCCGTCTACTGGGGCTTTTCAAGGGAAGATCAGGGCAGCATGAAAACGGCCGACGGCGTCATGCCGTATCTTGCGACCAACCTGTATGTATCGGGCTATGTCAAGGACGCGCCGCGCCTGACGCTTGACAGCGTTGTTGTCAGCAAAAACAGGCACGACGCGACGAACAACGACGGCGTTATCACCTGCGACGTTTCGGAAGAAACCACCCTCGCGGGCAGTAAGCCGAGCGGCGACTTCAACTCTGTTCAGGAGTTAAAGGATCCCTATAAGATGGAAGCGTTCAATGTTGCCTTACCCTCATGGACTGACGGCGGAGGAAGACCCAAGTATTCCGACAGCGAGAACGGCAGCCATTTCCATCAAGGCGAAAAAGTCTATATGTACATCAAGCGCGATACCGTCAAGAAGCGTTATATTTCAAGGATATTTGTCGGCGCGTCGTCAAGAGAAGACTCAAAATCAACCGACAAGAACGTTCTTAGCAACTATGACAAGCAGGTCGATTTGCTCGCGATGGTATCGGCGACCGCCGCCGCCTCCGACGAGATGATACCGTACGACGTGGCAGGCGATCCGTCAAAGTCATGGACGCGCACCCTTGAACCGAACTATGAGCCCGTGCCGCCCAGTGGCGGCGATCCCGCCGCTTATATCAGCGTTGCCAGAACCGACAATGCGGATAAGGCGGTCAGGAGCATCGTGCTGTTCCGATCAAACGAGAAGTCTGTCCCCGATCAGCAGCAGTTTGACAACGCGGTTTATTACTGCGCGTCCAACACAACGCCGATCAGGATGAGTGATAACAATACTTACTTTATTTATTACTCCTATAATCAGGGCACCGTTCCCGGCAGGCCGATTACCGAGCTTAAGATCGGTGAGGACGTCTTTATCTCCGGCTGCTCTACGGCGCTTGTGGTAGACAAGGCGGACGTAACCGAGCAGGATGATGTATATCACAAGAGCAAGGTAGTCGAAGCCGCCGAGTTCAAGGGTGATATCAATCATAAGGTGTTTATCAAGGGAGAATATGAGGCGTCAAAGCTCTTTTATAACAAGATTTACGCCTGGAGCGGAAGCTCGCCAAAGGAAGCGCAACTGGGATTGCTCGAGCAGGGCTGTACGGAATTCCTCGATATCGACCTCAACAAGGCAGCAGGCGGAAAGTATGTTTATTTCGGTTACCGCAGCTACTCGCTGAACGAAAAGGAAATCAACCAATACAGCTCCGAAGAGGCGAGAGAGAATGAGATCGAAAGGCAGAAGCAGGAGGCTGTATACGACATTGTCTGCACTGTCGGCGAGAAATTCCGCCCCGAGGGTATCGTGACCGACCGTTACCAGCTATACTACACGCCGGTGGCGAGGGAGGACAAAAACCATAATCTGATCGGCGTCAACCTCAACGAAGGAACAACCGGCCCCGAGATTTATATGTACTACGCCACACCGTTCGCCGCAAAGCGATACAACGAAAAGGCGATGAAGGATCCAAGCATGACCCTTTCCACCATGCCGAAGGACTATATGAAGTCACCTTTGACAAAGATCTGCTTTGCGATGTATGACTATGTTCCCTATTCTCAGGATCTTGTGACGCAAACCCCGGGAAGTGATGAACCGGTCGCGTGGGAATATGTGATGAAGAAGGATTACAGCGCTCCGATTGAGCTCAACGAGGGCGCGATATCCTTTGACAGTAGCCATCTGATGAGCGATAACCGTATTTCGATGTTTGTACAGCGGGAGGACGGTTCCGTCAAGCGCGACGCTGAGATCACCGGCGGCTATATGACAACTGAGGTAACAGAGAAAAAACTGTCCCTCGAAAAATAACGGAGCTTCCGCACAAGTGGGAGTGAAACACATAAAATACAGGGCTGCCCGCGCAGTCCTGTAAAGTGCGTTTATTAATACTAAACTCAAATAAAAAATAGACAATCTTTGCGGTCTATTTTCCGCATCGTCCTTGCAAGGCGACAGCCTTGCGGCGTCCTTCGCCTCGTCTTGCGAAAAATATCCTCGCAAATCTTTGTCCACTTTTTATCTGAGATTAGTATAACATAGTCATTGCGACGCCCCTTGACACGCGTGTTGGGGCTGTGCAATCCCAAACGATTGAATCAGTATCAAAAAGGAGGTACATTTGAGTATGTATTTGATCGCGAACATTATTGTTTGTGTAGGTGCTCTTGCCGGGTATATCTATGGAGAAATCAAATTATTCCGTACCGGAAAAAACATGCTGTATGCACAAATGATAGCCCTTTCCCTGCTTTGTATCACCTACGGAAGACTATATCATATCGTCCGTCTGGTAACGGACGGCAGCATTACGGAGAGCTTTCAGCTCGGCTTTTTGGGAGTGCTGGGAAGCCTGATATTCTTCTTCTCGTCCAATTTCGGTGCCGTTGATTCTCTGGTAGACGACGGCTCAAAGGAATTGAAAAAGTACCGGCTTATAGCGCTTGCCGCTCCTGCGGCAGCCGTTGTGCTATATGTCAGTCTGTTCCTTTGGGGCGAGGTTGCGCCTTTGTGGAGGGTGCAGGGAGCAGTGCTGACGCTGCTTGTCATACCGACGTCCTATTTTAACTTAAAGCATCTCATTTTTCCGGACGTCGAAGGCGGCTTTGTAAAATGTCTGAGACCGTATAATTTTCTGGTGCTGATTTACATGGCTTCGATGATGTTGGAATGCTTTGCTATGAGCCGCAACAATGGGCTTTTGACGCTTATCAGCTGCTGTATTGCCGGTCTTTCCGCAGCGGCTATGATTCCGATGGTGGTAAGGGGGAGTAAAATATGGAAAACATGATCTATATTCTTTATATATGTATCGTCGTCCCTCTGGCGCTCAGCCTGCCGCTGATACATAAAGCCTCGCGCAGGATCATGGTGTTTATCATCATAGGTATCAGCTCTGCGCTGTTTATCTCCGAGGTCAACGGGCTTTTGCTCAGGCTGATGAATTTTGACGCGGAATATGTCACCACCATCATCACTCCCGCCACAGAGGAAGTCATCAAGGCGATCCCGATCCTGATCTATGCGTTTGTGGTTTCGGATAATATTGATAAGCTGATTGGATCCTCGTTTGCGCTCGGTATCGGTTTCGCTCTGTTTGAGAACACCTACATCCTCATCAACAGCATGGAAGTCGTTTCCATTCAATGGGCGATCGTAAGGGGCTTCTCTACTGCGTTGATGCACGGAATCTGTACGGCGTATGTCGGTTACGGTATGAGCTTTATCAGGAAAAGAAAAAAGCTGTTATTTTGCGGTACATTCGCTTTGCTGACGATGTCGATCATTTATCACGGTGTTTTCAATATGCTCGTTCAGTCCGAGAGCTTAAAATACCTTGGCTTTGTTCTTCCGCTTGCATCATATGTTCTGGTAGCAAAAGAACCGATTATGCGCTATAAAAACAGAAAAAAATCCGAGAAAAACTCAATTTCGGAATAGTAATATGACATTGCAGCGCTCATGGGCTGTCGCAGCGACAGTCCATGAGCGCTGTCAACTTTGGGTATATTAACGCAAGCAGATTGACGTAAAAATACGGATTTCGAGTGTTGCCTTAAATATAATTGGTTTAAACATATAAACTTAGGTGTAAAGGAAACAAAAATGTTAGAGTAAAATCTTGCAGCGGCATATTCCATGCCGATTCTCTCTTTGTATCAATAACTTAGGAATCTTCGCTAACCACTTTTTGCTGAGATTGTTGTTGCCGTAATAGGCATCAAAGTTAGCCACAGGCATGACGACCCAATCGGTGTCATCGGGCTTATTGGCGAGGTAATAGCGGATCAGCTCAGCAACAACCTCTTTCGGCACACCGTTGGTATCTGTTGCTTCAAGCTGGCTGATTACCGTTTCAGGCAATGGATATTCTTCCATTCTCAGTGGACCAGCATCCAACGCGTCGGCGATAATGTCGTCAAAGCGGAGAGTCCATTTTACCATACTTTTTTCTGTCTATCAATTCGGGGAAGGGGGCAGTATATCCCCACAGCAAAGTCCGCATAAGCAAAAAGTGAGCAGGCACAAAACCTGCTCACTACATACAAATCGGATGAAATTGAATAAAAGAATGAGTGTCCATAACTTAAATCCGTTATGAACACTCATACTGGTGCGGATAACAGGACTTGAACCTGCATGAAATTGCTTTCACATGGACCTGAACCATGCGCGTCTGCCAATTCCGCCATATCCGCATTTTTAACGCATATTATTATATCAAATATAAACCGGAATGTCAATCTCTAAAATTAAAAACTTCAATTTATTCTAAATACGAATTATAATTGCTACTCTATAATATTTTTGCCTTTTTTAAAAACTTGTATATTTTAGTGCAAGTTTTTCTTTTTTCTCTCCATTAGTGAGAGACGTTTCTTATTATTTATTGAAAGGCAGGGTTATTTTGAAATTTTTTCATAAAGTGAAATACAATGTCAACAGACTTTTTCCGCCTGACCGAATATTGGTCGAAAATGTGAATGACGAGGACTCGCGCGCTCTAAAGATCGAGCTTTTTGAGGACGAGCCACTTGGCGATGAAAACCGCATAACGCTAAGCGGTCAGCAGGCTTCGGCGTCATATATTTGCGTCAAAAAGCCCCCGAACGGTATCGGTTCGTCAACAAAGCTTTTGCTTGCCGAGGGTGTCGAGTGCCAAATCGAGAATAACAGCATTATTGTCCCTATTGACCGCGCCGTGATCAATAATCAGAGCGGAAATCTCAAAATTGAAATTACCGTTACCGAAAACGGTGAGGTGTTCACACTGCCATTCCCGATAAGCGTTACCGTAAAGCCCTCCATTGTAGATGACTCCGAATACTGTGACAATACGCAGGGCAGGGTGGCTGATCTGCTGAACAGTGTAAGCAGTACGCTTGAAGAAATCGACGCAGATTTGGAAAAAAAGGAGAATCATAAAAATAAGGTCACTCCTCAAAATGCTTTTGGTGTTTCAAATCTTGATGAATCATATCCGTCGCTTTCTTATACAAATTTGCTTATAGAAGATGCTGTTGAGGATTTGGCAGAGGTTGAAAAAGGATCAAGCGTTTTGACAGTATGCGAAGGCTACGAGGCTGCGGCACAGTCGATTTTTACAAACGTGCTCAGGCTTGTTTACACCAAGATTGACAATTTTTTGTTTTACAGCTTTACAATCGGTATCAGCAATATTTCCGCAAGCTCTGCGAGCCCTTTCCGCGTTAAACTCACGGGTTTGCCGTTTATTTCCGACAATTCATTTAGTTCGCTGTATCATAACTGGTACAACAACTCTATCACAGCCTCATGCATGGGCAACGCGGACAGAAGCGATTTGACAATTTCGGTTTACAGCACAATTCAGAGCGGCGTGAATTTGGTTTTCAACGGTTATTATAAAATTAAGGAGGTATAATTCTTATGGAGATAAAAGAGGTTATCAGACTTGATATGCTTGATGAAAACAGTGTGTCTGTGCTAAAGCAAAGATTCATTGATTTTGATGGCTTTTATCAGAAAATCGGAGGAAATATCAGAAATGCCTATGTAAACAGCGCAGAGGGCAGAAAACTTGTCGCCGCAGCACTTCCGCTGGAATATTACAACGCGGTTATTGCGGTTTGGGGTAACGAGCCAACGGTTTTTGATTCGGAGGAAACTGAAGAAACTGAGCTTCCCTAAGGTTATACCGTCAAAATCAGCTGCGTCATCCGCAAAGCGTTGCTTTTTGCCGATGAATTGACATGCAGCGTGTAAAATGCTATAATTTATTAAGGCAACACCGCACAATTCATGGCGCACGCCTTGCTTGCATATTATTCCGTCAGACTGCCCAAAAATCAGTGTGCATACGTCAGTATGCACACTGATTATTTGTACATTCTGACGAAAAATCTGACTACGCAATCCGCGCACCAGAATTATGCGGTATTGCCTTAATCAAATCATTAGGGAATGTTTTGTGATATGAGAAGAAAAAAAGTGCGTCGTATGCTGATAAATGCGTTCAAAACTGCGGGCGCGGATAAAGTTATAGGTGCATATATAATAAGCTTTTTTGCCTTTGCTTTGCTAATTTGTATATGGGAGCCAAACATCGGCAGCTATCTTGACGGTCTCTGGTTTTGCTTTGCTTCGGCTACGTCAATCGGTTACGGAGATTTAGTCGCAGTCACGTTTCCGGGCAGGCTTGTTATCGTGATTCTGACGGTGTATTCAATTGCGGTAATCGCGATTTTTACGGCTGTTATCACCGGCTTTTTTATGGACTTGGCGCGCATCAGAGCCAGCGACAGTGTTCAGGCTTTTCTTGTGGATTTGGAGCATTTGCCGGAGATGTCTAAAGAAGAGCTTGAAAAGCTTTCGCAGAAGGTAAAGGATTTTCAAAAAAAGAAATAGGCATTATAATTTCAACAAATTAATCAAAACTATTGACACAAAAAAATATCTGTGATATACTTTGAAAAAATAATTAAACCGTTGACGCGGAGATAAAGGCAGTGACGCCTCTACAGAGAGCCTGTGAAGCTGAGAGTCAGGTGAGAAACACATTGTCAAATGGACCGCTGAGGGCGCAGTCAAACGGGGCTTCCCGGAGTATTCTGCGACGTTGCAGGCAGACGTTATTTGCCGGGGATATGAAGTATCCTGCTAAGCGCACGGCTTTGCCGTGAATCAAGGTGGCACCGCGGAGAGTGTACTGCACTTTATCGTCCTTGACAGAATCCGATAATTCTGTCAAGGGCGTTTTTGCTTTTATGGAATTATAAATCGGATTTATGGCAGCAAAAAAATATTCCATGCACCGCAATTATTATTGAAAGGATGTATTATCATGACTAACCCAAACGGACGCTTTGGTATTCACGGCGGTCAGTATATTCCTGAAACGCTGATGAATGCAGTAATTGAACTTGAAGAGGCTTATAACCACTATAAAAACGATCCGGAATTCAACCGCGAGCTAAGCGAGCTTTTTAATAACTATGCCGGCAGACCGTCGCGCCTTTATTATGCCGAAAAAATGACAAAGGATCTCGGCGGCGCAAAGATTTATTTGAAGCGCGAGGATTTGAACCACACCGGCGCGCATAAAATCAACAACGTTCTCGGTCAGGCTTTGCTTGCAAAGAAGATGGGCAAGACAAGGCTTATCGCCGAAACAGGAGCAGGTCAGCACGGCGTTGCAACTGCAACCGCCGCCGCGCTGATGGGGCTGGAATGTGTTGTGTTTATGGGCAAGGAGGATACGATCCGCCAGGCTCTGAATGTGTACAGAATGAGGCTTTTGGGCGCGACCGTTGTTCCGGTCACTTCGGGCACGGCAACGCTTAAGGACGCGGTCTCAGAGGCTATGAGGGAGTGGGCAGGACGTATCAGCGACACTCATTATTGTCTCGGCTCAGTCATGGGTCCGCACCCGTTTCCGACGATCGTCCGCGATTTTCAGTCGGTTATTTCCAAGGAAATTAAGAAGCAAATGCTTGAAAAAGAGGGCAGACTTCCCGACGCGGTGATTGCCTGTGTTGGCGGCGGCTCAAACGCGATAGGAAGCTTTTATCATTTTATCGGTGACGAGAGCGTTCGGTTGATAGGCTGCGAGGCGGCAGGCAGGGGCATAGATACCTTTGAGACTGCTGCGACAATTTCGACCGGCAGACTGGGAATTTTCCACGGAATGAAGTCTTATTTCTGTCAGGATGAGGATGGACAAATCGCTCCGGTTTATTCAATTTCGGCAGGTCTTGATTATCCCGGAGTCGGACCCGAGCACGCGCATTTGCATGATATCGGCAGAGCCGAGTATGTTGCGATTACCGACGACGAGGCTGTGAACGCCTTTGAGTATCTTTCGAGAACCGAGGGCATTATCCCTGCTATCGAATCTTCTCACGCGATCGCTCATGCAATCAAGCTTGCGCCGCAGCTTGAAAAAGACAAGATTATCGTTATCACCGTTTCGGGCAGAGGTGACAAGGACTGCGCGGCTATCGCGCGATACAGAGGAGAAGATATCTATGAGTAAAATCAAAGCTGCTTTAAAAAATGGAAAAGCTTATATACCTTTTATCACCTGCGGAGATCCCGACCTTGAGACCACGGAAGCGGCGGTTATCGAAGCCGAAAATAACGGTGCGGCATTGGTTATACTCGGAATTCCTTTCTCGGATCCGACTGCCGAGGCTCCCGTGATCCAGGCTTCTAACATAAGGGCGCTAAGAGGCGGAGTAAAAACAGCGGATATCCTTTCGCTTGTAAAAAAACTCAGAGCAAAAACAAGCATACCAATAGTCTTTTTTGCATATGCAAATGTTGTGTTCTCATATGGTTCCGAAAAATTCATCTCCGCCTGCGGCGAAGCCGGGGTGGACGGACTTTTTGTTGAGGATCTGCCGTTTGAGGAAAAAGAGGAATTCCTGCCGTTTTGTCAAAAATACGGCGTTGACCTGATTTCAGCCGTTGCTCCGACCTCGGGCGACAGAATACCGGTGATTGCCGAAAATGCCGAAGGATTTTTGTTTGTTTCCGCAGATATAGGAGAGACCGACAGAAAAATTTTACACTCCGGAATTGAAGAAACTGTTTGCACCGCAAGAAAATATACCGATATTCCTTGTGTTGTCGCCGGACAAAGCCTTTCAAATATGAATTCGGAGAGGCTAACGGAAATATCCGACGGTGTTGTTGTGGATTCAGCGATAGTTGAACGGCTTGAAAGCTACGGCAAAAACGCGCCGAAGGAAATAGGTTTGTTTATCAAAGAGCTCAGCGCACTACATTAAGGGACCTATAAGAAAAATCGTAATTTATCATATATTAAAATAAAGGCAATACCGCATAATTCTGGTGCGCGGATTGCGTAGTCAGATTCAGTGTGCATACTGACGTATGGATACTGATTTTTGGGCAGTCTGACGGAATAATATGCAAGCAAGGCGTGCGCCATGAATTGTGCGGTGTTGCCTAAACGTTTCTGTTTTTCAGAAGCGTTTATTTTTTTGCGAAAATTGCGAATTTCTAATAAAATGCAATAAAGCTGTAAAAATATAGTAGGTAAACCTTTACAAAATCCACAATATGTTGTATTATATTAATAACTATAAATTAATATGGAGTGTTATATATGCAACCAAAATATAAGAGAATACTGTTGAAGCTTTCAGGTGAATCGCTTGCCGGAAGCCAAAAGCACGGCATTGATTTTGATACCGTTCTCAAATTTTGCGAGCCTATCAAAAAATGCGTAGACGCCGGCGTCAGGGTCGGAATAGTTGTCGGCGGCGGTAACTTTTGGCGCGGAAGAAGCTCGGGCGAGATGGACAGAACCAGAGCCGATCATATGGGTATGCTTGCAACCGCGATAAACGCCCTCGGCGTTGCCGACGCGCTGGAACAGCTCGGGGTCGAGGTCAGGGTCCAGACAGCTATTGCAATGCACCAGATAGCCGAGCCGTACATAAGAAACAAGGCTATGTGTCACCTTGACGCAGGCAGAGTTGTTATATTTGGCTGCGGAACAGGAAACCCGTTTTTCAGCACCGACACTGCCGCCGCGCTTCGTGCAGCAGAAATCGAAGCGGATATAATTATGAAGGCAACTATGGTTGACGGCGTTTATGACTGCGATCCCAAGTCAAATCCTGACGCCAAAAAGTATGACAGTGTTTCGTTCTATGAGGTGCTCAACAAGGATTTGGCTGTTATGGACAGCACAGCGGCGTCGCTTTGCAAGGACAATGATATCCCGATTTTAGTGTTTAGCATTGAGGATCCCGAAAATATTTACAGGGCTGTTTGCGGAGAGAATATAGGCACTATTGTTAATTCTATAAAAGAATAATTTCTTTGTAAATAATTCTTAATAAGAATAATAAACGCAATTTAAAAATTTTTAAGGCAACCAACCGTTGCCGCTGTAACACCCAATTATAAAATTAAACGGAATTAATATTTATCATAAGGAGGAATTTTGTATGCAAACTCAACTCAAAAAAGCAGAAGAAAGAATGGACAGAAGAATCGACCATATGTGCAAGGAATTTTCGGAAATCAGAGCGGGCAGAGCCAATCCTGCGGTTCTTGACAAGGTAAAGGTCGATTATTACGGAACGCCTACTCCGGTAAACCAGCTTGCTGCGGTTTCCGTTGCAGAGGCGCGTGTGCTTACCATCCAGCCCTGGGATATTTCGGTACTCAGACCGATCGAAAAGGCAATCCAGACCTCGGATATCGGAATCAATCCGCAAAACGACGGAAAGATGATCCGCCTGATTTTCCCTCCGCTCACAGAGGACAGACGTAAGGAAATAGTAAAGGACGTTCAAAAAATTTCCGAGGATACCAAGGTTCAGATAAGAAACGTAAGACGTGACACAATCGAAAAGCTCAAGGCAATGAAAAAGGGCGGAGAGCTCACGGAGGATGACCTCAAGCTCGGCGAGAAAAAGACTCAGGAGCTTACAGACAAGTTTACAAAGCAGATCGATAAGCTTTCCGCAGACAAACAGAAAGAAATTCTGGAGATTTAATAATGGCTTTGTTTAATAAGAAAAAAGAACCCGAAACGCGCAACCTGCCCGAAAATCTTCCAAAGCATATCGGAATCATTATGGACGGCAACGGAAGATGGGCAAAAAAGCGCGGGCTTCCGCGCAAGGCAGGGCATTCCGAGGGCGGAAAAACCTTTAGAAAGATCACAAGATACTGCTCGGATATCGGCATAAAATACCTTACTGTTTATGCTTTTTCCACAGAAAACTGGAAGCGTCCCGATGATGAAATCAATTCTTTGATGAAGCTTTTCAGGTCATATCTCGAAGAGGCTCTTTCCGATTTTAAGGACGACGATATTGTTGTGCGCTTTATCGGCGACAAATCTCATTTTAACGATGAGCTCAGAGCCTTGATGATTGAAAACGA
Organism: uncultured Ruminococcus sp.; assembly: GCA_905233145.1. Lineage (GTDB taxonomy): Bacteria > Bacillota > Clostridia > Oscillospirales > Acutalibacteraceae > Ruminococcoides. Next base: position 5,266 of record CAJODI010000063.1, on the reverse strand, counting down.
GGAAGGCTCAAAGGACAGACCGGGAATGGTGCTGAACATTGCTATGAACTACGGCAGCCGAGATGAAATCGTCAGGGCGGTAAAGCAGATCGTTCACGAAGTAGAGGACGGAAGCGTGAGTGAGGACGAAATCAGCGAGCAGTTGATTTCCGACCGTCTTTATACTGCCGGTCAGCCGGATCCGGATTTGATAATTCGTCCGAGCGGAGAATACAGAATTTCAAATTTTTTGCTGTGGCAATGCGCCTATTCCGAGTTTGTAATTATGAACAAGCTGTGGCCGGACTTTGACAAGGAAGATTTGGACGAGGCACTGAGAATATACGCTCAGCGCAACAGACGCTACGGCGGAGTTTAAATAGTTATATTAGATAATAGTATTATCTATAGGCAATACCGTATAATCTAGGTGTGCGGATTGTGCAGTAAGATTTTTCGGCAAAGTGTACAAATAATCAGTACGCATACTGACGTATGGGTGCTGATTTTTGGACACTGTGACGAAATAATAAAAGGCAAGGCGTGCACCGTGAATTGTGCGGTGTTGCCTTAAGAATAAATGATCAAGTAAACGCAATATAATTTTTTGACGCTTTGCTTAATAAGTTAGTTATAGGTTGTTATTTATGAAATCACTGGGACCAAGATTGCTGACTGCGGTAATTGGAATACCGCTGCTGTTGCTCATATTGTTTTTAGGCGAGAGCTGGCCGCCGATAATTGCGATCGCGGTTGGGCTTGCCTCGGCGTTTATGGTCGGAGAATATCTCCATGCCAAGGATTTGCTCAGACTTTACGCGCTTTCAATTCCCTGCATGGCGTTTCCGCCGGCAGTCATCCTTCTGCTTTTTTCGGGGAGATTGTATATTTTGTTTTTTGCTTTCATGATAGCGGCGTTTTCGGTTATTTTGTTTTATCACAGGCGGCTTACATACATTGATTTGGCGTATTCACTTTTCGGAACGCTCTTGATAGCCTTCGGAATGTCTGCGATTGTGTTAGGCTCATCCGGAAAACCGTCGTTTATTTTCTATTTTGTCCCGGTATTTTTACTTCCTTGGATGGCGGACGCAGGAGGATTTTTTATCGGAGCTGCTTTTGGAAAGCACAAGCTTTGTCCCAATATCAGTCCGAAAAAGACAGTTGAGGGCGCGGTTGGCGGTTTTGTTTTCTGCATATTGTCCGCTGTGTGTATGGGAGTGGTTTTCAAGCTCTGGATCATGCCGGAGGCAAACATAAATTTCTTCGCGCTTATTTTGCTTGGCGCGATTGACGCGCCGCTTTCTATCCTTGGAGATTTGAGCTTTTCGCTAATCAAAAGAAGTCTTAATATCAAGGACTACGGCTCGATTTTTCCCGGTCACGGAGGAATGCTCGATCGCTTTGACAGCATTGTTTTTACAGCTCCGGCGATTATCGCTGTCGATTCGTTTTTGCCGCTTATTACCACAGGGACGGTGTAAATTATGATAAAAACAATTTCTGTACTCGGCTCAACCGGCTCAATAGGTACCCAAACGCTTGATGTTGCGGAAAAGCTTGGGCTTCGTGTATGTGCCCTTGCTGCGGCTACAAACATAAAGCTGCTCGAAGAACAGGTAAGAAAATTCAAGCCCTCGCTCGCGGTTGTTTTTGACGAGGAACGGGCAAAGGATTTTAAACGTAATATTTCCGACACAAACACAAAGGTGCTCTGCGGAATGGACGGACTTATCTCCGCGGCGGAGCTTGAAGAAGCGGAACTGGTGCTTAATTCCGTTGTCGGTATGGTCGGCTTGCGCCCGACCTTGGCGGCGGCTGAGTCAAAAAAGGACATTGCCCTTGCAAACAAAGAGACTCTTGTTGCAGGCGGCGCGCTCGTGACCGAGGCAGTAAAAAGAAACGGCGTCAGGCTTTTGCCGGTTGACAGTGAGCATTCGGCTATTTTTCAGTGTCTTCAGGGTATGAACGACAAAAAATCCCTTAAAAAGCTTATATTAACCGCTTCCGGCGGACCTTTTTTCGGCAAAACCGAAAAGGAACTAAAGAGCGTTACGATCGAACAGGCGCTTAACCACCCGAATTGGAGCATGGGCGCGAAAATCACCGTTGACTCAGCATCAATGATGAACAAGGGACTTGAAATCATAGAGGCAAGGTGGCTCTTTGATATGCCGGCTGAGAGTATTGACGTGGTGGTTCACCGCGAGAGTATTATCCATTCGCTTATTGAATATGCCGACAATTCGGTTATCGCTCAGCTCGGACTGCCCGACATGAGAATACCTATTCAATATGCTATAACTTATCCCGAAAGGCTTGAATCTCCGGTAGGCGAGTTAAACCTTGCCCAAATAGGCAAGCTCACATTTTTTGAGCCTGATGAAAAAACCTTTAAATGCCTTGCTGCCTGCAAAAAAGCGTTGTCCGGGGGCGGCGTTGCGACGGCGATTGCCAACGGAGCAAACGAAGAAGCCAATCAAATGTTTAGAGACGGAAGGATATCCTTCCTCGAAATCGGAGAGCTGGTCAGCGGAGCGGTTGAGGGTATAAAGAACTATGAGCCTATGACTGTTGACGACGTGCTGAATGCGGATTTTCTGGCGCGCGAATATGTAAGAGGCGCGGTGAAATAATATCATACTACACACCGCAGTGCTTTGGCACACATTTTGCGGTAATTTTTGGGAACGGAGTGTCACAGGGTAGAGCGGCACTCCGCAGTTCCCGATATGGAGTTGAATTTTGTTAATGCAGATACTAATCACAATTGCCCTGATAATAATCGGCATACTGATGTTTGAGCTGATTATTTTTTTTCATGAATTCGGTCACTTTATCACCGCTAAGCTTTCGGGTGTAAAAGTCAATGAATTCGCGCTTGGAATGGGGCCGAAGCTTTTCGGCTTTCAAAGGGGCGAGACTCAGTATTCTTTAAGGCTGTTTCCGATTGGCGGCTACTGCGCCATGGAGGGCGAGGACGCTGACAGTCCGGAGCCGCGAGCCTTTAACAATGCTAAAATTTGGAAAAGAATGATAATCATCATAGCCGGAGCGACCATGAATATTTTGCTCGGCTTTATTATGATGTTTGCTTATACAGTCCAGATGGATTCCTATAATTCAACAACTGTTTCGGGCTTTGAGCCGAATTCCTTTTCGCTCAACTGCGGTCTAAAGCCCGGAGACAAGATTTTGGATGTCAACGGATATTCTATTTTGAACGCGCGTGATTTGCAGTTTGCAATCGCGACCCTGACCCCCAAGCAGCTCGACGGTCATTCGCTGGAGATTTACAGGCAGGATTGCTCACGCGAGGCTTGCAGCGTATACCAAAGCCTTGTTCAAAAATATTCTCCCGAACAGGATACAATAAACGACATGTATTCAACAATCAGCGCGGCTTCATACAAAATTGCCGAGGCTGAATCCAAGGAAACCGCATACAGTCTGATGAAGCAGGCAATAGACGATATTTACGCCAAAATTGCCGACGCGAAGGACGAAAAATATGAATATCCCAAAATCAACGAAAGCGACGAACGCTGGAGATTTTGCGCCGATATGACAGTAGAGCGCGGCGGTGAAAAGCAGGAGCTTGAACAGGTCCAGTTTTTTACCTACTACAAATCCGAAGAGGACAAAGAAAACAACAAGATGACGGTTGCCTTTGACTTTTATGTTGAGCCGGTTGAAAAGACCTTTGGCTCGGTTATGCACGAAACCTTTTCGGGCACAATATCAATGGGCAGAACGGTTTGGACCTCGCTTGTCTGGCTGGTCCAGGGCAGGTTCTCCTTTAACGAGCTTTCCGGCCCTGTCGGCATTGCAACAGCCGTAACTCACGTTGCCTCTCAGGGACTTGAAACCGGCTTTATGGACGCGGTAAACAATATTTTGTTTGTAATGATACTGATAACCGTAAACCTCGGAATAGTTAATATGCTGCCGTTCCCGGCTCTTGACGGAGGAAGATTTTTGTTCCTGCTGATTGAGTGGATATTCAGGAAGCCGATTCCGAGAAAGGTAGAAAAAATCGTAAACACCGTCGGAATCATACTGCTTTTTGCGTTTATGGCGATAATCTCGCTAAAGGACGTTTGGCAGCTTATAACCGGCACGATGCCCGGAATGTAGCAGGGGGAAGCTATGGCAAGCAAAATTCAGGTACAGGCAGGAAATATAAAAATCGGAGGCGGCGCGCAGGTGAGCGTTCAGTCTATGCTCAACGTGCCGTCAAACGATATAGAAGGCTCGGTAAGGCAGGCTGTCGAGCTTGAAAAAGCAGGCTGTCAGATTATCAGAGCCGCAATCCCGGATATGGACGCGGTAAGGCTTATTCCGGCTCTCAAAAACGCGGTGAGCGTGCCGATCGTCGCGGATATTCATTTTAACTATAAGCTGGCTTTGGAAGCCTGCGCCGCGGGCGTTGACAAAATTCGCATAAATCCCGGCAATATAGGCTCGGATGACAGAGTTAAGGCGGTTGCCGACGCGTGCAGAGAAAGAAATATCCCAATTAGGATCGGCGTGAATTCCGGCTCTTTGGAAAAGGAGATTCTGGCAAAATACGGTCATCCTACTCCTCAGGCGCTGTGCGACAGCGCGCTTTATCACGCTTCGCTGCTTGAAAAGTTTGACTTTTACGATATAGTTCTTTCCATGAAAAGCTCTACCGTGTCTACGATGATCCGGGCGTATGAGCTTGCCGCCGATCAGTGTGACTATCCGCTTCATCTCGGCGTGACCGAGGCAGGAACGGAGCGAATGGGAATCATAAAATCGGCAGCCGGACTCGGTTCTCTTTTGCTTCACGGGATCGGCGATACTATCCGCGTTTCGCTCACTGCCGACCCGGTAAGAGAAGTCTGCGCAGCTTATGATATTCTTAAGGCGTTGGATATCAAAAAGGACGGAATTCAGTTTGTTTCCTGTCCAACATGCGGAAGAACAAGGATCGACCTTGTAAAAATAGCAAACGAGGTTGAAGAACGTCTGCGCGGCTGCGAAAAGAACATCAAGGTTGCCGTAATGGGCTGCGTTGTAAACGGTCCGGGCGAGGCGAGAGAAGCCGATATCGGAATTGCCGGCGGCGACGGAGTGGGACTTGTTTTCAAAAAAGGCGAAATCATCAGCAAGGTTTCCGAGGACAAGTTGGTAGACGCTTTGATAAACGAGATAGAAAAATTATAGGCAACACCGCACAATTCACGGCGCACGCCTTGCTTGAATATTGTTTCGTCAGACTGCCCAAAAATCAGCACCCATACGTCAGTATGCGTACTGA
>CAJODI010000062.1 GCA_905233145.1 uncultured Ruminococcus sp. | reverse complement strand
CGCTTATGTTTCACTATCCAATCCATATCTTCTTATACGATTACAAGTATTACTGCGAGAGATTGGATTGTTAAAGCGTTTAATTAAAGAATAGTATTACTCGGCGATACTGATCTTTTGAACCGGCGTGCTGATGATCGGAGGGAATGTGCTGTTCCTAATCCTGCCGTTCCTCTATTGGGCGTTTCTGACCGTTCTGTTGAAGAATACGGAAGAGAAGTGGCTCAGCGAGCTTTACGGAGAAGAGTACATGGAGTATTGCAAAAAGGTGAACCGCTGTATTCCGTGGTTCCCGAAAAAGTAAAGGAGGAAATAAATGTCTAAGAAAGCGTCAAATTTTCAGAAAAAAGCGATGAGTTTGGGCTACAGGGGCAAAGAGATATTCAAGCCGCTGAATACAGGCCGGATCGATGAACACGTCGCCTGTGTGCGCGAGTGGATCACCAACATCTTTTTCTATACCAAAAATGGCACTACAATCATGATCGACGCCGGCTACAACTATGACAGACTGAAAGAAAAAATGACCTGGCTGGATATCGACCCGTCAACCATCCGGCATATTCTGATCACCCATCAGGATACCGATCATGTCGGAGCAGTGGAAACGGACAGCGACGGTCTTTTTCAAAACGCTACCCTCTACCTCGGCGAGATCGAGAACAAATATCTGACCGGAGAAGTCCGTAGAAAAGTCATCTTCGGACTCTATAAGCTGCCGATGGTCAAATCGGAGAATAAGCGTTTTCTCCTTCAGGACGGTCAGGTGCTGAATATCAACGGCATCAAGGTGGAATGTATCCTTTGCCCCGGTCACACATGGGGACACATGGTGTATCTGATCGACGATGAGTATCTGTTTACGGGCGATACCATCTGGTTCGGCGCGGACGGCGGCTACAGCTTCATCAATTCGCTCGCTGAGGACAACGAGCTTGCCAAACGCTCGCTCGCGGAATTAGAGCAAAAGCTGAAGGACAGAGGACTGACTCCGAAGGTTATCACCGGTCACACCGGCTGGACGGATGACTTTGAATTTGTGTTCCGTCACAAGGATAAAATTTGCAATTCTCTCAAAAAGCAAAAGCCGCACGATCCCTCCGCTCCCTATGACGGATACAAAGAGGAGGATGATACAGAAGAAAAAGCAAGATCCGGCTATCTTCCAAAGGTTGTGCCTGTGAAATGACAAAAAGCTGAATATACATCTGCTTAGGAAAGTTGATCTGAAGCATACCGCAATACTTAAGGCAACACCGCACAATTCATGGCGCACGCCTTGCTTGCAAGTATCCATACGTCAGTATGCACACTGATTATTTGTACATTCTGACGAAAAATCTGACTACGCAATCCGCGCACCAGAATTATGCGGTATTGCCTTAACTTCAAAGTATTGGTGTGCTATACTATGCAATGGTTAGCGTTAGCTAACCGCAACTACATAATATGAAAGGATGATATGATTTGCATAAAGAAAAGAAAAAATCCTCGCTGTCGCGGTTGATGGAATACACAGGGAATTATCGGGGATTGCTATACTCCGGACTGTTCCTTTCCGCTGTCTCAATGGTACTCGGAATGGCGCCGTATATCTGTATCTGGCTGGTGATACGCGACCTGATATCCGCTGCTCCAAACTGGACTCAGGCAACAGAGATCACAAAATACGGCTGGATGGCATTCGCTTTTGCTGTAGGAGGTATCCTGATCTACTTCTTTGCGCTGATGTGCACGCATTTAGCGGCGTTTAGAACCGCGTCAAATATCCGCAAGCGCGGCATGGCTCACCTGATGAATACGCCGCTCGGCTTTTTTGACAACAATGCCTCGGGATTGCTGCGCAATCGTCTGGACGGTGCGGCGTCAGAAACCGAAACGCTTCTCGCCCATAATCTCGCCGATATTGTCGGCACAGTCGCAATGTTTATCGCCATGCTCGTGCTGATGTTCGTATTCGACTGGCGCATGGGCGCGGCCTGCCTTTTGGCGGCGGTCATCTCGGTGCTCTCCATGTTCACGATGATGGGCGGCAAAAACGCAAAGCTAATGCAGGAGTATCAGGCGGCGCAGGACACGATGAGCAAGGCGGGTACCGAATATGTGCGCGGTATCCCGGTCGTAAAGGTGTTCCGGCAGACCGTTTATTCATTCAAGGCTTTTAAGCAGGCAATCGAGGATTACAGCCGGAAAGCGGAAAAATACACCGACGGCGTGTGCCGTATGCCGCAGTCGGTCAACCTGACATTTACCGAGGGCGCGTTTGTGTTTTTGATTCCCGTCGTGCTGTTTTTGGCGCCGTCCGCTCTCAGTTCGGGTGATTTCGCAGGCTTTGTAACAAATTTTGCTTTCTATGCCGTGTTTTCGGCGATCATCTCCACCGCGCTTGCAAAGATCATGTTCGCCGCGAGCGGTTCAATGTTGGCGGACACAGCGTTAAAAAGAATTGATACCGTGATGAACGCGCCTGTTCTTAAAATCACGGAGAATCCAACGGCTCCGCAGGGAAACAGGGTCGAATTCAACGATGTTTCCTTTACCTATGAGGGCGCCGATTTCCCGGCACTCAGCCATGTCTCCTTTGTCGCGGAACCGGGACAGACGGTCGCGCTGGTAGGTCCCTCCGGCGGCGGTAAAACAACTGCCGCAAGCTTGATACCGCGCTTCTGGGATGTGTCCGAGGGAGCAGTCAAGGTAGGCGGCGTCGATGTGCGTGAGGTCGATCCGCATGTGCTGATGGATCACACCGCCTTCGTATTCCAGAATAATCGTCTGTTCAAGACTTCTATCATAGAAAATGTCCGTGCGGCTCGTCCCGACGCTACAAGAGAAGAAGTGCAAAAAGCGCTGGAATCGGCGCAGTGCATGGATATTATCAATAAGTTGCCCAACGGCATGGATACCGTCATCGGCAGCGAAGGAACCTATCTGTCCGGCGGTGAGCAGCAGCGCATCGCGCTGGCGCGCGCGATCTTAAAGGACGCGCCGATTGTTGTATTGGATGAGGCGACTGCCTTTGCCGATCCTGAAAATGAGGTGTTGATCCAAAAGGCGTTCGCGACCTTGACCAGGGGCAAGACCGTCATCATGATCGCGCATCGTCTTTCGACTGTTACGGGAGCGGATAAGATAATCGTGCTGGACAGCGGTCAGGTCGCCGAAGAAGGCACACATGAAGAATTGCTCAAAAAGGACGGCTTATACGCTCGTATGTGGAACGAGTATAACCAAGCCGCAAAATGGAAGATTCAAAGCGAAACGGAGGCAAGATAATGTTCGGCGAAAAATTCAAGCGTAAATACGCGCTTTCCGATAAAGGCGTACATAATACCAAGATGGGTATGCTGTGGACGATTGTTGTCAACCTGTTGATGATGGGCGGTATGGGACTGCTGTATTTTATGATGCAGAGCTTTATCTCAACTCTCACAGATGGAGGTCCCCTCCCGAATACATGGCTGTATATCGGACTGACGGCGCTCTTTGTGATCCTCTCTCTGATCGTGCATTTGTTACAATATCACGCCACCTACGGTCTTGTTTACGGTGAAGTCAAGAACATGCGAATCGGGCTGGCGGAGCGGCTGAGAAAGCTCCCCCTCGGATACTTCGGCAAGCGTGATCTTGCCGATCTGACCGAGACCATCATGGGTGACGTCAATCGTATGGAGCACGTATGGTCTCATGTCATGGGTTATCTTTACGGTTCGTATGTATCGACTGCTGTCATTGCCGTTGTGCTCTTGATCTATGACTGGCGGTTGGCACTTGCGGCACTGTGGGGCGTGCCCGTTGCGTTTCTGCTGCTGTTCGGCAGCCGCAAGATGGCAAAACGCCATTCGGAGATATCCAAGCAGGCGGCGGTCAAGGTTTCGGACGGCATTCAGGAAACGATCGAAAACATCCGTGAGATCCGTGCCGTCAACGGAGAAAAGCGGCACCTTGACGACCTTAATGATAAAATTGATAACCACGAGAAAACCCTCCTGCGCGGAGAATTTGCCACCGGTATTTTTGTCAACGCCGCAAGCGTTATCATGCGCCTTGGGATCGCGACTACCATTCTTGCCGGCGCGGGCTTGATCCTTTCCGGACAAATCGACTTTATGCTGTTTTTTATGTTCCTTCTGGTAATTACCCGCATTTACGCGCCGTTTGATCAGAGCCTTGCGCTGATTGCGGAGGTATTCATGTCCGAGGTATCGGCGAACCGTTTGATGGAGATCTACGATACGCCTGTCGCCGAGGGCGCGGATAGCTTTGCCCCTAACGGTTACGATATTGTATTTGAGAACGTCGGTTTTGCGTATGATAACGAGCAGGTGCTCAAGGGTGTCAGCTTCACCGCCAAAGAAGGCGAGGTCACTGCCCTTGTCGGTCCCTCCGGCTCAGGCAAGAGCACTTGTGCCCGACTTGCGGCAAGGCTGTGGGATATTACTGACGGAACGATCCGCGTCGGAGGCGTTGATATCAATACAGTCGATCCCGAAACCCTGCTTAGTGACTATTCAATGGTATTTCAGGATGTTGTGCTGTTTGATGATACTGTCATGGAGAATATCCGTTTGGGCAGACACGGTGCGACGGATGAAGAGGTAATAGAAGCGGCGAAGGCGGCGAACTGCGACGCGTTCGTGGAAAAACTGCCGAACGGTTATGATACACAGATCGGCGAGAACGGCGCGAAGCTCAGCGGCGGAGAACGCCAGCGCATTTCTATAGCCCGGGCGCTTCTGAAAAACTCCCCAATCGTTTTGCTTGACGAGGCGACCGCTTCTCTTGATGTTGAGAATGAAACAAAGGTGCAGGGCGCGCTGTCAAAATTGCTGCAAAATAAAACCGTTCTTGTTATAGCCCACCGTATGCGCACGGTAGAGGCGGCGGATAAGATCGTTGTATTAAAGGACGGCAAGGTGACAGAGCAGGGCAAGCCGGAGGACTTGATGAAAAGCAACGGCGAATTCGCCAAAATGGTAAACTTGCAGAACGAGAGTGCGAAATGGGCGGTCGCGGGAGCCGTGACAAATAAACGATAGGAGCCTGAATATGAAACCTGATTACAAAAACTGGATGCCGAATGGTATGATTTATGCCGGTCTGTCGGTACGGTGGTGTGAGAGGGCGGAGCTATTCCGCCCTACTCGATTTACTGTATAATTTAATTGCGTCAAAATCGTTCTATTCATGTTGAAAGCGCTGGAGTATTAAAGCAAGACCGCGAATTCAGACGCTTTTTTGTGCGTAGCAAAGCCAAGACCGAAACACAATTTTTCCTGTTTGCTTTTGCTTTCAACATCAAGAAACTCAGTATCCGAACACTTGACGGACGTTTAGGTATGGAATTATTCGAAAAGGAGGCTGCATAAATCCGTTGAATGTTTCAACATTAAGCAAAAAGAGAGTGGAAAACTCCACCCTCTGATTTGTTGCGCACTGTTGCAATCTTTATATGCCATAATTCATTCGAGACCAAAGGCTGCCGCCAAATCTTTCGATTTGCGACAGCCCCTTGATTTGGTTTAAAAAGCTGACCATAAATGATTAGATTCGCAAATATATTGTACTGATATTTTAGATTTATTTACATTTACAGCTAATTATTTGTGATTGTATAGAGTTTGTAAAAAGTTGGTTGTACGATTATAAAGTTGTTTTATGATTTGCCTGTTTGATAAAAGGAATGTGTTTACTAATTTGTATGTCTATTTTATTCATAATTAAGTATATTGTCGGAGTAGAAATTAAAAATAACAAAAAGTATTGTTCATAGCGGTATCTGGTTTGAACTTCAATAAAAATATATACAACAAAATATGCGCAAAAACTGACTGCTGGGATAATAAATTTACTGTTATTAATAACTATTTTTTGCCGAAGTGTATAAAGTATACTACCTATTATTGTTGTTATGTAATTGATATTTCCCCAGTAGTTTAAAAAGTCCATTACTGCTAGATGGTTTTTATTAAAATCTGAGTCTCCGAATATGTATTGATTATCAATAGCTGAGATAAAATGAATCATTTTACCTAATAAAAATTTAACACTAATTTTACCATTGACTATTAAGTTAATTAAATAATCTCTGCTGATAACACTATATTTATCATAATCAAAATTATAGTATTGCAAATCATAAAATAAAGAAGTATGTTCGGCGTCTGTAGAAGGTGTGTGAGTTACGCCACTTCCTGTTAATCCAAGTAAAAACTTAAAATTCATATCATTAGCTTTTATTCCATAGGGAGCTAAAGAAAAACTGATAAAAGCTATATTGATAATTTCATTTAAGCTTAAGTAGACAGAAACAAACAACAAAAATCCCAAAAGCTTCTTTTTCTCGAATAGTCCTTGTAGCAGAAGTGTAAATGCAATTGATAAAAAAATAATTATTACTGTTGAGCGAAGAAGATTACCGATTACAAGGAGAATCGCTGAGATAATATATTTTATGTAACTATCTTTTTTAAGAATTATATATATTGCAGTTGCTCCAAGTAATAAACCAATGTGTTGATTGTTAATTACTCCTGAACCTATAAATATATAAGGATAAAATGAAAAAAGAATCGAGCCAAAAAAAGATTCACTAATGGAACAGTACAAGCGAAGAATCTTATATAAAATAATGTATGTAAAGACCAAAATTATGATTTCTGTTATTTTTAAAGTTATAATACTATCAAATATTCTTAGTAAAAGAGATATTAAATATGTATAAGGAATTTGAAAATTGAAGAAACAAAAGTAATCGCTTTTGTCTAAAGCTCGATTATAAAAATCTCCGGTGATAATTTGATGTGCGCCATCCCAAATAACTTTATAATCTAAGACAGGATTAGGCTGATATATCAAATTCCAAGTAATTAATACAAAAGAAGATATTAAAACTAATAGTAAAAGAGACAATTTATCGGAATGTAGTATTTTTGAAACCTTAAAGAGGATAAATAGAAAAAATAAGAAAAAGATAGATGTAAATAAAAAAGTAAACGAACGAAAATAAATGCATACATTTACGATAAAGTATACTCCTAATATTAACAAAATAAGGATTTTAAATATTTTATCTAATAAAGTATCAGAATGGATATATAATCTGTTTATAAATTTTTTTGATAATTTTTTACCCAATTGTTTACTCCATATCTGTATTATTGTTATTGAAGTTGAAAAGTGCGTGTGTATAAGCAGACTAAAACTTTTATAATAAGTAGAAACTAATTGATATTATAGTCATAATTATGACTATTGTCAAGTATATGATTAGATTTTATACTAATAATAAATTGTTAAATCTTCTATATACTGATATATATGGAGCAAAAGTCGTATGATTGATTATGAACCTTTCTGGAAAACGATTAAGGAACGAGGCGTTACAACCTATGCGTTGATTAATAAACATGGAATCAGCAGTGCAACCATAAACCGCATGAAAAAGGGCGGTGGAATAAGCACTATGAAAATAGATGATTTTTGCAGGATTCTTAACTGCCGTGTAGAAGATATTATAAAGTATGTAGCAGAATAAAACCTCCGCTTGTTGTTGGCGGAGGTTTATTTTTGATAATTATAAAATTTCAGACAAACGGTATGGGCATGTCGTACCTCAAAATCAACGAGTCCTCGAATATCGCGGAACTCGGCAGCGGAAGAAATACCGGAGAGTTGCTCAAAAAAATCAGTCCGCAAAGGTGACTGCTAAAGACTACTCTGAGCTGTCTATGGAGAAAACAAAGGTCTATAACAAGATATTCTGTTATGAACGGTTCAAGCCAGAACGCCTATTTGATCGAGGAAGAGAAAACAGTTATGATTAATACCGTTTGGACACCTCACCGCTTCGATCAAGATTGATTTCATCGTAGCCAATCACGGCGAATATGATCATTCGTGCTCTCTGACCGCACTGATTGACGAGATTTCCGATACGCCGATTCATTGCACTGCCATGCCATAAAGATCATTGAAGGACAGTACGGTAAACGCGGATGGAATTTCAAGGTTGTAAAGACCGGCGACAGCAATGCACCACAAAAATTGCCGACAGTTACAAGCTCAGGATCGTTGAATACACCTTTAAGGCAACACCGCACAATTCATGGCGCAAGCCTTGCTTGTATCCATACGTCAGTATGCACACTGATTATTTGTACATTCTGACGAAAAATCTGACTACGCAATCCGCGCACCGGAATTATGCGGTATTGCCTTAAAACTAGTATAAAGAATTGCTAACTGGCTTTCGGGTACTTTAACTAATCCAAAATCAGATATTATAACAACCAACGAATTTTCATATTTTTTAGGATATTATTCGTGTTAATATCTATGTAATGATCCTTTTGAATTGATATATGAAAATGCTCGTTTTTGCTACAAAGATAACAAGCGATACCTAATTTTTTTTCGTATGTACTCACCAACTCATTTTGTACAATTCATTTGGCGTATGTCCGCAATTAATATGAAGTCGGGTATCGTTATACATATCTGTATAAAGCTCAATAAACACTTTGTATGTGTAATTATTAAAGTGAAACATATTTAGGTTTTCAATCATATTGATAACATGATCTATTTTTCCTTCCAGCGGATTTGCCATTTTGTAGATATCATCCGCTATTTCATCTGCGCGTTCTTTTGTTAAGTTTGGTTGATTTCTGAAAAACGCTCTCAAGCTGATAAATGACAAGGTTTTTTCATGGTAGTTTTCATTCTCATATTTTAAAAACTGTTTCTTATCGGGGATATAATAAAGTTTTCCGAACTGACCTTCTTTAGTTATATAGTATCCGTCAAAATACTCGTCTTGCAAAAGATACTCCGCGACGATATCGCAATCGATTGGGAGCGTTTCATCTGCATCATCATAAAACTCATCTTCTCCCATAATATCAAAAAACTTATGAGCGAAGTCAATCTCATTCGCAAACTCAAGAAAATCTTCTTCATTAATCGGCTCATTTTGCATATTGTATATTTCAAGCAGTTTCCTTAATGATATGATACCGTAAAGATTTACTGCTGCGTCAAAATACCTATTTAATAAATGTTTTGTTTCATCAGATAATTTGCAGCTCATTGTTTCATTCCTCCTTGCCAACCACCTTGTTAATCAAAAAATCAAATCTGTTGCTCATAGTAATACTCTCATACGATTGTTGGGTCCTTCCCGAAATATTTTTTCGGTACTATGACCTATGCTGATTTCTTGCCGTCCAGCCGTACATCACTGCACGGATTTGACGGATGTCAATCCTTCTGTCCTCCGTCACAGTTGCAAGATTTACCCAGTTAAGAACAGCAACCTTTCTCTCATATATCTGCCGCATTTACACCACGGTGGGCGGGCAGTATGGGACTTCGTTTTGTTAGGCAAATTCGTCTGCCCCGCAAATGTTTTATATGCGATTTCTGTTTGTCAGACAGAGAGTTTGCCTTAGGTTTACTTCAGATTCCGCTTCACAACGGACACCCTTGCCCTTGGCTAACACTTCCTGCTGCCAAGCGTTTAGTGGACTTTCACCACCAAGTTGCTGCCCATTCCGGGCAAAACATGGATATACCTTGATTTCAAATGTGCGTCCTGTGAACAAGGTCGCTAAATCTGAACTGAGCAGAAAGGCGTTTTAACCTATATATATCATACTGCTCGGAAGCGTGGATCGTCAATTCAAAATCGGGACACATCTAAATCTCATCTATTAAGATAAAGTTTTCAGCGCCGGGGATAGTTCTGTCCGGTATATACTCGTTGAGAGCGTGGTATTCTTTCAAATCCTCAAATTTACTAAGGGCGTACCGATTGAATATTTCAGCTTGTCCAAATACACCGTGCGTTCTATCAGTTTAGTATTTTTAATCTCAATGTTAGTATAACAAAAATATTTTCCAAAATCAATATTTTTCGGTTTTGGAAAATATATATTATAGTTAAATTATTCGATTACCATAAATATTTTTAAATGCAACTTGCTATTGCAATTTGCGTCTTCTTTAAAATTTGTATAAATAATTAATCTATTTAACGTTTATTTGCAAATTTCACAAACAATGTTTTTTATATACCAAATTTTTCAAATACCATAATATGCGAATAATGGAACGGCTTATCCGCAAAATAATCTTGCAATCATTTTGCAAAAAGTATTATGAACAAGGGAGTTTTAGATATGAAAGCAACAGGAATTGTAAGGCGGATTGACGATTTAGGCAGGGTTGTCATTCCAAAAGAAATTCGCCGCACACTGCGTATTCGCGAGGGCGACCCACTGGAAATTTACACTGCAACAGACGGAGAAGTTATTTTTAAAAAGTACTCGCCTGTCGGAGAATTGTCGGCGTTTGCGGGTCAGTACGCAGATGTGATCGCGCGAATCAGTTCAATGCCTACGCTCATTTGCGACAATGACCATGTAATTGCAGCTGCCGGAATTTCCAAGCGTGAATTCCTTGAACGCCGCGTCAGTACAATTTTGGAAAGCTATATGGAAAATCGCAAAAGCTATGCCGCGACCGAACAGAGTCTTGCCGATGTTCAGCCGATTGAAGGCGTTGAAAACAACGCTGCCGTTATCTATCCGATTATTTCTTCCGGCGACGTAATGGGTGCGGTTGTTATGCTATCCTGTGAGAATGTCAGACTTCCGTCAAGCGTTGAAATCAAGCTTGCGCAATCTGCCGCCGCTTTTCTCGGAAAACAAATGGAATGATTTTTAATCCGAGCAGAAGCGTGATTTGAAAATCAAACATCTAATACCCGACAATGTCTCCATTGGAAAATAACTTTTTCACGCCGAGCAGAAACGTTATTTGAAAATCAAACGTCTAATACCCGACAATGTCTCCATTGGAAAATAATCTTTTCACGCCGAGCAGAAGCGTGATTTGAAAATCAAACGTCAATTACCCGGCAATATCACCATTGAAAATAGTGTTTTTTAAGGCAATATCGCAAATTCCGGTGTGCGGTATTGCCTGTAATATTATCAAACATTGTGTGGTATAATATCAGAAAACTTCGTAAGCATGGCTCCCGGAGTTTCTATATTATTAATAAAATTATGATAATTAATTGACATTTTTTGAGTAATATGATAGAATGTTGATGTTAGCAGAAAACAGAAATATTCTTTCAAGGAGGCATACATTATGGGCAAATTTGTTATCAAGGAAACCGCCAGCGGCGGCTTTAAGTTTGATTTAAAAGCAGGCAACGGCGAAGTTATCGCTTCTTCTCAGGTTTACAAATCAGAGAATTCCTGCAAAATCGGAATCGAGAGCGTTAGAACTAACTGCGCTTCCGAGGTAGAGGATCAGACATCAGAGGACTTTGAGGTCAAAAAGCACCCCAAATATGAGGTTTATACCGACAAAGCCGGTGAGTTTAGATTTCGTCTGAAAGCTAAAAACGGTGAGATTATCGCAACGTCTGAGGGCTACAAGGCTAAGGCAAGCGCGCTCAACGGAATTGAGAGCATCAAAAAGAATGCTCCCGACGCACCTATTTTAAAGGTTGAATAAAGTATTATTGTATTTTTAACGGCAGTGTTCTCACTGCACATTAATCTGCCAAGCCCGCTTTAAGGAATTTTAATGCTTCCTTAAACAGCCGGGCTTGCGTTTTGTTTTGGAGGCTGCATAACTAATGGCTAACGGTTTTGATTTATTAAACATAAAAACCGACGATTTTGAGATGGAAGGCTTTAGCTTTGGAGCCGGAGAAAAACCCCTTGTGATTCTTCCGGGACTTGCCGCAAAAAGCATTGCAAAATCTGCCGGCTCTGTTTCAGCGGCATATTCACTGCTTGCAAAAAGCTACAAAATATATGTGCTCGACAGAAGGCTTGTAGTTCCTGAAGGGTTTTCTGTTTGTGAAATGGCAAAAGACACTGCCGATGCGATGCGTAGCCTGAAAATAGAAAAAGCTGCTGTTTTCGGGGCTTCGCTCGGCGGTATGATAGCCCAGCAGCTGGCTGTTGATTTTCCGGAATCGGTCGGTGCGCTCGCACTCGGTTCAACAACCTCAAGATGCAATCCCACCATTCGCAAAACAGCTCTTGCCTGGAGAAACGCCGCATTAAATAAAGACATTTCCGGATTGATTTCAAGCTTTTTGGACAAGCTTTATTCTGAAAACACAGTCAGAATAGCCGGAGAATTTATAAAGCAAATGAACTCTGACCTTTCAAATGATGAACTCAGCAGATTTGCGGCACAGGCAGACGCGATAACCACCTTTGACGTTTATGACAGGCTGGGCAAAATCAAAGCTCCGACAATTGTAATCGGCGTTGAGGGCGACAAGGTTGTTACAGGCGAAGCGTCAGTTGAAATTGCTCAGGCAATTGACTGCGAGCTTTATATG
Organism: uncultured Ruminococcus sp.; assembly: GCA_905233145.1. Taxonomy (GTDB): domain Bacteria; phylum Bacillota; class Clostridia; order Oscillospirales; family Acutalibacteraceae; genus Ruminococcoides. The sequence continues at coordinate 3,078 of CAJODI010000062.1, read as the reverse complement.
TACGGCAGGGAATACGCACACTGCGTTTTTGACGAAGCGCCCGACTACAAAAAACGTCTTATGAAATTTTTTGAAAGTAATTTTAAATTTTAAGGTTAATTTAAGTATATCGCTGTAAACTATAGGCACAGTAAGAGATAAACCTCTTGCGCAGGGCGAAAAAACAACCGCTCTAATAAAACAAACGGAGGAATTTATTATGCTAAAAAAATTTACAGCAGTTATACTCACAGCTCTTTTAGCGGCTTCGCTTGCGGCCTGCAATACGGAATCCACAAACGAAACAGCAACAGCCGCTTCCGCTCAAGTTCAATCTACATCAGAAGTACAAACGCAAAACGAAACTCAAGCTCAAACCGAAGCTGAAAGCGAGACTTCCTCAAGTTCAACAGTATCGGGGGTAACAACCTCGGCAAAGGTGACTTCAAACGGAGCAATTGACGCAACAGATTTTTTCACAGATCGCGACCTACTTCAAACAGCCGACGTTTCAAGCGCAGAAAAATATGTGCTTTCGGATGGAAAAAGCATCAGCATAACCTCAGCCGGGATCTATATTCTCAGCGGCTCGGCAAAGGATGTCACGGTCAGCGTTGATGTAGCAGATGACGAAAAGGTTCAGCTTGTTCTCGACGGCGCGACAATTACAAATTCGGATTCACCTTGCATTTATGTCAAAAACGCCGACAAAGTTTTTATCACAACAACAAGCTCGGAAAACAGCCTCAGCGTTACAGGAAGCTTTACTGCTGACGGTGAAACAAATACCGACGCGGTTATATATTCAAAGGACGATGTTATTCTTAACGGTGTCGGAAGCCTTGAAATCAATTCAACCGCAAACGGCATCACAAGCAAGGACGACCTGAAAATCACAGGCGGAACCATTACGATAAATTCTACAGCTGACGCGCTGGAAGCCAACGATTCAATAGCTGTTGCCGACGGAAAAATCAATATTAATTCCCAAAAAGACGGTCTGCACGCTGAGGACAGCGACGACGATTCAAAAGGATATATCTACATCTGCGGAGGAACGTTCAATATCACAGCAGCAGATGACGGAATTCATGCAATCACGATCGCGCAGATCGACGGCGGAGAAATCACCGTGAACGCAGCCGAGGGAATAGAAGCAACTTATGTTCAGATAAACGACGGAACAATCAATATAACTTCCGGCGACGACGGAATAAACGCTTCACAAAAGTCAGGCTCATACAATACTCTCGCCGAATTCAACGGTGGTACTATCTCAATTGAAATGGGCGCGGGAGATACAGACGGAATCGACTCCAACGGCGACCTTGTTATCAACGGAGGCACAATCAATATCAACGGACAATCGCCGTTTGATTACGACGGAAACGGAGAACTCAACGGAGGAACTCTGATTGTCAACGGAACTCAGACCGAAACGCTCGCTAACCAGATGATGGGCGGCCGCGGCGGAATGGGCAACATGGGCAGCAGAGAAAATATGCCAAACGATATGCAAGGCGGTTTTCCCGGATAACTTTACCTAATAATATAATGAATCGGCTCAAAATCCAATACGGATTTTGAGCCGATTATTTTAAGCCGATTGGTTAATAAAAAGCCGTTTGAATAATCAAACGGCAAAATTACAATTAAAAACCCAATTTACCAAGCAAGCCCTTAATAATTTCAAAAATTCTGTCAATAATAGGGTGCTTATCATTTTTATGACCAATAAAATATACAATAAAAATACAAGTAAAAATAAGAAAAAATAACCCACCGACAATAAACGCAACAGCAGGATTAATAAAAAAATATCCGATGCATCCCAAAATAAATAAAGCAAGAAAAGCAATAGCAGCACCATAAAAAAGATAAAAAACCATGCTTTTAAACTTTAAAGCAGGATTCATTTTTTTATCACTTTTATTGCCGTTTGTCTTTACAGTGTTATAATTATCATCGTTCATAAGTTGACTGGCATTTGAGAAAATAAAAACACCGTCAGTGGGAAAATCCGGATCAAAATCCGCGTGATAATCATCACTGCGGCTTGGAGGGACATCACGCTCCATAAACAATCATCCTTTCTTAATATGTAATTACATTAAGGGTACCATCCTTTCAATATCATCCTTTCTTCAAAAAACTCAAAAAATTTCGTACACAGTTTATTGAATATATTATAGCATAAAATCTCATTACAGTAAATATATTAACAATAATATGACAAAAATTCAGAGTTAGTAACAAAATATTAACGAATAAGAGCATAATAATAAAAAAATTGCATAATAAAAAGACCTGTATTTTACAGGTCTTTTTTTGGCTCCCCCAACTGGGCTCGAACCAGTGACATCATGATTAACAGTCATGCGCTCTACCGACTGAGCTATGGAGGAATATAAGTGTTGGCATCTCCCTATTTTCACACCCCGTCGCCAGAGCACTATCTTCGGCACCACTGAGCTTAACTTCTGTGTTCGGTATGGGAACAGGTGGACCCTCAGCGTCATCAACACCAACTTTTCAATTTTGACCTTTCGGCCATATATAAAACACTTTCGTGTGCTTTATCTGGTGACTCGTGCGGGAATCGAACCCGCGTTGCCGGCGTGAGAGGCCGGAGTCTTAACCGCTTGACCAACGAGCCTTGTATGTCTACAAGGGGCTGATCTTCATTAGCCCCTTGTAAACCTTTTCTGGTGCACCATCAGGGGCTCGAACCCGGGACACCCTGATTAAGAGTCAGGTGCTCTACCAACTGAGCTAATGGTGCATTTTTTAGTCGCTTCATAACGTCTTCTTGGTCAGACTGTGGTTTCCCGACAATGCCGACTTCAATTTCTTACGTTTCGGGAAACGTTAGATCAAGCTCACTAACTGACCTCAAATCAGAATTGGTTACCTTTTACTGTAACAAAATTGATCGTCTAAAGCGTATTGAAATAAATCTATAAAATTTATCTCTTTTTTTGCTCAGGTCTTTTACTTTTTCAAATACCCTGAAAACTGAATAAAGAGTGAGATAAGAGTGAGTTGGTACAGAAAAAATACGTATAACGAAACTGACCAAAGAGTGTGGTCAAGCCCTCG
>CAJODI010000061.1:5160-12602 GCA_905233145.1 uncultured Ruminococcus sp. | reverse complement strand
TCAGTGTGCATACTGACGTATGGATACTGATTTTTGGGCAGTCTGACGGAATAATATGCAAGCAAGGTGTGCGCCATGAATTGTGCGGTGTTGCCTTAAGGCAATACCGCATAATTCAGGTGTGCGGATCGCACAGTCTGACGGAATAATATGTAAGCAAGGCGTGCGCCGCGAATTGAGCGGTGACCTTTATATATTGTAAAACCGTTTTGCGTTTTCGCTTGTGATGTTCAGCAATTCCTGAACCGTGATGTTGCGCAGGGCGGCGATTTTTTCTGCCGCATAAATTATTTTTGAGCTGTCGTTGCGCTTGCCGCGGAACGGTACCGGCGACATATAGGGAGCGTCGGTTTCGAGCAGAAGCTTTTCAAGTGGGATCTCGGAAGCCACCTCAACGCTTTGGCGTGCGTTTTTGAAGGTAACTACTCCGCCCAGGCTGATATAAAAGCCAAGCCTTACGGCTTCTCTCATCAGCTCAACGCTTCCGGAAAAGCAATGCACCAGCGCGTTGGGCTTATATCTGCGCAAAAGCTCAAAAACATCACCGTGAGCTTCACGGTCATGAACAACCAGCGGCATTTTGAGCTCCAAAGACAGTTTTATTTGCTTCTCAAAAACGCGCTGTTGTTTTTCGCGCGGAATATCCCAATGATAATCCAGACCTGTTTCGCCGATCGCCACAACCTTTGGGTGTTTTGTCAGCTCTGCGATTTTTTGCAGATAATCCTCCGGCATATCGTCAAGGTTTTCCGGGTGAAAGCCTACTGCCGCATAAATATATTCGTATTTTTCCGCAAGCGCGATTACCTTTTTGGCTGTGTTGAGGTCTACGGAATTGTTTACAACTCCGCACACGCCCTGACCCGGCAGGGACGCTAAAAGCTTGTCCCTGTCATCGTCAAACCAGCCGTCGTCATAATGCGCGTGCGCGTCAAAGATATTGCTAAGCATATCAGCAGATCTTCGCGCCTGCCGGCATTCCTTCGATTGTCAGCACCTGCAAACGTTCGTCGTCACCCTCGTCTTCAACAGCAGAAAGAATCATTCCGCGGCTTTCAACTCCGCAGAGCTTGACGGGCTTTAGATTTGAAACAAAAAGGATTTTTTTGCCGACCAAATCCTCCGGTTGATAAAATTTGGCAATTCCGCTGACAATTGTGCGCTCGCCGTTTCCGTCAAAAATATTGAATTTCAATAGCTTTTTTGATTTTTTTATTTTTTCACAAGCCTTTACTTCGCCCACACGAATATCGCATTTAGCAAAATCATCTATTGAGATTTCGGGCAGCTCCTCGGCTTCTTCGATTTCTTCGATCGTCTTTTCCTCCGCTGCGTTTGCCTTTTGCATTTCTGAGATTTGCTCATAAAGCTTTTCGGGGTCGATTCTCACAAACAGCGGAACCGGATCGTTGAGCTTGGTGCCTGCGGCAGTTTTTCCGAATTCCGCAAGGCTGTCGTATTCAGCTATATCGCAGTTGAGCTGCGACAAAATCGCTTTGTGCGAATCCGGCATAAACGGCTGAAGCAATACAGCTATATAGCGAATCGCCTCGAGCAGATTATAGAGCACTGTTCCCAGTCTTTCACGTTTTGCTTCGTCCTTTGCAAGCACCCACGGCGCGGTTTCGTCAATATATTTGTTACATCTCTTTGCAAGGTTCATAACTGTCTCTACCGCGTCGCTGATATGGAAGGACGAAATGCAGTCGTCAACCTTTTTTACGGTGTCAAGGCAAAGCTGCTTCAGCTCGTCGTCAAGCGGTTCCGGACATACAGGATTCTGCACAATTCCGTCGAAATATTTGTTGTTCATAGCAATCGTGCGGTTTACAAGGTTGCCAAGTGTGTTGGCAAGATCGGAGTTAAAACGCTCGATGATCGTTTCGTAGGATGCCGAGCCGTCGTTTCCAAACGGCATTTCGCTGAGCAGATAGTAACGCACCGCGTCAACGCCTATAAGCTTAACAAGCTCGTCGGCATAAATGACGTTTCCGCGGCTCTTGCTCATTTTGTCCTCGCCGAAAAGCAGCCACGGGTGACCAAACACCTGCTTGGGAAGCGGCTGACCCAAAGCCATGAGCATAATAGGCCAGTAAATCGTATGAAAGCGGACAATATCCTTGCCTACGATGTGCGCGTCCGCAGGCCAGTATTTTTTGTATTTTTCGCTGCTTCCGTCGGGGTCGTAGCCCAGCGAGGTGATATAGTTTGACAAAGCGTCGATCCAAACATAAACAACATGGTTGGGGTCAAAATCAACCGGGATTCCCCACTTGAAGCTCGTGCGCGAAACGCAGAGATCCTGCAAGCCGGGCTTGATAAAGTTGTTGAGCATTTCTTTTTTGCGGCTTTCGGGATAAATAAAGTCCGGGTGAGATTCTATATATTCCTCAAGCTGCTTTTGGTATTTTGACAGCCGCAGGAAATAAGCTTCTTCCTTGGTCGGCTTCACTTCTCTGCCGCAGTCGGGGCATTTGCCGTCTACCAGCTGAGTTTCAGTCCAGAAGCTTTCGCATGGAGTGCAGTAAAGTCCCTCATAGCTGCCCTTATATATATCGCCCTGTTCATAGAGCTTCTTAAAAATCTTTTGAACAGTCTTTTCGTGCTGAGGGTCGGTTGTTCGGATAAAGTAATCGTAAGAGGTGTTGAGGACGTCGCAAATGTCGCGAATTTCGCCCGAAATCTTGTCTACATATTCCTTTGGAGAGCAGCCCTCAGACTGAGCGTACATTTCGATCTTTTGACCGTGCTCATCTGTGCCGGTCTGAAAAAAAACGTCGTAGCCCTGCATACGCTTGTAGCGCGCGATCGCGTCGGTAAGAACAATTTCGTAGCTGTTGCCGATATGAGGCTTGCGCGAGGTATAGGCTATGGCGGTTGTTATATAGTACGGCTTTTTGTTGCATTTTTCACACATGTTGATATCCTCCTTAAAAAGCAAATGAGCTTGTGCCGCTGTTTATTAATCATTATACCAACTTATCTGTAATAATTCAAGTGCTGAGAGTTTTAAATAAAAAACGTGTGCGCCAAACGATTATGCTTGAGTTTTGTTTATTGGTGAACAATTGGCTGTTCCGGGGCCGTTATGTTATTCCTGATATAATTGTTGCCTATAAAATATGAATGCTCCCAAAAACATTCTTTTCAGATGCAGGCATTTTCGGGCAGCCGTCGCATAAAGCTTTGCCGAGCTGTCTGCTCGGATTAAAAAACTCATTTTCGGGTAACCTACGTTTTATTTTCCGCCGACCTTTCTGCTCGGATTAAAAAACACTTGCAATAATCGTGATAAAAAGCTATAATATAGAGTAAATATGTTTATAGGATGATTGATATGCCATTTATTAATGTTAAAACCAATGCAGCGCTTGACAGCAAAACTAAGAATGAAATCAATAACCGTCTTTCAGACGCCATCAGTCTTATCCCCGGCAAAAGCGACGGTCACCTTATGTGCGCGGTCGAGGACGGCGCGCAGATGATGTTCCACCGCGACGGAGAGTCCAAGATGGCTTTTGTCGAGGTGAAAATCCTCGGCAGCTCTACAAAGGAAGCCTATACCGCGATAACCGGTGAGATTTGTTCTATCCTTAGCGAGCTTGCAGGAATTGACGGAAGCTATTGCTATGTCAAGTTTGAGGAAGTAAAGCTTTGGGGCCACAACGGATATATGTTTTAGAGGTGCCCCTTAAGGAACTCCCGGTGTAGGGGCGCACCCGCGTGTGCGCCCTCGGATACACAATGGTTTTTAGGTCGCACACATGGGTGCGACCCTACGACCGTTATTTAGGGAATCTTAAATTGTGGATTAGGAGCAGGATATGAAAAGCTATCGCAAGGAGCTGTGGTTCAATGTTGGGCAGCGCAGAAAGATAATAAGGATAACCGAACAGGTTCAGCATGCGATTGATGAGAGCGGAATCAAAGAGGGTTTGGTTTTGATCAACGCCATGAATATCACCGCTTCGGTGTTTATAAACGATGACGAAAGCGGGCTTCACAGCGACTATGAACGCTGGCTCGAAAAGCTCGCGCCCGAAAAGCCGTACAGCCAATATGCCCACAACGGCTTTGAGGACAATGCCGACGCGCACCTCAAACGTACAATTATGGGCAGAGAAACAGTATGCGCAATTACAAACGGCAAGCTGGACTTCGGAACATGGGAACAGATTTTTTACTATGAGCTTGACGGCAAACGCCAAAAGCACGCTTTGATAAAAATTATCGGAGAATAGGGGTTAATTTGATATGAGAATTGTTGTACTGGCAGGAGGACTCAGCACAGAACGCGACGTTTCAATTTCGTCGGGGCTGTTGGTTTCGCGCTCGCTCAGAGAAAAGGGACATGAGGTAGTGCTGCTTGACGTATTTACGGGATATGAAGAGAATATATGCGATATTGACGCTCTTTTTAAACAAAACTACAGCTTTGTTGACGATATCAGCCTTGGCAGCACAGTAGGCGATTTTAATGAGGTTAAGGAAAACCGCCTTGACAAATCTGGAAGGTTTATCGGCTCCAATGTGATTGAGATTTGCAGTTATGCTGACATTACCTTCCTCGCGCTCCACGGAGGAGAGGGCGAAAACGGTCAGATCCAGGCGGCGTTCGATTTGCTTGGAATCAAATATACCGGCTCAGGCTATTTTGGGTCGGCTTTGGCAATGAACAAAGGTCTGACAAAAAGCGTTTTGATTCAAAATAACGTACTCACTCCCGAAGGCACAATTTATAAAACTGCCGAGGATGCAAAGAGCTGGGACTCATTCCCCTGCGTTGTAAAGCCTTGCTCGGGCGGTTCGAGCGTGGGAATTACTGTCGCAAAAAACAGCGACGAATTTGCCGCTTCGGTTAAAGAAGCCTTTAGCTACGGCGAGAATGAAATTGTTGTTGAAAAATTCATTGAAGGCAGAGAGTTTTCTGTTGGAATTCTTGGCGAAAAAGCTCTTCCTCCGATCGAAATTATCCCAAAGTCGGGCTTCTATGACTACGCCGCAAAATATCAGGCAGGCGCAACCGACGAAATCTGTCCGGCTGATATTGATCAAAAGGCAGACGACGCGCTTCGTTCGGCAGCAGTAGCTGCATATAACGCTCTGCATCTTGAGAGCTACGCGAGAATCGACTTTATTCTTGATAAAAACGGCAATCCCTATTGCCTTGAAGCAAACACTCTTCCCGGCATGACTCCGACGAGTCTTTTGCCACAGGAAGCGGCTGTAGAGGGCGTTTGCTACGCCGACCTTTGCGAAAAAATAATAAACATTTCATTAAAAAAATACGAAAAGTAAAGGAAGCTTATGAAGAAATTCACGTTATCGGAAATTGCCTCAGCCTGCGCCGGCAGGCTGGTTGCCACAGATGAACAGTCAAAGCTTTGCATAACTTCGGTTGAGCGCGACAGCAGACAAATCAAAAACGGTTCGCTGTTTTTGGCTATAAAAGGAGAGCGCGTTGACGGTCATGATTATATCGAGACCTGTTACCAAAACGGAGCGATTTGCGCGCTCTGCGAAAAGCCGCCCAAAACCGACAGTATGGCATATATCCTTGTCGATTCGACCCTTGAGGCGGTCAAAAAAATCGCCAAGGCGTACCGCGAAAAATTCGATATTCCGATCGTTGGAGTTTCGGGCAGCGTGGGCAAGACCTCGACCAAGGAAATGCTCTGCGCGGTCCTGTCGCAAAAATTCAAGACCCACAAAACTCAGGGCAACCTCAACAACGAGCTGGGTGTTCCGCTCACCCTGCTTTCAATGCCGGAGGACGCCGAGGCTGCGGTTATCGAGATGGGCATATCCGATTTCGGAGAAATGCACAGGCTTTCAATGATGGTACAGCCAACAATATGCGTGCTGACAGTAATCGGAAGCTGTCACCTTGAAAAGCTTGGCGACCGTGACGGAGTCCTCAGAGCAAAGACAGAGATGTTTGACTTTGCGCGAGAAAACGCGGAGTTTATTCTTAACGGCGACGACGACAAGCTTTCGACGATTACCGTGGTGAACGGCAAAAAGCCGATTTTCTTCGGACTTGGCAAAAACAATGATTACCGAGCCGAGAACATTGTAAACAACGCCGAGGGTGGGATCACCTGCGAGCTTTGCTTTGAAAACAAGCGGCTGAGCGTAACTATCCCCGCGATCGGCAGTTATATGGCTTCAAACGCACTTGCGGCGGTTGCGGCAGGCAGATTGCTTGGAATGAACGATAGTGAGCTTGCACATGGCGTTGAGGCTTACCAAACAGTCGGCGGACGTGCAAACGTGATAAACACAGGCAAAATTAGGATCATCGACGATTGCTACAACGCTAATCCAAATTCGATGATGGCGTCGATCGACACTCTTATGAACTTTGACGGCAGAAAAATCGCTGTTCTGGGCGATATGAAGGAGCTCGGAAAAAAAGAGCTGGAGCTTCATTTTGAAGTCGGCGAATACGCCAAAGAAAAGGGCGCGGACGGGATCTTGTGCGTAGGACCGCTTGCCGAGGAATTGGCAAAGGGCGCAGAGGGTATCTGGTTCGAGACGGTAGAAGAATTTTTAGCCGCGTCGGGCAGTTACATCCGCGAGGGCGACGTCGTGCTCGTAAAGGCTTCGCACTCAATGCAGTTTGAAAAAATAGTAAAAAAACTAGCCGAGGATTTCAGCGGCGATACGAAATAACAAAACTAAATTCAGCAAAAATGGTGAGGGCAGCATGTCGGTATCATATATGACGCATCCGCTTATTAAGCATAAAATCACACTCCTGAGAAAAGAAACAACAACGACCGGCGAATTTCGCAAGCTGATTGAGGAAATCGCCATGCTCATGGGCTATGAGGCGCTTGCCGATTTGCCCACAACGGAAATTGAGGTCAAAACCCCGATTGAAACCACGCGCCAGCCGGTGCTCGAGGGCAAAAAGCCGGTGATCGTGCCGATTTTACGCGCAGGGCTTGGAATGGTGAACGGGCTTTTGGCACTGATGCCTTTGGCAAGAGTGGGTCATATCGGACTTGCGCGCGACCCCGAAACACATCTTCCTCGGGAATACTACTGCAATCTGCCAAATCTGATCGACGAAAGGCAAATCGTGGTTGTCGATCCGATGCTTGCCACAGGCGGCTCGGCAGTCGCCGCAGTTGATTCAATTAAAAAGCGCGGAGGCAAAAAGATAAAATTCATGTCGGTGATCGCCGCTCCCGAGGGAGTGAGTGCGCTGATGCAGGCACACCCTGATATTCAGCTCTATGTTGGCTGTCTTGACCGCTGCCTGAACGAGAACGCCTACATCTGCCCCGGCCTGGGCGACGCCGGCGACCGAATCTTCGGAACACTTTGATATTTTATATTAAGGCAACACCGCACAATTCGCGGCGCACGCCTTGCTTGCATATTATTCCGTCAGACTGCCCAAAAATCAGTCCCCATACGTCAGTATGCGAACT
>CAJODI010000061.1:0-5101 GCA_905233145.1 uncultured Ruminococcus sp. | reverse complement strand
GGTATTGCCTTAACTTTACTATACAACCTATACAACAAAAGGCGACCGGGAGAAATGAATAATGAATGATGAATAACGAATAATGAATAATTTCGGTCGAGAAGATAGGTTTTGTCTATAATAAAAGTTTATTCCCGATTATTTTATATTTAATTAGCAATAGTTTATCATACAACAAAAGGCGACCAACGGTCGCTTTTTCTTTTGTTTGAAAAAGAGGAAACGCAGCGGCTTTTATGTCGCACAATCTGATGCGAGCCTACGACCTTAAGGCAACCTCTATCATCATTATTATTATTTGGAAATGAGTATAACAGCAAATCTCAAAAAATAAGCGTGACCTCGTATTTCCCTCGGGCATCCGATGTCACCGATAAATCCGCGCTATCTTCCCGACGTAAAAAGAGCGTTTTCAACAAAAAACACTTGAAAATCGCGCTTGAATATGGTAGAATAAAAATGCTACTATAGGGCTTTTGGCGTCTATTTTATAAAATGTGCCGATAACAACAACGTGTTCGTCGGCGGAGTCATGCAACTATCTGTTTAAAAACTGACGCAAGCCTCATAGACTGAAAAAAATATCCGTAAGATTGGAGTTGATTATTATGGCCAGAAGCGCAGGTGTTTTACTTTCAATCACATCGCTTCCGTCCCCCTACGGTATCGGTACTATCGGAAAAGAAGCGCGCAAATTTGCCGATTTTCTCAAAAAGTCGGGTCAAAAAATTTGGCAGATCCTTCCCGTTGGTCCCACAAGCTACGGTGATTCGCCATATCAGTCGTTTTCAACCTACGCCGGCAATCCGTATCTGATTGACCTTGATACGCTTTGCGACGAGGGCTTGATCACAAAGAAGGAGCTCAAAAGCTTTGACTGGGGCGACAATCCGGAAGAAGTTGATTACGAAAAGGTTTATAACTGCCGCTATAAGGCGCTGAGGATCGCATATGAAAACCACAAGGCTCAGCCCGATCAAAAAGCCTTCCGTTCGTTTAAGCGCAGAAACAGCAAGTGGCTCAAAAATTACGCGCTGTTTATGGCTCTCAAAAACAACTTTGACATGGTTTCATGGCTGGAATGGCCTGAGGATATCAAAATGCGCGAGGAAAAAGCGGTCAGACGCTATGAGCGCAAGTTTAAGGATGAAATTGATTTCTGGAAGTTTTTGCAGTTTAAGTTCTTTGAGCAGTGGGAAAGCTTCCGCGCATATGTAAACGGTCTTGGCATCAAGATTTTGGGCGATATGCCGATTTATGTTGCAATGGACAGCGCGGACACCTGGGCTAATCCGGAAATCTTCCAGCTTTACGACGACGGCGACCCGATTGCTGTTGCCGGCTGTCCTCCGGACTATTTTTCGGAGACCGGTCAGCTTTGGGGCAATCCGCTTTATGACTGGGATTATCTTGAGCAAACAGATTACGAATGGTGGTTCGAGAGAATCAAGGCGGCTTCAAAGCTGTATGATATCACCAGAATCGACCATTTTCGTGCGTTTGCAAGCTATTACTCTATTCCTTTCCCTGCCGAAAATGCGATCAACGGCGAATGGATAGAGGGCCCGAGAATAAAGTTCTTCCAAATGATGGAGGAGGCACTCGGCGATATCGAGATAGTTGCCGAGGATTTGGGCACGCTCACTCCCGACGTTACCGAGCTTATGGAGCAGACAGGCTATCCGGGCATGAAGGTGCTTGAATTTGCATTTGACAGCGGAGAAGAAAATGATTATCTTCCGCATAATTACACCGAAAACTGCGTTGTATATACTGGAACCCATGATAACGACACGGTTATGGGCTGGCTCGAAACCGCAAAGCCCGAGGACATCAAATATGCAAGAGAATATTGCAAGATGCCCGACGACGAGCCGTTCAACTGGGGCTTGATCCGCACCGCTTATTTCAGCAAGGCGGACACAGCGATAGTGCCGATACAGGATATTTTGGGACTTGGCAAGGAAGCCAGAATGAACACTCCCTCAACCTTCGGCAAAAACTGGACATGGCGCATTTCAGGCAAGGTTCTTACAAAGGAGCTCGCCGCTAAACTAAAAACAATGTCTGCTGAGAGCGGACGACTGGAGGACTAACCAATGGGAAACATTATGGAAAAACTTGAACTCACAGCTCAGTCGATGTACTGCAAGTCTGTTGAGGAGCTCACTCCATCAGAGCTGCACCTCAGCCTGGGCAAGGCGGTTATGGGAGAAATCGCTCCTAACTGGGCAAAGAGCAAGGCAAAACACAACAGTGAGCGAAGAGCCTATTATTTCTCGGCTGAGTTCCTTATGGGCAGAATGATGTACAACAACCTCTACTGTCTCGGAATTCTTGAAGAGGTTACAAAGCTCCTTAAGAAAAAGGGCATTGACATCAACGTGTTTGAGGAAATTGACGACGCGGCTTTGGGCAATGGCGGCTTGGGAAGACTTGCGGCTTGTTATCTTGATTCAGCCGCAACTCAGGAGGTTCCGCTCGACGGCTACGGAATTCGTTATAAATACGGACTTTTCAAGCAGCTTATCAAGGATGGCTATCAGGTTGAGACTGCCGACAACTGGCAGAGATTTGAAGATCCATGGTGTCTGCGCAAGGAGGACGAGGCTGTTACCGTTTCGTTCAAGGATCAGACCGTAAGGGCTATACCGTATGATATGGCTGTTATCGGCTGCAAGACCAAAAATATCAACACCCTTCGTCTGTGGCAGGCAGAGGCTCTTGAAGATTTTGACTTTGCGGCTTTCAATAATACAGAATATGACAAGGCTGTTAAGGAGAAGAACGACGCGGAAAACATTACTAAGGTTCTTTATCCTAACGACAACAAATATGAGGGCAAAGTACTTCGCTTGAAGCAGCAGTATTTCTTCTGCTCGGCTTCTCTTCAGGATATTGTTCGCCGCTATAAGGCAAAGCACGGCAGTGATTTCAGCTTCTTTGCAGCTGAAAACGCAATTCAGCTTAATGATACCCATCCGGTATCATGTGTTCCCGAGCTTGTCAGACTTCTTATGCTTGAAGGAATGAATTTTGACGAGGCGTTTGAAATCGCACGCAAGACCTGCGCTTATACAAACCACACCGTTTTGGGGGAGGCTCTTGAAAAGTGGCCGGCAGACCTTATGACTCAGGTTATTCCGGAAATTTATGACCTTATCTGCCTGATTGCCAACAAGTGTCAGGAGGAGCTTACCGCAAAGGGCGTAAGCGAAGAAATGAAGTCAAAGATGAGAATTATCGACGGTAACGTTGTACATATGGCTCGTCTTGCGACCTATGCCGGAACATACGTAAACGGCGTTGCTCAGCTTCATACCGAAATTCTTAAGAGAGACGTGCTCAAGGAGTGGTATCAGGTATATCCCGAGCGTTTCCTCAACAAGACCAACGGTATCACCCAGCGTCGCTGGCTCGGACTTTGCAATCCTGAGCTTTCGGAGCTTATCACAGACAAGGTTGGCTCGGACGACTGGCTCGTTGACCTTTCAAAGCTTTCAAAGCTCAATGACTGCCTTGACGCAAGAACGATCAACAAGTTCAACAAAATCAAGGCTAAGAAAAAGGTTCAGCTCGCCGAGTACATCAAGAAGATGGACGGCTATGACATCAACCCGGATTCTATCTTTGATGTTCAGGTAAAGCGTTTGCACGAATACAAGAGACAGCTTCTCAATGCTTTTTCGATTATGACAATTTACTTCCGCATCAAGGAGGGCAAGCTCAAGAACTGGACTCCCACAACCTTTATCTTTGGCGCAAAGGCAGCTCCTGGCTATGCAAGAGCCAAGGCAATCATCAAATACATCAACGAGATCGCAAACCTTGTAAACAACGATCCCGACACAAAGGATCTTCTCCAGGTTTACTTTATCTCTAACTACAACGTTTCTTATGCTGAAAAGATCGTTGTTGCAGCTGATATCTCAGAGCAGACCTCAACAGCAGGTCTTGAGGCATCGGGTACCGGCAACATGAAGTTCATGCTCAACGGTGCCGTAACCCTCGGAACCTGGGACGGCGCAAACATCGAGATCGCAGAGTGCGCAGGCGTTGAAAACGAGTACATCTTCGGCGCAAGAGTTGAGGATATCGAAAAGCTCAAGGAAGAAGGCTATAATCCCGAAAAACTCTACAACGAGAACCCCGAAATTAAGAAGGTCGTAGATACTCTTATCGACGGCACATTTAACGATGGCGGCGCTCAGGGCGAGGGCAGCTTCAAGGAGCTTCACGACGCACTCATCAAGGGAACAGCATGGCACGATGCAGACCATTACTTCATTATTTATGATCTGCCGCTCTATGTTGAGGCAAAGATTCAGGCTAACGCTGATTATGCAGACCGCAAGGCGTTCGGCAAGAAGTGTCTCCTTAACGTAGCAAATGCCGGAAAGTTCTCCTCTGACCGTGCGATCCTCGAATACGCAAAGGAAATCTGGCACACAAGCTACAAGAAATAATATTTTTTCAAAATAATAATTCAGTAAAATTGAGCGGTTGCCCGTTATTCCCACGGTTAACCGCTCATTTCATCGTGAGTACAGTCGCGTACTCTACGATTAAATTTATGGAAAACACCTCGGGTCTGCTGATTATGACAACATTATCGGCAAATGCGAGGTGTTTGTTTTTTGTTTGATTATGATTTTCCTAAAACAACGCCGTCAAAATCTGCAAGGAACATTTGCAGATGGGTCGCATCGGAAATATTAACTTCTCCGTCACCGTTGGTGTCGGCTAAAGCAAGCTGTTCATCGGTAAATCCAGCTAATTCAGCAAGGTAGTATTGAATCTCCGTTACGTCGCTGATAGTGATTATACCGTCGAGGTTGGTGTCGCCAATTATTACACTTTTCAAGACTCTTAAAAGTGTTTCATTGCCTGTATTGCTGATAGAAATATTACTTATATCATCTCCAAAATAATTTGCAATTTTTAATCCAGAACAATTATAAAAAGCAGCCCCATCTATTACACTGATTTCATCATTAAGTGATATCTTTTCAATAAAACTACAGTTGTATAATGCCCCGTAAGAGATTTTATCAGCGTCAGTTATTGATAATTCTTTAAGGTTTTTGGGCAGACCATATGC
>CAJODI010000060.1 GCA_905233145.1 uncultured Ruminococcus sp. | reverse complement strand
ATCCCTTCTGTTCGTTCATCCCACAAATTTCCGTGATGAACCATATAATCTTACCACAGAACTAAAATAATGGCAATAGAAAACCGCCGCCAAGCAGAGAATATGCCACTTGGCGGCGTTGATTATAATTCTATATTAGAAATTTACTCCCATTCCACCGTCCCTGGTGGCTTTGATGTGATGTCGTATACCACTCTGTTCACATGCTCAACCTCGTTTATGATACGGTTGGAAACACGCTCCAAAATATCATAAGGGATTTTAGCCCAGTCTGCGGTCATGAAGTCGTCGGTCGTTACTGCGCGAATTGCAACAAGCTCGCTGTAGGTACGTGCGTCGCCCATAACTCCAACAGTCTTTACACCGGGGAGGACTGCGAAGAACTGGCTCATTTTTTTATCGTAGCCGCAGCTTTGCATTTCCTCACGCAAAACCGCGTCTGCTTCCTGAAGGATTTTTACTCGTTCGGCGGTGATTTCTCCGATCACTCTCACGCCCAGACCGGGTCCCGGAAACGGCTGACGCCACACAAGCTCATGAGGTAGTCCGAGCTTCTCGCCTACCGCTCTTACCTCGTCCTTAAACAAGTCCTTGAGCGGTTCGATAACATCTTCAAAGCAAATGTCCTTTGGGATACCCACCTGATTATGATGAGTTTTGATTTTTGCCGCGTCGCCCTTGCCGCTTTCGATTCGGTCGGGGTAAATCGTTCCCTGAGCAAAAAAGCCCGAGCCGTAGTTTTCGCGAATTTTGTTCCAAAACACCTTGTAGAATTCTTCGCCGATTATTTTGCGCTTTGCTTCGGGCTCGGAAACTCCCTTTAGCTTTGATAAAAACTCGTCCTGACAGTTTATGCGTACAAAATTCATATCAAACAATTTTGTAAAAGTATTTTCTACAAAATCGCCCTCGTCCTTGCGCATCAGCCCCTGATCTACAAAAACACAGGTGAGCTGTTTGCCGACTGCGCGGCTGATGATAGCCGCGGCAACCGATGAATCCACTCCTCCGGAAAGGCCGAGCACAACGCCCTTGTTCCCCACCTTTTGACGGATTTTTTCAACCGCGTCATCAATAAAGCTGTCCATTTTCCATTCGCCCTTGCAGCCGCAAACCTCATAAAGAAACGCACGCAGCATGTCGCTTCCGTATTCGGTATGATTTACCTCAGGGTGAAACTGAACGCCGTAGAGCTTTTTCTGGTGATTTGACATTGCAGCAACCGGGCATTTTTCTGTTTTTGCGTTTATTTCAAAGCCGTTTGGCACCCGGCTTATGTAGTCGCGGTGACTCATCCACGAAATACCACGCGAATGAATATTCTCAAAAAGAATATTATCTCCGAAATATTCAGTTTCTGTCCTTCCGTATTCGCTTGACGAGTTGTCCACCGCGGAATTAACAACTCCTCCCAATGCGTGTGCCATGAGCTGACAGCCATAGCAAATTCCGAGAATCGGGATCCCAAGTTCAAAAATCTCCGCCGAATAATGCGGCGAGCTTTCGTCATATACGCTGTTGGGGCCGCCTGTAAAAATAATACCCTTTGGCGCAAGCTCCTTTATTTTTTGAATGTCGGTTGTGTAGGGCAAAATTTCGCAGTAAACATTACACTCGCGGACGCGCCGTGCGATAAGCTGATTATACTGACCGCCGAAATCTAAAACTATTACCGTTTCTCTATCCATAAAAATACACCTCGCAACTCAATCAACAATACCGCGCATAAAATCTGCGCGGTATTTCTTTTTATAAACAAGCTCAAATCATCTGTAAATAATATCGCTGCGCGAAGGACCGTTTGAAACCATTGTGATCGGAACTCCGATTTCTTTTTCGGCAAATTCAATATACTCTCTGCATTCCTTTGGAAGCTCGTCATAGTTTTTGATTCCGGTTACAGGGCATTTCCATCCCTTGAGCTTCTTCAAAATCGGCTTGCATCTCTTTAGTTTTGTTGTTGACGGGAAGTAGTCGATAACCTCGCCGTCAAGCTCGTAGCCGACACAAACAGGGATCTCGTCAAGATAACCGAGCGCGTCGATTACAGTGAACGCAACCTGAGTCGCGCCCTGAACCATGCAGCCGTAGCGCGTTGCGACCAAATCAAGCCAACCCATACGTCTGGGTCTGCCTGTTGTCGCGCCGAATTCACCGCCGTCACCTCCGCGGCGTCTGAGCTCGTCAGCTTCTTCTCCGAAAATTTCGGAAACAAATTCGCCTGCGCCTACCGCGCTTGAATAAGCCTTGACAACGGTTACGATTTCTTTGATTTCATACGGCGGAATACCTGCGCCCACAGCGCCGTAGCCCGCGATTGTATTTGAAGAAGTTACCATTGGATAAATTCCGAAATCTGTATCCTTAAGCGAACCGAGCTGACCCTCGAGAAGAATGTTTTTGCCTTCTTTAAGCGCATTATGTATAAACATAAAGGCGTCGCCGACATACGGCGCGAGCTGTTCTTTGTATTCCATAAGCTTGTCAAAAATCTCCTGAGCGGTGATTTCCGGCTTGATGTAGAGATTTTTAAGCATAGCGTTTTTGATTTCAAGAGCGTGATTGATCTTTTCTTTCAGCGAATCGGGATCATCATAAAGCTCGTTGATTTGGAAGCCGATTTTTGAATATTTATCGGAATAAAAGGGCGCGATTCCGCTTTTTGTTGAGCCAAAGGAATTTTTGCCCAAACGCTCCTCCTCAAAGCAATCGAAAGCCACGTGATATGGCATTACGATCTGCGCTCTGTCTGAAACAATCACGTTCGGCTTAGGAACGCCTCTGTCGCTCAGCTCCTTCATTTCCTTGACAAAATTTTCAACGCTGAACGCAACTCCGTTTCCGATTACGTTGGTGATATTCTGATGAAAAACTCCCGACGGAAGCTGATGAAGCGCGAATTTTCCATAATCATTGATAATAGTATGACCGGCGTTTGATCCGCCCTGAAAACGAATTACAATATCGCTGTCGTTTGCGAGGACGTCGGTGATTTTTCCCTTGCCCTCGTCGCCCCAGTTCGCGCCTACTATTGCTTTAACCATAAAATTTTATCTCCTTATTTACTGACGAAAAATCTTATTTTGCGATCCGCACTCTCGAATCATGCGGTATTGCCTATATATTTACACGTTGATCTCGGGTTTGTCGCTCTTTATGCTCTTGTATTTTTCAAGCGTGGGATTTACATATTCTTTGAGGAAATCCTCTGTCTGTTCCTTGGCTCTTCCTGTATATTTTTCAGGCTGCAAAATACCCTCGAGCTCCTCAAGAGTAACTCCGAACGCTTCGTCGCCGGCAATTCTTTCGAGCAGGTCGTTTTCGCCGCCCTCTTCCTTGATAACCTTTGAAGCCGCCATTGAGTGAACACGAATCCTTTCGTGAAGCTGCTGACGGTCTGCGCCTCTCTTTTTGACCGCGTCCATCATAATGTTTTCAGTTGCCATAAACGGAAGCTCTTTTCTGAGTCTTTGCTCGATAACCTTTGGATATACCACAAGTCCGTCGGCAACGTTCGCGTACAGAGAAAGTATGCCGTCAACTGCGAGGAACGCTTCCGGAACACTGAGACGCTTGTTGGCAGAATCATCAAGAGTTCTCTCAAACCACTGGGTAGCCGCAGTGAAATATCCGTTGAGAACATCCGCCATAACATATCTTGAAAGCGATCCGATTCGCTCACTTCGCATTGGATTTCTCTTATACGCCATTGCGGAAGAACCGATTTGATTCTTCTCAAACGGCTCCTCAACCTCTTTGAGATGCTGCAAAAGTCTGATGTCGTTGGAGAATTTTGAAGCCGACTGAGCGATTCCGGCAAGAACATTCAAAAACTGTGAATCAAGCTTTCTGGAATAGGTCTGACCCGATACCGGGAAGCAAGCCTTGTAGCCCATTTTTTGAGCTATTTTTTCGTCAAGCTCCCTGCACTTTTCATGATCGCCGTCAAAAAGCTCCAAAAAGCTCGCCTGAGTTCCTGTCGTGCCCTTTGAACCGAGCAGCTTTGCCTTTGAGAGCTGATACTCAACGTCCTCCAAATCCATTAAAAGCTCCTGGATCCAGAGCGTTGCCCTCTTGCCTACGGTTGTCGGCTGAGCAGGCTGAAAATGTGTGAAAGCAAGGGTTGGCAGAGCCTTGTATTCATCGGCAAATTTTGATAAATTGCGTATAACCGTGATGAGCTTGTTTCTGATAAGCCTGAGGCCTTCGGTCATAATGATAATATCCGTATTATCGCCCACATAGCAGGAGGTTGCGCCGAGATGAATAATACCCTTTGCCTTAGGGCACTGCACGCCGTAAGCATATACATGAGACATGACGTCGTGTCTGACAAGTCTTTCGCGCTCCTGGGCAACCTCGTAATTAATATCCTCGGCATGAGCCCTGAGCTCGTCGATCTGCTCCTGGGTGACAGGCAAACCAAGCTCCATTTCCGCTTCCGCAAGCGCGATCCAAAGCTTTCTCCAGGTTCTGAATTTTTTGTCGGGAGAAAAAATATATTTCATTTCCTTGCTTGCGTATCTCGCTGACAAAGGAGATTCGTATGTATTCTTAATCATCCTTAACTTCCTTTCAATATCAGTTATTGGTTCCGCCGCAAGGATCCTTTTCGGCAAAATTCATTCCGCCGCGCTCCTTGCCCTTTAAAGTGACCTTGGTTGTAGACGCAGGGTATTCCCCGGTAAAGCATCCGTGACAGAAGCCCACAGGGG
This sequence comes from uncultured Ruminococcus sp., assembly GCA_905233145.1. Classification (GTDB taxonomy): domain Bacteria; phylum Bacillota; class Clostridia; order Oscillospirales; family Acutalibacteraceae; genus Ruminococcoides. Next base: position 2,800 of record CAJODI010000060.1, on the reverse strand, counting down.
CAAAATTAAGCATTTCATGAAGCGTTTCAACAGGCAAATATCCAAGCGAATCCGCACCGCTAAGCCGCGTTATTTCTTCTATTGTATGGTTACAGGCGATAAGCTCGCCTCTTGAGGGAATATCGGTGCCGTAGTAGCACGGCCACATAAACGGCGGAGAGCTGATTCGCATGTGAACCTCCTTTGCGCCGGCGTCGCGAAGCATTGTAACAATACGGTCAACCGTTGTGCCGCGCACAATGCTGTCGTCAATCATAACGACCCTCTTGCCCTTTACCATGTCGGCAATCGGATTCAGCTTAATGCGAACGCTTTTCATACGCTCCTTTTGGCTGGGCTTGATAAAGGTTCTGCCGATATAGCTGTTCTTGACGATCGCCTTTTCATACGGGATCCCCGATTCCTCGGCGTATCCTATCGCGGCGTCGATTCCCGATTCGGGAACACCGATAACCATATCCGCCTCAACCGGAAAGGTTCTGGCAAGAATCCTTCCTGCCTGCTTTCTCGCCTCATAAACGCTTACGCCGTCAATAAAGCTGTCGCTGCGGGCAAAATATATATATTCAAAAACACAAAGAGATTTTTTCTTTTCGCCCAAATCCGGCTTAATGCTGTTTGCGACTCCGTCCTTGACAACAATTATCTCGCCGGGCTCAACGTCGCGGATAAACTTTGCTCCGCAGGCGTCCAGCGCGGCGCTTTCGCTGGCAAAAACATACGAATTGTTATATTTTCCCATACAAAGCGGACGAAAGCCGTGGGGATCGCGTGCCGCGATCAGCTTTTGGGGGCTCATTACAAGCAAGGAATATGCGCCTTCGATTTTTTTCATTGTCTCCGCAATCGCAACCTCAACGGAATGACATTTGAGTCTTGCCCTGGCAATAAGATAACAGATTACCTCGCTGTCGATTGTGGTCTGAAAAATCGCGCCGTGCTTTTCAAGATCGCGTCTGATTTCAACGGCGTTTGTCAGATTTCCGTTATGAGCCACCGAAAGCGTACCTTTTTTGTAGCGCATAACAAGCGGCTGAGCGTTTTCGGGCACAGACGCTCCGGCTGTTGAATAACGAACGTGGGCAATTCCCATTTGACCGCTGAGCGAATCGAGAATACTGTTGTTAAAAACCTCTGTAACCAAGCCCATGTTTTTGTAATAATCAATTACGCCGTCGTCGCACACAGAAATTCCGCAGCTTTCCTGCCCCCTGTGCTGAAGAGCGAGGAGTCCGTTGTAGCAGGCATAGGCAGGGCTGATTGAGCCGTCGCTGCTTATTCCGAAAACGCCGCACTCCTCATGCAGTCCTTCTTTTGCAAAACTATCGAAAGAATAATTCAAGGTAACACCATCCGACCGATTAAATATAATGATTTATACTATTCTCTGATAAAAAACGTTAAACAGATGTTTAAGGCAATACCGCACAATTCGCGGTGCACGCCTTGCGTAGTCAGATTTTTTAGTGAATAGTATTATATGTTATATGAATAAGGTTAAGCCAGACCGATTCTCTTCATCATCTCGGCATAGGCTTCCTCAACGCCGCCCATATCACGGCGGAAACGGTCCTTGTCAAGCTTTTCGTGTGTGTCAACATCCCAGAAGCGGCATGTATCGGGAGAAATTTCGTCCGCAAGCAAAATCTCGCCCTTGTATCTTCCGAACTCTATCTTAAAGTCAATTAGGTCAACCCTACATTCCTTGAAGAACTCAACCATAACCTCGTTCACCTTATAGGCGTATTTTGAAATTGTTTCAAGCTCTTCTTTTGTTGCCGCGCCGATAGCAAAAATCTGGCTGTCGTTGATCATTGGGTCGCCCAGGTCGTCGTCCTTGAGACAAAATTCAAGTGTGGGGCATTTCAGCTCGGTACCCTCGGGAACGCCGTAGCGCTTTGAGAACGAGCCTGCCGCCTTGTTTCTTATGATAACCTCAAGCGGAACGATCTCAACCTTTTTAAGCAAGGTGTCTCTGTCGTTAAGCTCCTCTACATAATCGGTGGGAACTCCTTTTTGCTCCAAAAGCTTGAACATAAAGTTAGACATACGGTTATTTACAACGCCCTTGCCGATGATCGTACCCTTTTTCTCGCCGTTAAAAGCAGTTGCGTCGTCCTTGTAGGAAACGATACAAAGATCGGGGTCCTCTGTTGAATAAACCTTTTTTGCCTTGCCCTCATACATGAGTTCTTTCTTTTCCATAAATAATTCCTCCATTTTGCGCTAATCTGCCATTAGGCAGACCTAAGCATAAGCTTGATTCTCCGAAAAAGCACAGATGGCTTTTGCAGAGACTGTCTGATAAAATAACAATACATATCCTATTATAATATAGTTTTCCGAAATACGCAACTAAATTATAAGCTAAAATCTAATTTTTATGAAAAACATAAAATATTATTGAGAATCACGGAGGTATTAGGCGTAATTTAACCGCAAATAACGTAATTTATTTCGTTGCTGATGAGGCAGCAAATAACACACAATAAAAAAATACTTGATTTTTTCTTATCGTTATAGTATAATAAATAAGAAATTTGCCGGTGTGATGGAATTGGCAGACGTAGCGGACTCAAAATCCGCCGGTAGCGATACCGTACCGGTTCGAGTCCGGTCACCGGCACCAGTATGAGTGTTCATAACGAATTTAAGTTATGGACACTCTTTTTCTATTCAATTTCACCCGGTTTGTATGAGGTCACGGAAATTTGTGGGATGAACGAACAGAAGGGATAGACAGATAACGAATCAAGGTAAAGAAGAAGTCATCATCCCGGTAACCGTAACCGATACGTTT
>CAJODI010000059.1 GCA_905233145.1 uncultured Ruminococcus sp. | reverse complement strand
AGGTTCGGGAGCAGGCTCTGTTACAGGTTCAGTTGTGGGCTCGGGAACTGTTGTAGGTTCAGCTGTTGTTGGCTCAACAGTTGTAGGAGCAGCTGTTGTTGGTTCAACAGTTGTGGGAGCGGCTGTTGTTGGCTCAACAGTTGTAGGAGCGGCTGTTGTCGGCTCAACAGTTGTGGGAGCGGCTGTTGTTGGTTCAACAGTTGTGGGAGCAGCTGTTGTTGGTTCAACAGTTGTTTCAACCGGCTCTGTTGTCGGCTCTGCGGTTGTTTCCTCTTCAACTGTGATTCCGAGACGCTCAGCTACTCTTTCAAGTGTCGGAACGAGGAATTCGGGGTTGCCGTCCTTGTCATACTTGTCAACGAGGTCGCCGTTAGCGATTTTTTCTTCGAGAAGATCCTTGTATGTGATTACATACTGGTCGTAAACTTCTCTTGCTGTAACGCCGAGCTCAGCCTCAAGCTGGTTAAGACGCTCGGTTGTGAAGTATTTTGCATTGACCTTCATTTTGAATGCAGGATCATAAAGTCTGTCAGCAATGAGCTTTGGCTTTGGAGTGTTGAGTGGGAACTTACCGCCGAGGAAGTTACCGAGTGAATCGATAAGGTTCATAGCACCGAAAAGCTCTTTGTTTGTCGGGTCAGTCCATTCGCCGACATAGTCAAACTTTTCTGAGTCAACGCCGTTTATACGAGTTTCATGTGTGGCGGTCATTGTGTCGCCGAGACACTCAATGCCCATTGTCATGTCGCAGGTCTGATGACGAACGTTTGATGTGTTGTCTGCGCAGAAGATAATGCCGTAGTCCGCGCCTTCTTCGATTGTACCGAGGCTTGATGTATCAAATGAATAAACATTGTCGTGCTCCCAGGTGCATCTCTCGTTCTTTGTTGCAAATGTGGTTTCCTTAAGCTCGGAACCGCCGTAAATAGAATAGAGATGGCAGTATACAGCAGCCTGGGTGTGCTTGCTGTTCCATTTTACCGCGCCCCACCAATCGGGAACGTCGAAGTAGACTTTTGTGTCGTTTGCAGCAGAAACAGTAACAGTAGAAAGAATCGAAAAGCTAGATACTGTCATAAGAGCCGCAAGCAGCGCGCTTAAGAATTTTGATGACTTTCTCATCGTAATTTCCTCCTTTTCTTGTACTCTGATTCTAAGCAGCTACAGCTACTTATTTTTACGAGCATATTCATTATATATTATGTCAATAAAACTTTCAAGAGTTTTTTTAGAATTAGTGTAGAATTTTTATTTGTAAAAATTCCCTCCTTAAAAAATCAATAAAAATTATGAAATCACATTAAATAATTTGATATTTTCGCACAATTGCAGCGTAAAGCCGTCATATTCAATAATAAGGTGAAACATTATTAAACTCCGCAGTAAAACCGCTGTAATTCAAGCCGGCGCGGACTCTGTCAAAAGCATATACAACGACAATCAAAAAATACCTTGACATAATATTGAAATGATTGTAAAATTCTATTGTATACGTTAGACACAGAAAAGAGGTATATATATGGAAAACACTAAAAAAACCATGGAAAAAATAGTAGCTCTTTGCAAGGGCAGAGGCTTTGTTTATCCGGGTTCTGAGATCTACGGCGGACTTGCCAACACTTGGGATTACGGTCCTCTCGGTATGGCTCTTAAAAATAATATCAAGCAGGCTTGGCTCAAAAAATTCGTTCAGGAGAACAAGTATAACGTTGGACTTGATTCCGCAATTTTGATGAACCCTCAGACCTGGATCGCTTCGGGTCACCTCGGCGGCTTTTCCGATCCGCTCATGGATTGCAAGGAGTGCAAAACCCGTCACCGCGCGGATAACCTGATCGAGGACTTTGACGGCACAAATGTTGCCGGCTGGTCAAACGATCAGATGACGGACTATATTAATGAAAAGAATATCCCTTGTCCAAACTGCGGCAAGCATAATTTTACCGATATTCGTCAGTTTAATCTTATGTTTAAAACCTTTCAGGGCGTTACCGAGGACAGCAAAAACGAGATTTATCTTCGTCCGGAGACAGCTCAGGGCATTTTTGTAAACTTTGCGAATATCCAGAGAACCAGCCGCAAGAAGGTTCCCTTTGGTGTGGCCCAGGTCGGAAAATCCTTCCGCAACGAGATAACTCCCGGAAACTTTATATTCCGCGTGCGCGAGTTTGAGCAGATGGAGCTCGAGTTCTTCTGCAAGCCCGGCACAGATTTGGAGTGGTTTGAATACTGGCGCGCGTTCTGCCGCGATTTTCTCTATTCGCTCAACATCAAGCCCGAAAATCTTAGACTTCGTGATCACGAAAAAGAAGAGCTTTCCTTCTATTCAAAGGCTACTACAGATTTTGAGTACCTTTTCCCGTTTGGCTGGGGCGAGCTTTGGGGCATTGCCGACAGAACAGACTACGACCTTACACAACACATCAAAACAAGCGGAAAGTCGCTTGAATACTTTGATCAGACAACTAACGAAAAGTATATTCCATACGTTATCGAGCCTTCGCTCGGCGTTGAGAGACTTTTCCTTGCAATCGTTGTTGAGGCTTATGATGAGGAGCAGCTTGACGAAAAGGACACAAGAGTTGTTATGCACCTTCACCCGGCTCTTGCTCCGTTCAAGGCAGCGGTACTTCCGCTTTCAAAGAAGCTCAACGAACAAGCCGAAAAGGTTTATGAGCAGCTTTCAAAGGACTTTATGACTGATTTTGACGACGCGGGCTCAATCGGAAAAAGATACCGCCGTCAGGACGAAATCGGAACTCCGTTTTGCGTTACCTATGACTTTGACTCTCAGGAGGACGGCCGCGTAACTGTCCGCGACCGCGACACAATGCAGCAGGAGAGAGTGAAGATCGACGAGCTCAACGCTTATATCGCAGAAAAAATCAAATTCTGAGTAAAAGTCAGTGTAACAAAAAGCTAAAATCGGGTATTCGCCTTGCGACGGATACCCGTTTTAAAAATGGATGAAAAAGTGATTATGATGAAAAACAAAAGAATCAAAGTTCTGTGCGCTGCGGCCGCAGTTGCTGTGGGCTGTACGATTTTTTGCGGCTGCTCGGGAAATAATAATGACAACGGGCAACCGGCTTCTTCCAATCAGACCAAAGCTCTTAAGACAAGCTCTCAGGAGCAGGAGGCTCAGATCTCCGGGTCTGAGGCAACTCAAACGGAAAGCAGCGGAGAAGTAAAAAGCTCCGGCGACAAAATCCAGGTTAATGACTCTGTGCTGGGCAAGATTTGGATCGACAAGCTCGACGGCGTTGAGCTCAATACGCTTGAAAACAATGGGTTCAGCACCGACGGAAATTATTTGTCCTACACCGAAAACGGCGAAAAAGCGTCCGTTGTGGGTGTGGATGTTTCGTCCTACAACGGGGATATCGACTGGCAGCGTGTAAAAAACAGCGGCGTTGACTTTGCTATGATTCGTGTGGGAGGAAGAGGCTACGGAGACAGCGGCGCGCTTTATCCCGACGAAAAGGCTGCCGAATATCTGAATGGAGCTAAGGAAGCAGGAATAAAGGTCGGAGCGTACTTTTTCTCTCAGGCAACAACCGCGGCGGAGGCTGAGGAAGAGGCGGAGTATTCCAAAGAGGTTATCGGGAATATCGCCCTTGACTATCCGCTGGGATACGATTGGGAGATAATTCCGGACGACGACGCGCGAACCGACAATGTGAGCGCGGAACAGGCTACGGAATGTGCCGCGGCGTTTTGCGAAAAGGCTAAGCAGCTTGGCTATACTCCGGCGATTTATTCAACAAGCCGCGAGCTATATTTTAAATATGACTTAAAAAAGCTTTCAAATTATGATATCTGGTACAGCGAGTACGCCGATTTGCCAAGCTTTTATTACAGATTTTCAATGTGGCAGTATTCAAAGGACGGCGTGGTTGACGGAATCGACGGAACGGTTGACCTAAACCTTTGCTTTACCAACACGGCAAATTTTGGATAAAAACAGAAAAAAAGCGTGCGAATTGCTTTTTTAGAATATTACAAAATGTTGAATGACAATTTATTGTATAACTTAAGGTATAATTAATTTACAGAATTATTGTACAATATAACGAAAAATCGACTTGTTATTTGGCTGTTTTGCTGTTAAATATTACGGTTTTTATTTCTCTTATTGAATTTACGTTACAATTTGTTATAATTATAGTTGTGAAATTGTTACCGAATTGTAATGGTTAATGAGATAGGAGAAATTATTTTGAAGACAAAATTCATTGGTTTGGAAGGTTTCAATGAAATAGAAAGTCTTCCGACAGTCAAAAGGCGAAAAAGCCGAAAACTAAACACAGCGCAAAAAACTGTCCGCTTTATAAAAAGGGCGGCAACTCTTGCGGCAAGATCGTTCGGCAAAAAAACCTTGAGACTAAACGCACAGCAAAAATCACGCAAGGCAAAAGCTAAAACTGCGATGCTCGACAGGCATTATTTTGCCGGCAGAACAAGCGCGGACAGCGAGTTTAATAATTCGCTTCGCGACAGCCTGACAAGAGTTTATTCCTCAAACGCTGCAAAGCATGCCTACGCTGCCAAAACTCCGCGGCATTCAATATTAAAGAAAAGAGCAGTGCTTGCGGTGGTTGCCAGCTTTTCGGCAGTAATGCTTTCCTGCGCTACTGTTGCCAGCGCGCTTGACGAGCCGGCTCAGAGCACGGCTCAGACATCAACAAAGCCGGAGCTCGGCGCACAGGGCGAGGCTTTGCAGACCAAGGAGCAGGGGCTGACAGCTCCCGGTGAAGCTATTGTGAATGTAAGCGAAAGCACAGACAACGCTCCCGCGCTCTTTATGTCAAACGCTATTTCGGGTCTTTATATCGACGGCGAGCTTATCGGCGCGGCTCAGACCGACGCACTCAATTCCGCGCTTGACGCTCTTTTGGTCAATTACAGAGCTAGATACGACGACGAAACTACTACCGAGTTTTTCAACGACGTTGAGGTTGTTTCGGGTGTATTTGACGATGACAAAATCATGTCTGTTGAAGATGTGATGGCAGCGGCAGACGGAAAGTTTTCGATTTCGCTTTCAACCGATATCATCTACACCAACGATATCAGCTACGAAACCGAAATAGAATATGATGAAACCAAGGACTCTTCTTATGAAGAAGTAAAAACCAAGGGAGAGGACGGCTTGGGAGAAACCACAGTCAGAACAACCTATGTTGACGGCGTGCTCTACGACGCTGTTGTAACCGACACCAAGGTTTCCAAGGAGCCTGTAAACGAGGTCATCATAAAAGGCTCAAAGGACGGTGTTGCTGAAGAAAAGCCAACCGAGAGCACCGGCACAGTCAGCGGAGCAGCTACCGACGGATTTATATGGCCGGCTCCGCACACCAGAGGAATAACAACCTATTTTGAGTGGCGTTGGGGCTCGTTCCACAACGGAATCGACATCGCCGGAGGCGGAGACTACGGTCAGCCGATCCTTGCTTCCGACAGCGGCACGGTTGTTTTTTCGGGCTACGATGACAGCGGCTACGGAAACTATGTAATAATCGACCACGGCAATGGATATAAGACGCTCTACGGTCATGCAAGCGAGCTTGCGGTTTCAGCCGGAGAGTATGTTGCACAGGGACAGACGATAGCCTATATCGGTTCAACAGGATTTTCAACAGGTCCGCATCTGCATTTTGAGATCATCGAAAACGGTCAAAAGGTAGATCCGCTCAACTATGTTTCATAAAAATTCAAACAAAAATCCCCGACTTTGCTTTTGTCGGGGATTTTTTTGGCTTTGTGCGCAAAAACTATTTGAGCATATACTGCGCCGTGTCCATGATAGTTTCAAGTGTGCGGTATGCCTTGTTTGCTTTTTTTCTGAGCTTTGGGTTGTCGTCAACCGCTTTTTTTCCGGCATAGCCGACGGCGATTCCGGCAGCCATTCCGATTGCCGCGCCCTTGACCATATTCATCACAGGATTGCTGTTCACAGCCTCACCTCCGCGCCGTTCCTCTATGGAAACAATAAAATTTAGCAAGAACACTTGCAATATTATTCTTTGCGAATTAAAATGTAATAAAAGTATTTTTTAAATAATTGGAGTGATAAACTTTTGGCAAGGTTGAATCTGGTACTCGTTGAACCCGAAATTCCGCAAAACACCGGCAATGTCGCAAGAACCTGCGCCGCGACAGGCGCGGCTCTGCATTTGGTCAGACCGCTCGGCTTTAAAATCGACGACAGAAAGCTCAGGCGCGCCGGACTTGATTACTGGCATTTTTTGGATATTACATATTATGACGACATAAACGACTTTTTTGAAAAGACAAGGGGAGGAAATTATTTCTTTTTTTCAACAAAAGGCACTCACCGCCATTCGGACGTTGAATATCCCGACAATAGCTACCTGCTTTTCGGAAAGGAAACAAAGGGACTGCCCGAGGAGCTTTTGATGAAACACCCCGAAAGCACGCTGAGGATCCCGATGATCGACGAGGCGCGAAGCCTGAATCTTTCCAATTCCGTCGCTATCGCCGCCTACGAGGTACTCAGACAGTGGGATTATCCCGAGCTACTCAACAGGGGAGAGCTGCATAATCACCGCTGGGAGGATGTTTTCAGAGAAACGGGACTTTCGCAGGAGAAATTATAATAGCCAAATGCAATTTCAAGCTATGTTTGCTTTGCTTTACCAAGGTCGCACACACGGGTGCGACCCTACAATATGTTGATTAAGACTTTTAAAAATATTATAATTACTAAATTAAAAACATTATTTTATGAAAAACGATATTTTAAGAAGCCGGAATTTTCGGGCTGCCGACGTTTGATTTATAACCGAGCTTTCTACTCGGAGAAAAATCATCTCGGAAAAAAATTATCAAATTCTATTGATAAAAAATGGTATTTGATGTATAATATGTATGAATGTGAAAATGTATTGTTTTCATAACATAGTTTTCACAGACTACTGTATCAGAAGAAAGGATTGATTCCAATGAAACTAAATAAGGTAACAGTTGACGACATCAACGTAAATGGCAAGAAGGTTCTTGTCCGCGTAGATTTTAACGTTCCGCTTAAGGACGGCGTTATCACTAACGATAACAGAATCGTTGCCGCTCTTCCCACAATCAAAAAGCTTATCGCTGACGGCGGCAAGGTTATTCTTTGTTCACACCTCGGCAAGCCCAAGAACGGTCCCGAGGAAAAGTTCTCTCTCGCTCCCGTTGCTGCAAGACTTTCCGAGCTTCTCGGTCAGGACGTTGTTTTTGCTAACGACGACGAGGTCGTAGGCGAGAACGCAAAGAAGGCAGTTGCCGAGATGAAGGAAGGCGACGTTGTTCTTCTTCAGAACACACGCTTTAGAAAAGAAGAAACCAAGAATCTTGAGCCGTTCTCAGAGGAGCTTGCTTCTTTGGCTGATGTTTTTGTTATGGACGCTTTCGGCTCCGCTCATCGCGCTCACTGCTCAACTGCGGGCGTTACAGACCACATCAAGGACACAGCCGTTGGCTACCTTATGCAGAAAGAGATCGACTACCTCGGAAACGCTGTAGAAACTCCGGTTCGTCCGTTCGTTGCTATCCTCGGCGGCGCAAAGGTTGCAGACAAGCTCAACGTAATTTCCAATCTGCTTGAAAAGTGCGATACTCTTATCATCGGCGGCGGCATGGCTTATACCTTCCTTAAGGCTCAGGGCAAAGAGGTTGGACTTTCACTTGTTGACGACACAAAGATCGACTACTGCAAGGAAATGATGGAAAAGGCTGAGAAGCTCGGCAAGAAGCTTCTTCTCCCGATCGACACAACGATCGCCGCAGGCTTCCCCGATCCTATTGACGGACCGATCGAGGTTCAGGTAGTTGACGCCGACGCTATCCCGGCTGATATGGAAGGTCTTGACATCGGCACAAAGACTCAGGAGCTCTTTGCAGAGGCTGTTAAGAGCGCGAAAACCGTTGTTTGGAACGGACCTATGGGCGTGTTCGAGAACCCGACCCTTGCGGCAGGTACTATCGCTGTTGCAAAGGCTCTTGCAGAGACAGACGCTACAACGATGGCTGCTGTTATTCAGCTTGGCTTTGCAGACAAGATGAGCCACATCTCAACCGGCGGCGGCGCTTCTCTTGAGTATCTTGAGGGCAAAACTCTTCCGGGTATTGCTGTAATCGCAGACAAATAATAAGAATAAAAATATTTCAGCGGGGCGGTTTATGCCGCCTCGCGTTGCTTAACACACGAAAGGATTTGATTACCAATGGATAAGGCAAAAAGAACGGCAATAATCGCCGGCAACTGGAAAATGAACAAAACTCCAAGCGAGGCAAAGGCTCTCCTTTCGGAAATCGCTCCGCTTGTAAAGGACGCTGACTGCGAGGTTATCGCCTGCGTTCCTTATGTTGACCTTGCTGTTGCAGTTGAAGCAACAAAGGAAACAAACATCAAAATCGGCGCCGAAAACTGCCACTGGGCTGAGAGCGGCGCGTTTACCGGTGAGATCTCAACCGGTATGCTTAAGGAAGTTGGGGTTGAGTATGTTGTTCTCGGCCATTCCGAGAGAAGACAGTATTTCGGCGAAACCGACGAGACTGTAAACAAGAGAACAAAGGCTGCGCTTGCGGCAGGCTTAAAGCCTATTGTTTGCGTTGGCGAGCTGCTTTGGGAGCGTGAGTGCGACATCACAGAGGAAGTAATCGCAAGACAGATCAAGCTTGATCTTTACGACGTTTCAGAGGAAGATCTGAAAAATGTAGTAATTGCATATGAGCCTGTTTGGGCTATCGGCACAGGCAAGACCGCTACAGCCGATCAGGCTGAGGAGGTTTGCGCCTTTATTCGCGCTACTCTTGCAAAGCTCTACAATCAGGCTGCGGCTGACGGCGTAACAATTCAGTACGGCGGTTCTATGAACGACGGCAACGCAGACGAGCTTCTTTCAAAGACAAACGTTGACGGCGGACTTATCGGCGGTGCTTCGCTTGTTGCAGAGAAGTTCGCGGCAATTGTTAAGGCAGCTTCAAAATAATTACGCACAACTAACGAAAGGATTTTGATTAATGAAAAAGCCTTTGATTTTAATTATAATGGACGGCTTTGGAATCGCTCCCGAGAAGGGCAACGCTATTAAAGCGGCAAAAAAGCCCAATCTTGACAAGCTCTTTTCAACCTGCCCAATTACTCAAATCGGCGCGTCGGGAATGGACGTTGGTCTCCCGGACGGTCAGATGGGCAACTCCGAGGTAGGTCACACAAATATGGGCGCAGGAAGGGTTGTTTATCAGGAGCTTACGCGAATCACCAAGACTATCAACGAGGACAAGCTAAAGGACAACGAGGCGATCGTCGGCGCAATGGACAGCGCGCTCAAAAACGGCACTGCTCTGCACCTTATGGGACTTCTTTCTCCGGGCGGCGTTCACAGTCATATGACCCACCTCTACGGAATAGTTGAGCTTGCAAAGCAAAAGGGTCTTAAGGACGTTTATATTCACGCTTTTCTTGACGGTCGTGACGTTCCTCCGTCAAGCGCGGCGGATTACATAAAAGAATGTATGGACAAGCTTGACGAAATCGGCGTGGGCAAAATTGCCACAGTGATGGGCAGATACTACGCTATGGACAGAGACAACCGCTGGGAGCGCGTTGAAAAGGCTTATGCCGCAATGGTTTACGGCGAGGGCGAAACAGCCGCATGTCCGGTTTGCGCGGTTAAAAATTCCTACGAAAACGGAGTTACCGACGAGTTTGTTATCCCGACCGTTATTGAGGGCGGCGCGAAGATACAGCCAAACGACAGCGTGATTTTCTACAACTTCCGCCCTGACAGAGCGCGTGAAATCACAAGAACGCTTGTTGATCCGGATTTCAGCGGCTTTGAGAGAAGAAACGGCTTCTTCCCCCTGAACTATGTCTGCATGACTCAGTATGACGCTACTATGCCAAACGTCGAGGTTGCGTTCAAGCCGCAGTCGCTTGTGAACACCCTCGGCGAGTATATCTCAAAGCAGGGCATGGCTCAGCTCAGAATTGCAGAGACCGAGAAGTATGCTCACGTAACCTTCTTTTTCAACGGCGGCGTTGAAAAGCAGTACGAGGGTGAGGACAGGATCCTTGTAAAGTCTCCGGCGGTCGCAACCTATGATCTCCAGCCCGAAATGAGCGCGTATGAGGTTACCGAAAAGCTTGTTCCGGCAATCAAGAGCGGCAAGTATGATATGATTATCCTTAACTTTGCAAACTGCGATATGGTTGGTCACACCGGAGTGTTTGAGGCGGCTGTAAAGGCTGTTGAAGCTGTTGACGATTGTGTGGGTCAGGTTGTAGACGCGATTCTCGAAATGAATGGCGTTGCGCTTATCACTGCCGACCACGGAAACGCCGACAGAATGATCGACGACGACGGTTCTCCGTTTACCGCTCATACAACAAATCCCGTACCGTTCTGCGTGGTGGGCTATGACTGTGAGCTCAGAGAGGGCGGCAGACTTGCCGACATCGCTCCGACAATGCTCCAAATCATGAATCTTGAACAGCCGGCAGAAATGGACGGCAAGAGCCTGATTAAGTGATTTTTATAATTTAGGCAACACCGCACAATTCAGGGCGCAAACCCGAATTATGCGGTATTGCCTTATTTTTAACAGCAGTATACTTTTGTCGGAAATAGTATCTGTCTATTCTTTTTAGCGAAAAAAGAATAGTGAATAAAGAATAACGAACATTACAAAATCGCCGAAAGAGCTCATCTGTTATTAACTATTCACTATTCTTTATTCACTATTCATTGAGCTTCAAGCAGGTGAAGCGTTTATGGTCGAGGTGACAGGACTTGAACCTGCGGCATCTTGGTCCCAAACCAAGCACTCTACCAAACTGAGCTACACCTCGAAATGCTGTAATCTTACAACTACATTAGTATACAATAATGTTGTCGTTTTGTCAACTGTTTTTTTAAAATTATCCGGCAAAAAACCAAAAACGCAGAAATATTGGGGAAAACAATGTTCAAATTAAGAAGATTTTTATATAACTACAAAAAAGAAGTCATAATTGGGCCGCTTTGCAAGCTGTTCGAGGCGATTCTCGAGCTGCTTGTGCCGCTTGTTATGGCTAATATAATAGATGTCGGAATCAAAGAAAAGCAGGATTTCGGATATGTGCTCCAAATGGGCTCGGTCATGCTTTTGCTTGCCGCCGCCGGACTTGGCAGCGCGCTTGTGTGTCAGTATCTTGCCTCGCGTGCTTCTCAGGGCGTCGGAACGCAAATCAGACGTGAGCTGTTTGAGCATATATGCACGCTTTCTCACGCGGAGCTTGATTCGCTGGGCACTCCGTCGCTGATTACCAGAATGACAAACGACATTAACCAGGTTCAGCAGAGTGTGGCGATGAGTATACGACTGCTTACGCGCGCGCCGTTTATCATTGTCGGCTCAATGATAATGGCTATGATGATCAATTTTAAGATATCGCTGATTTTTGTTGCAGCCGCTTTTTTTATCGGGATCACGCTTTATATTGTGATGAGCAGAAGTATTCCGCTTTATTCTTCAATTCAAAAGAAGCTTGACAAAATCGGGCTTTTGTCGCGCGAAAATCTTTCGGGAAGCAGGGTTATAAGGGCGTTTTCAAAACAAGAAAGCGAAAAACGCTGTGTTGACGCCGCCACAAACGATCTTGCCGAAACTGCAATTCGCGTCAGCAGGCTTTCCGCTTTGCTCAGTCCCGTGACCTACGCGATAACAAATTTTGCAATTATACTGATAATTTGGTTTGGCGCAGGGGTTGTAAACAGCGGCAGCGGTATGCTGTCGGGTGATATTGTAGCGCTTGTAAATTACATGACTCAAATTCTTTTGGCTATGATAGTGGTCGCAAATCTTGTTTTGCTTATGACAAAATCAAGCGCGTGCGCAAAGCGGATCAACGAGGTTTTTGAAACCAAACCAAGCGTTGTTGAAACCGCAAAAACCCCGGTTAAGGCTGATTTGTCCTCACCGCATGTTGAATTTGAAAACGTCAGCTTTAACTACGGCGACGGCGATGATGAGCTGACAAGCCTTAGCTTTTGCATAAAGCGAGGGCAGACCGTCGGCATAATCGGCGGTACCGGCAGCGGCAAAAGCACGCTTGTCAACCTTATTCCTCGTTTTTATG
>CAJODI010000058.1 GCA_905233145.1 uncultured Ruminococcus sp. | reverse complement strand
AGTATCCATACGTCAGTATGCACACTGATTATTTGTACATTCTGACGAAAAATCTGACTACGCAATCCGCGCACCAGAATTATGCGGTATTGCCTTAACCGTGTTCAACGACCGGTTCAGACAGTTCCCGATAAATAATAAAAAACTGTCAGGCGCATTCAAAAACACGCCTGACGGTTTTATTTAACTTAATTCTGATTTAGAAAAATACTTACAGTCTTTCAGCTATTGGCGCATCAGGATTTTTGTCGGGATTATCGGTATAGAAGGTGAGCCAATCCTGAGTTTCCGTGCCTACGAGGTCGTCATTTATAACGATCCACATCTCGTTGTCAATAAAGCCCTTGTAGTCGATTGTCTGAGGACTTCCGTTATCGTTGATGATAACGTTGTAGGTTCCTACGCCGGTGTAATCAAACTCATACTTATACCAGCCGTCCTCGTCAAAATCAGTTATAGGACCGCCCGGCCAGCTGTTCTTGGCTGAATAGTTGCCCTCGTCAACTCCGTCGAGATTTGAACCCCAAATCCAGAAGTACGGCGTCCATGAAGCGCTTCCGCTGTGCTTAACGTGAAGAGTTACGTGAGCGTCTGAAGGAGCATAGTAATAGTTGACCTTGAGCGGTTCTCCGTAAGGAATATATCCGGAAACCTTTTCGGGAAGCTTTGTTTCGTCAATTTTGTAGCCGACTACTCTGTAGGTCTGAGTTGTAAATTCGTCGCCTACTCTGCCTTCGATCTCAACCGGCTTCATAATTGTTTTGAGCTCTCCGTTTTTGTCGTAGTAATAGTAATTAACTATTACTTTTCCGCTGCCCACGCTGAAATCAGCAAGATACAATTGAAGTACCGTCGCGTCGGAAATAGTAACAGCACCGTCGTAATCAAGGTCAAGCTGCTCGTCGGTTTTGTCAAGCTCAATAAGCTCGGCAAGATACATCTGGAGTGCGGTAACATCGCTGATGGTTACATAACCGTCGTTGTCAAAGTCCGCATTCAAAATTCTTTCGGGAACATAATCTGTGAAGGTATAGGTAACCTCCTTGGCTTCTTCGGTGAATACACCGCTGGTTTCGCCCTCTGCGGATTTTGGCATATAAATATTGGGAACCGACTTTGAAGGAGCAGTCTGATAAGCTGTACCGATATCGCCTTTTAGAACGACCGGCTCGGCAAGCTTGCTTCCGTCTCTGTCATATACAAAGTTTACGGTAACCTTACCTGTATTTGATTTTAAAGCAGCCTTTTCAAAGCTTTCCTTCTCAACAGCAATTATTGTTGTGTGAGCCGGAACCTTATATTTAAAGTCGCTGAATTCGCCGAGATTTTCAAGTCCTGCTTCAACGCCGTTTGCTACTATTACCCAGTCGCGTACTGTTCTGTCGTTGAGTCTGATTGTAGCTGCGCCGTTTGCGGAATTGTGGAATACAGCAACTCTGCTCCACTCGCCTTCGGTGTCATTAAGAACCTCGAAGCCGGCTTGTGCGGACTGCTGGTTCATGTCTGCGCCTATAATCTTGAAATTGTCCTTGAAAGAATTGTCTGCCGCTGTAAACGGTGAAAAAGCCTTTCTGATTTTGAACAGACCCTTGTAGTAGGAAACCACATCAGCATAATCAACAAGGTTTTCCCAGCGGATCATATTTACTTCCGGAGAAGAATTATAACTGTTTGTATCGCCGAACTTTGTACGCGCCATTTCCTGACCTGCGAGCATGAAAGAAATACCCTGAGAGGTGTTTATAATCGACGCACCCTGCTTTTGGAGCTGAACTCCAAGCTCGTTTCTTGTTCCGTATTCGCCCAAGCCTGCGGAAGCCATAATCTGATCGTACATTGTTGCGTTATCGTGGCAGTCGGCATATGTAACTGTCTGGGAAGGAGCTTTTGCGAGCCATGCGCCGCCTTCAAGAGTATTTGCCTGAACACCGTAACGAATTGCCGGTGTGCTTTCCTTGTTGCCTTCGATAAAGCCTTTGTTCTGAATGCCCCAAACGCTTCCCTTTACGTTGTCTCTAATGCTGTCGCTGAACAGTGCGATTCTTGAATCGAGGTATTCGGAATTAGTTTGTGTGGCAGCCAGATATTTTTGACCTGTGCAGGTTGTTGAGTGCGGGAAGGTATCCATAGACCAGCCTTCGCCCCAAAGGGTGATGCCTGAATCAACCTCATCCATGTTTTCACGAATAAGGTTCATGGTTTCAACATCCATAAGACCCATAAGATCAAAGCGGAAGCCGTCAACATGATATTCGTCAACCCAATAACGCAGAGACTGAATCACAAAATCTCTGTACATTGCACGCTCGGTTGCGCAGTCGTTGCCGCAGCCGGAGTTGCTTGAATAGGTAAGTCCGTCTACAATATTGCCGTTTGTGCTGCCGTCCTCAAGCATTCTGTAATAGTAGTTGGGAACGGTATTGTTAAAGCAGGAATCAACAGAATAGGTATGGTTGTAAACAACGTCCATAACTACCGAAAGTCCGGCGTCATGAAGAGCCTTGATCATTGCCTTGCACTCTGCGATCCTGACGTTTCCGTCATAGGGGTTTGAGGAATATGAGCCCTCGGGAACATTGTAGTTCTGCGGATCATAGCCCCAGTTAAACGCTTTGTCGGAATCCGCCTCATTAATGGACTGGAAATCATAGAACGGATTGATTTGAACGGTTGTTATGCCTAACTCCTTGAGGTAGTCGATACAGGTTGAAAGCTTGTTTTCATTGTTAAGAGTTGTACCTGTTTCGGTAAAGGCAAGATATTTTCCTCTGTTTTTTTCGCTTACGCCGGAAGCAGGATCATATGAAAAGTCCTTGATATGAAGCTCATAAACAATTGAATCGGTTGATTTTTTGGGGAGAATATGGCTGTCGCTTTCCCAACCGTCAGGATTGGTTTTTGAAAGATCAACAACCATCGAGCGTTTGCCGTTTACGCCGGTTGCCTTTGAGTAAACGTCCTGAGTCTCAACAGTCTGCTCTTTTTCGCCCTTTACATTCTTGGCGGTAATGGTATAGGTGTAATAGGTGTTGACAATATCGCCCTGAACAGTTGTTACCCAAACGCCTGTCCATTTGTCGCCCTCATAAAGCTGAGTCATTTCAATGGTGCCCAGATTGGCAGCGCCTTTTTCAGAATCCGAGCCGGTAGCATAAAGGTTCAGCTTCACCTCGGTCGCGGTCGGAGCCCAAACCTTAAACACGGTTTCTTCGGGAGTATAGTTAGCTCCCAAATCGCCCTTGTCGTAGGCATACGCGTCATCAATCGCCATAGAAGCTTGGGTATAAGAGGTTTCCGCCGGTGTTTCGGCGGCAAAGCCTGATATCGCGCTTGTTGAGGCAAGCATACATACGACAAGAACCGAAGAAATGATTTTTCCAGTGATTCTCATATAGATATTCCTCCTTATTTTCGCGGAAGTCATATTAGCTTCCGGTTTAACCTTGTTTATTATCGCTTTCATTCAATTCAACAACGTCCATATTTGACATCAAACGTTTTTTTCGCGAGATTCTTCCGTACACTGCGGAAACAATGCAGAGCGCGAGGATCACGCCCACGCCGATATAAATGTATACCAGCATATCGGCATACGGGTCAGGCTGAGAGGTGTAGCAGAACAATACATTGATTTCGCCCTTTTTGAAAACACCGGAGCCGGCTTTGGGAAGCTCAATAAGATTCATATCCTCGTATTCGTTTTCCTGAGCGGAATACTCCTCTCCCTCTTTTCCCTCCAGCGTTTTGACGTCAAGGATTTTTCCGTTGTCAGCCAGATAAATCAAATTGACCCTGCAAACCGAAGTATCAGTGTCGTCGGTAATCCTGCTGTATTTAAACAGCACCTCAGAATCCGCTCCTTTGACCTTTCCGGCAGCGTTATCGGGGAGACTGTCGAGCACCAGATAATAACCGTCTATTGAGGGCAGCTCCGGTGTAAAATACTGCTGTCCCTCGCGGTTTTTGATCAAAAATGAATCCGCGAGCTCCTCACCGTTGGTTTCGTCGATATATCTGACGGTAACCTGAGACATTTTGCCCTCAAATTCCTTTACATAAACCTCTGCACGGCTGACCGTTTCCGAAAACTCTCCCTGTACATTGCCGTTGGTCGATTTGATATCATAATTAAGCGAATCGGCATAAAGTCCAATGTC
Source organism: uncultured Ruminococcus sp. (assembly GCA_905233145.1). GTDB lineage: Bacteria > Bacillota > Clostridia > Oscillospirales > Acutalibacteraceae > Ruminococcoides. Next base: position 15,951 of record CAJODI010000058.1, on the reverse strand, counting down.
ATAGGGCTTTCCGATTTCATCGGAAACAACCTGAGTTTTTATGTGCTCCTTTGAATCAGCGTCATAGTAATCAAGCTTTAGCTTGCCCTCATGATCGGAAATCTTTGCTGAATCATAGCTCTTTTTGTCAACAAGAATCAAAGCCGAGTGCGGCTTTACAGCCGTTTTGCCCGAAATTCCTCCAAGGCTGTTGAGTCCGGCAAATTCATCGTTCGCGATAATTGTCCATTCACCCTCAACGTTCACGGTTTGTTCCTCGTCGCCGCCGTTAAACAGCAGACAAAGCTTTTCCCACGCGCCGCTCTCTGTGTTGGCAATAATATATCCGGAAACGCCCTTGGGCAGCTTTTCAAAGCTTTCAAGGCTGTTTGCTGTCTTGTTTGTGCTGTCTCTAAACGCGGCAAACTTATCTCTGATTTTATAAAGACCTCTGTAATATTCAACCAGATCGCTGTATTCCTCAAGACTTTTCCAGTCGAGCATATTTTCTTCTCTGCTTGAGGAAAAAGAATTTTCATCGCCGTCCTTTGAGCGCGCAAACTCTTCGCCGCCGAGCATAAACGGTATTCCCTGAGAGGTTACGACGATTGCGGCAGCGAGCTTGTTCATCTCAACCAAATCCTCGTAACGTTTGCGGTAATCTCCATCGCTGCCCTTTACCGTGTCGATAAGCTTATCATAAAGACAAAGGTTGTCGTGGCAGGACGCATAAGTTACGCACTGGCTCGGTGCTTTTGCCCATCCGCTCGACGACTCGGACTGTCCGGTGATTCCGATTTTCAGGTTAGCTCTTCCCGAACCCTCCTGAACAAAGCCTGCGCCCGCGCCAAAGGTGCTGCCCTTGATCGCGTCGCGAATAGTATCGTCAAACGCGCCGATTCTTTCGTCAAGCTTGTTCATATTGGTCTGATTAGCCATAACAGTACCCGGAGCACAGTTTGTTTGCAGGTTCCATGCCTCACCGTACATCAAAAGCTTTTTTCCGCCGCCGTCCTCGTAAAGCGAATCAAGCGCGGCGCGGATCGCGTTCATTGTATCAACATCGTGCAGCCCCATAAGGTCAAAGCGAAAGCCGTCTATATGGTATTCCTTTGCCCAATATGTGACTGAATCGATCATATATTTTCTGAACATCGCGTGCTCAGAGGCAGTGTCATTGCTGCAGCCCGAGCCGTTTGAGAACGTGCCGTCCTCGTTCATGCGGTAGTAATAATTCGGAACAGTATATTGGAACCACGAATCGGTGGAATATGTATGGTTATATACAACGTCCATGATAACACCGATTCCTGCTTCGTGCAAAGCCTGGATCATCTGCTTGCATTCTTTTATCCTTACGCTTCCGTCATAGGGATCGGTAGAATAGGAACCCTCGGGGCAGTTGTAATTAACAGGGTCATAGCCCCAGTTATATTGCTTCATTATGTCCTCGCTCTCGTCAACAGAGCCAAAGTCATAAAAAGGCATAAGCTGAACATACTTTACGCCAAGCTTTTTTAGATAATCCACACAGGTCGGAGTGTTGCCCCGGATTCCGTCAACAGTAGTTCCGGTTTCGGTAAAGGCGAGAAATTTTCCGCGGTGCTTCGGAGTAACTCCGCTGCTCTCGGAAGAAGAAAAATCCGCTACAGACATTTCCCAAACCGTTGCGTCTGTTTGGTTTTCAACTATAATGTGACCGTCGTTTTCCCAGCCCTCCGGATTTGTTTGCGACAAATCCAAAATCATGCTGCGCTTGCCGTTTACACCGCAGGCTTTGGCATAGATATCGCCTGTTTCCTTTACGCTTTCACCGTGCTTTACTGAGTAGGTGTAATATTTTCCGGCGTAGTCCCCCTCAAGCGTGATTGACCAAACGCCTGTTTTTTTGTCCAGCGTCATAGCTTTGGTTTCGATTGAACCGGGATCTCCCTCGTCGTCGCTTCCGTTGTTAAAAATATTCACCTTTACGCTGTCCGCCTTTGGAGACCAAACCTTAAAGACGGTTGAATCTTTTGAATAGGTTGCTCCCAAATCGCTTTTGTCATATGCTGTTTTATCAAGCTCCGCGGCATATGCGTGATAATCTGTCTTTTTGGATTTTTCGGCGGCAGAAACAGCCGCTCCCGATGCTGAAATAACCATAAGTAATGCCAACGCCCCTGTTAATATTCTTTTGAAAAGCAAATCATATGCCTCCCGTTTCCTGCATTTCTTTTATTTTATCATATTCAGAACAAGATATTAATTCTAAATTAGAAATATTATCATAAATATTATATTCAAACTGTAGAAAATTCAGCAGTTAATATGTGCATAATCAACAAAGGAATTATAAGGAAAACACACAGTATCAATTTACAAAATTTTGAATATAATAATAGCAAAGCAAAAAGGAGGAATTAATTTGGAGCTTGTTCAATATACGGTAAGACAAGGCAACACCTTGTTCGGAATCGCTCAGTTTTTTGATACAACCGTTCAGGATATTCTTTTTTACAATAACATTCAAAATCCGTCACAGATATACGCCGGTCAAACGCTGACAATTCCGGCAGGGACATCCCAGGAAGATTACTACGTTGTCAGACCGAACGAAACTCTGTGGTCAATCGCTCAAAAGTACAACACAACGCCGCAAAAGCTGACAGCTATGAACAGTCTCGGTAACCCGAATGTAATTTATCCCGGACAGATTTTAAGAATCAGATAAGCTTTCTCACAAAAAGTGCTTCCTGACGCCATTTCAGCGTAGGAAGCACCGGTTTTTTAGGCAATACCGCATAATTCTGGTGCGCGGATTGCGAATCAGTGTGCATACTGACGTATGGATACTGATTATTTGGGCAGTCTGACGGAATAATATGCAAGCAAGGCGTGCGCCATGAATTGTGCGGTGTTGCCTTTATTATAAAATTTTATATACGTCAGTATGTCTGCGGAGTTTTGACAATATTCTGCCATGAAGATTTCGTGCTTATGCGCGGCAAGAAATTGCCGGAGATTCCTTTTATGAACTATTTGTAATATCTGTGACAGGTCAGACGATGGATTGATTTATCATAAACCGCACTGCCTGTGATTTTGTAGTTTTCAAGTACAGAATGTTCAAACAGGCATTTGTCGTCCTGCTCGGCAACAATTGGCGCGATAATAAGACTAAGCTCGTCAATAAGTCCTTCTCTTTGGAATGAGCCGTTGATTTCGCTTCCGCCCTCAAGCAAAAGCTTTTTGATTCCGAACAGCGAATACAGCTTACTGAGAACCAACTCCAAATCAAGATCGGTTTTGCCGCCGAAAATATAAGAAGCTCCGATACTTTTCAGATATGCAAGATAGCTGTCGGGAGCGTCCTCACAGAGCACCTCGATAATATGAGCGCCGTCATATCCCGGATCATCATCGGCAATCGCAGAAGTCTTCCAGCCCAGCCTTCCCCTGCGGTCAAAGGCAACAGCATAAAACTTTGCTTTGCTGTCGGCAATATAATCACTGCGGTCAAGGCTTGCGCCCTCAAACCCGGAAAAATCGGGGACAAAGCCCTTTGTAAAGCTGTCCTCCATAGTTATTCTTCCGCAGGCAAAGGCGTCCGCGCCGTATTCCCTGTGGACCTTATAATACCACTTTGAAGCCTCGACGCCGATCGGAGTAGTCAAAAAGTTTCCGGTTATCTTGCCGTCTATTGACGCAACCATGTGACATATTATATAAGGTTTTTCCATAATAATCATCCTTTGCACTATATCTTCCAATATTATAGCATAAAGATTATAAAATGTCCACAAAAAAATTGCCGTTTGGCACTCTCCCGCCTATTTGAGCTGCACTGATAACAAAAAAGCTATAGCTTTGACAATATTTTCCTTTTGTATTCCAAGAATTCACCGGTAAGATTAAAATTTTCACGACTGCCGCCGGGTCTCTCGATAATGATTTCATCTGTGATACGCCCCGGCTTTCCGTTAAGCAAATAAATCCTGTCAGACAGCAAAATCGCCTCGTCTATATCGTGAGTTATAAACAAAGTAGAAAGCTTAATTCTGCTCATAACATCAAGATACCAGCTGTGAATATCGTGCTTTGTAAGAGCGTCAAGCGCGCTGAAGGGCTCGTCAAGCAGCGCGACCTCGCCGGAAAACATGTATGTTCTCAGCAAAGCGGCGCGCTGCCGCATACCGCCCGAAAGCTCGGAGGGAAACCGCTTTTGCGTTCCCTCCAAGCCAAAGTCCGCGAAATGCTCTGACGCTTTTTCTCTCGCCTCACGTTTTTTTACTCCCTTTATTATAAGCGGAAGCGCGACGTTATCTTCAATTGTTCTGTAGGGCAAAAGCAAATCCTTTTGCAGCATATAGCTGACGTTTCCCGGCTTTTCGGTTATGTCGTTTCCGTTTAAAAGCACACTTCCCGAGTCCGGCTTTTGCAGCCCGGAGATAACATTGAACAAGGTGGTTTTTCCGCTTCCGCTAACTCCCAAAAGACAAACGAGCTCATTTTCATTTAGCTTTAAGCTAATATCTTCGATTATATTTGTGTTTTCATAAGCAAAAGTAACATGCCTGACCTCAAGCTTTGTCATACTTTACTCCAAATACTCGTTAGTAAAGCCTGTATTCTCGGGAATATCAGCGTCGGAGAGCTTGTTATCACTGATCCATTTATAAAACGCGTTCCAGCGCGCCGGATCAATATAGCCCCATTGCGCAACCTCTGCCTTGTATTGCTTTGACATATATTCCTGGCTTTTTACAACCAGCTCTTTGTCCAGCTCAGGAGCAGCCTTTAGAAGTATTTCGGATGCTTCTTCTATGTTTTCAATAGAATACTCATATCCCTTTTTAAGAGCAGAAAGGAAAGCTTTTGCTGCCTCGGGATTTTGACTCATCCAATCTGTATTTCCGGCAACAACAGGCGTATAATAATCAAAAACCGGGTCAATATCCTTAAAGGCAAAGTAATCTGTTTCAAGGTCTGAAACCTCGGCGGCAATTCCTGCCCAGCCGTAGAAAATCCAGATAGCGTCAACTGACTTGCTCTTAAGCGCGGAAACCTCATCTGTAACAGTGCTGGGGATAAGCTCAACCTTGTCAAACTCTCCTCCGTCCTTTTCAACGACCTGTTTCAGAGTGGCTTTTTCAATCGGCAAATCCCATGTTGCGTACTTCTTGCCCTCAAGACCCTTTGGCCTGTCTATCCCCTCGCCCTTACGAGAGATAATTCCGGAGGTGTTGTGCTGCAAAAGAGCCGCAACAGCCTTGATCGGCATCGCGTTTTCGCCAACAACCGCGGGAAGCATCGAATCCTGGAAGGTAACGCAAAACTGCGCCTTGCCGGAACCGACAAGCGCCTCCGCACCGTCCTCCGGCGGCTGAACGATCTCAACATCAAGCCCGGCGTCTGCAAAGTATCCCTTTTCCTGAGCAACATAAAGTCCGGTATGGTTGGTGTTTGGCGTCCAGTCAAGAACAAAAGTAATCTTAGTTTTTTCGCCGCTTTTGTCAGATGTTTCCGAGCTTTGTGCCGAAGCCTGAGATGACGGCTCCGTTGCCGAAGAGTCCTTTGTTCCCGTTGATTGTGAGCATCCTGCAAAAGCCGCTGTCAGCATTGCGGCAGCAAGTGCAATTGAAATTAGTTTTTTCATACTTACCTCCAAAATTAAAACAATTTTATCTATATGGATTTTTGATTATTTCTGTATTTCCAAGGCATGAATTTCTTCTCCAAAATTTTTACAAGCCACATCAAAATCAGGCTGAGCGCGGAAATCAAAAAGATTACCGCAAACATTTTGTCAAATGAATATGCCTTTTTGACCCTTGTCATATAAACTCCAAGTCCCTTGAAGCCGCCCAGCCATTCCGAAATCACCGCGCCTACAACAGCATATGAAACAGCGATTTTCAGTCCGGCAAAAAAGTGACCAAGCGCAGACGGGAGCTTTACATATCTTAAAATCTGAGTCTTGCTTGCTCCCATTGAGCGAAGCAGGTTTATTGTATCATTATCCGCCGACCTATAGCCGTCCAAAAGATTTACGGCAATCGGAAAGAAAACGATAATTACAATCAATATTACCTTTGGGACCATTTCATATCCAAACCAAAGCACCAGCAACGGCGCAATCGCTACTGTAGGAACTGTCTGCGTAATGACAATGAGCGGATAGAGCATTTTATAAAGCAATCTGAATCTGTCCATAAGCAAAGCCAGTACAAAGCCAAGCGCGATTCCCAGTACAAGACCGATAAAGGTTTCAAGCAATGTTACGCACGAATGGCTGAAAAGCAGAGAAAAATCCGTTACAAACGCCTTGCCGACATCTATCGGAGACGGAAGAAGAAATGACGGGACCAGACCTGCCGAGCATACAAGCTGCCAAATCACAAGGGCTGCTACAACAGCTCCGGCAGGCAAAGCCAGCTTACTGATGGTGCTTTGTAACTTTTTTTTCAATTGTCAAAACATCCCCTTCGGGCTTATATGTAACCTTGATATACGCCAAAACAGACGGAGCGCCTGCCCTGATCGCGATGTGCTGACACTCCTTTACTATGTCCATCAGCTCGTCATAATCGCCTTCGATCGCGGTTTCAAATGGACCCACATAATAATTAAGTCCTGTGCTTTTGATATAGTCGATGACCTCATCTACTATACGAATAAGCTCTTCATCATTTTTTGCTTCCGGAAGAGTTTGGATAGCTACGCTTGCGTTCATAAATACTTCTCCTTTTTTACATAAAAAATAAACGCACTGCGATGCAGTGCATTAAGTAAGGCTGTATAACAAGCTTCCTACGTCGGCATTACCCGCATCAGGTTAAAGGGTTAAGGCAACACAGCCTACTCTCAGACCGCTTTCGCGGACTCCCCTGCAACAATTATTTTACATCTAACACAATAATTTGTCAAGTCTTTTATTCCGATCACTTTTATTCCGAGAAGAAAACTCGTAGTGATTTCAAAACAAAGCAGCCCGAAAATGCCTTCATCAAAAAATAACGTTTTTAAAAAATGATATTTTTCAATTTTTTGAGTTTTTCATTTTCCTAATTATGAAATTCTTCTCATCGTTTATGAAGGTTTTTTTAAGGCAATACCGCATAATTCTGTTGCGCGGATTGCGTAGTCAGTGTGCATACTGACGTATGGATACTGATTTTTGGGCAGTCTGACGGAATAATATGCAAGCAAGGCGTGCGCCATGAATTGTGCGGTGTTGCCTTAACTTTGAGCGTTCTCGTGCGCCGGTCATTTTTACATATGTATTATGATTGAAAAAATATCATCTAAGTTTATTTTTCTTCCGTCAGTAAAAATCACAACACGCTCAAAGTCGTCGATTTTTCTGACATTTCCTGTCACTGTAACATAGCTTCCGCCCTCTTTTCTGAGATCCGGTACAAAATATACAAAATCCGCGAGAGGCTTATCGTTGGACATCCGGTCCAAAAGCATTATTTTTTCACCAAGCTCGCGAAGCTCTTCCTCGCTAAGCTCAATTTTACTGTCGGTAAGCCTTGCGGTTTCGTTTATAGCCGAATCGTAGCCTGTCAATGCCGCAAACGGAGCAAACTGAGCTGCACGGTCATGCCTCGACATAGGCTTGTGAACTATATTGACCGGTCGCTCAAGATTTATAATATCGTCGTAATTATCCATTTTATGCCTTGTGACCGCCGATTTGACCGTTGCGCTCAATCGCGGTAGCTCCTTCTTTTAAATTCATTCCCTTTAAAACCGCGTTTTTTCCAAACCTTTTTTGAAGGGTTATAACAGCTTTCTGGATATCCTTTTCTTTTTTCAAATCCTCTTCCTTCTTGACAAGGCTGTCGTAATCGGTAAACATGTCCAGCTGCTTTGGGACGTTTTGGACCTTGCTTTCATAAAGTATATTATTAGCGACAACATACATTCTTCTTACAAGAAGCTCTCTGGCAACAATCCTGTCAAACAACTTCATAGCCGCTTCAACAATAAGCGACGAGGAAGAAGTATACCTGCCGATATTTTCCGATCCGTGAGCCTTTCCGGGCACCCTTCTGCCGTAACGGTCAACAGTAGTTTTTCCTTTATACTCCGTGCCCTTTTTTAGGTTGTCTGTATCATAGCCTACTGTCAAAACAAGCTGATTTGTCATAACTCCCTTGTCAACCAAATCCAGAACAAGCTGTTCTGTCATCTCTCTGACAATAAGGCGAGCTTTATCAAATGTATATGGCTGAGACAAAACCTGCCCGGAGCTTATCGACCTGTTTTCGGGAACATACGATTTTATATCCGAAATCTCGCACGGCTCCCAACCCCATGCATGATCAATCAGCAGCTCGGCGTTCACTCCGAATATTTTGTATAAAAGCTCGCTGTTCACAACCGAGCATCGCGCAACATCGCCCATTGTATACATTCCGTATTCAGCCAGCTTTTTTGAATATCCCTTGCCTATGCGCCAAAAATCCGTAATCGTTTTATGCCCCCAAAGCTCCCTGCGATATGACATCTCGTCAAGCTCCGCGATCCTTACGCCGTCCTTGTCGGCTACAATGTGTTTTGCTCCGATATCCATTGCGATTTTTGAAAGGTACAGGTTTGTTCCGATCCCTGCGGTCGCAGTAATTCCCGTTTGAGCAAGTACATCACGAATCATTTTATCAGCGAGCTGCTTCGCGCTCATTTTATACGTCTTAAGGTAATTTGTAGCGTCAATAAAAACCTCGTCAACCGAATAAACATGAATATCCTCCGGTGCGATATATTTGAGGTAAATCTTATATATCTCAGTGCTGATTTTCATATATTTTGCCATTTGCGGCTTTGCTACAATGTAATCAAGCTCCATTTCGGGATTTTGCTTTAAAAACGAAGCAAAATGTGATTTTCCCGAAAAACAGCCGTCAGGCGTGTGAATACGGCGCACGGCGTTGATTTCCCTGACCCTTTGAACAACCTCAAACAGCCTGGCTCTGCCGGGAATACCATAAGCCTTAAGCGAAGGAGAAACGGCAAGACATATTGTTTTTTCGGTTCTGCTCTCATCAGCAACAACCAGATTTGTATTAAGCGGATCAAGTCCTCTTTGGACGCACTCGACAGAAGCGTAAAAGGATTTTAAATCAATTGCGATATATTGTTTTTCAGCCATTTTCTCACCTCACTTTACAGCTGAATAAATATCTGTAGAACAACGCCGCCGTTTTAAATGTAGCACACAAAACGGCAGCGCGTTATTTTTAATATAATATTATAAGGGGGTCCGTAGCGCTTGTGCTGCCAACCTATGCCTTTGCGTAATCAGTGCGGAGTAACGCAGGGTTTTTCCGCTCTTACGTTGAATTCCTGCAAGGTGTCCGGCTCTGCCGCAGTAATTTTCTCAATGTGAACGTAGTAATAATCATTCCATTTTATCAGACCCGATGTGGTAAATGAAGCATTATATATTATACATTTTGACATTAAATCAGTCAAGTGATAAATTAGGATAAAAAGAATATCGCGCACCGAAATTGCATGATGTTTTTAAAAAACAAGCGACAGCTTATCAGCCGCCGCTTGTTATAATTCATAATTTTGTTTTATTCAGGTTTACCCCAACTGTTGACAGTCAAGGTTTAGCTTTACTGCTAAGTCAAATATAATTATTTTACCATAGAAGCAACTTCTGCCGCAAAGTCATCCTGACGCTTTTCAATGCCCTCACCCTTTTCAAAGCGAACGAACTTAGCGATTTCAATTTTACCGCCAAGCTCTTTTGCGGTATTCTGAGTGTACTGCTTGATTGTCAGCTTGTTGTCCTTAACGAACTCCTGGTCAACAAGGCAGTTTTCCTTATAGAATTTGCCGATCTTGCCCATAACGATCTTGTCGGCAATAGCCTCGGGCTTGCCCTCATTAATAACCTGCTGGCGCATAACTTCCTTCTCGTGCTCAATAACCTCGGCAGGAACGTCGTCCTCCTTGAGATACTGAGTATTGAGAGCTGCGATCTGCATAGCGATATCCTTGCCGTAAGCCACAAATTCGGGCTTTGAAGCAAGATCTGTATCAAAGTTTACAAGAACGCCGATTTTGCCGCCTGCATGAACGTAAGCCACGCAAGCACCCTCCATGCGCTCAAAACGACGGATTTGAATATTCTCGCCGATTGTGAGAACCTTCTCCTGAAGAAGCTCTGCAACAGTCTGATCTGTGCCCGCAGCCTTAAGTGTCAAAAGGGCCTCAACGTCAGCCGGATTCTGCTCAATTACTGTCTGAGCGCAGGACTTTACAAAGTCCATAAATGAATCGTTCTTTGCAACAAAGTCGGTTTCTGCGTTTACTTCTATTACAACGCCAACCGAAAGATCGTCGCTTGTTGTTGCATAAGCCACACCCTCAGCCGCGATTCTGCTAGCCTTTTTAGCCTGCTTAGCAAGACCCTGCTCTCTGAGGAAATCTACTGCTTTATCCATATCGCCGTCAGCCTGAGTGAGTGCCTTTTTGCAGTCCATCATGCCGCAGCCTGTTTTCTCTCTAAGTGCTTTTACATCCTGAGCTGTAAATGCTGCCATAGTAAAATACTTCCTTTCAAAATTATAATATAAAGCTGAAATTATTCAGCTGCTTCTTCCTCTGCCTCGGCAGTTTCTTCAGCGGCTGCGCCCATTCTGCCCTCTCTGCCTTCGATAACAGCGTTAGCCATTGCGCCGGAGATAAGCTTTACGGCACGGATAGCGTCGTCGTTGCCGGGGATCACATAATCAATTTCGTCCGGGTCACAGTTTGTATCAACAATCGCAACGATCGGAATATTGAGCTTCTTTGCCTCTGAAACCGCGATTCTCTCTTTTCTCGGGTCAACAATAAAGAGCGCGCCGGGCATCTCTGTCATATCCTTGATACCGCCCATAAATTTTTCAAGCTTATCAATTTCAAGGTTGAGCTTAATAACTTCCTTCTTTGGAAGAAGATCAAAGGTTCCGTCCTCCTGCATAGCTCTGAGCTGCTTCAAACGCGCGATTCTTCTGCGGATCGTCGCAAAGTTTGTGAGCATACCGCCCAGCCATCTTGCGTTTACATAATATGCGCCTGCGCGCTGAGCCTCTTCCTTAACGGAATCCTGAGCCTGTTTTTTTGTACCTACAAAAAGAACGTTTTTGCCCTCTGCCGAAATCTCACGAACGAAATTGTAAGCTTCTTCGAGCTTTTTAACGCTCTTCTGAAGATCGATGATGTAAATTCCGTTACGCTCTGTGAAGATGTACTCCGCCATCTTTGGGTTCCATCTTCTTGTCTGGTGACCGAAGTGTACACCGGCCTCCAGAAGCTGTTTCATAGAAACTACTGCCATTTTTATTTCCTCCTTAGGTTAAAACCTCCGCTGAGCCTTTGATTTTATCAGCGCAATAAGCAGCCGGATACCGACCGCCACCCTGCCGACAAGCGTCAGCGTGCGAAATGCCTATATATTCTACCATATAAAAGAAAAAAAATCAAGTGCTTTAACACTTGATTTTTTTCAAACAAAACAAAACAAAAACAAAAGGAAACCTATTAAAAGGATAACCAACAAAATAATTAAGGAATTATACTGCGAACGGCACTTTTGTGACGCTCCGCAATAAAAATTCGCAAGCAAGCAAGCTGATTGTGTGTGCATTTATATGTTCAAAAGGCTTGTTTCTTTTGAACAAATGTATTATAACATATTAATGAAAAAAAATCAAGTACTTTCGCACTTGATTTTTTTCCAAAAAACAAAACAAAAACAAAAGGAAAACCTACCGGAGTATATTCAGCATAACTGCATAAGCTGTGATACTGAACAAACTCCTAAAAAGGATAATCAACTGTAAAAATCAAAGAATCTCATTGTGCCGTAGCCAACAATAAAATTCTGGGTCTCGTGCCACGCGCTTGTGCCGGTATAGAAGCAAAGTATTCTGTGCTGAACAGCAGAGCCGTTTTCATCAAATATGTATGAAACAGCGTCCTTTACCGTCTGATTTGGCTCGCCTGCGGTTGACCCGTAGTATTTATATTCGGAAATGATATAGTCGATTGAAGTGCTTCCGCAAAGATTCATGGTATCTCTGATTGCCTGCGCAACAAGAGCCGCACCATTGAAGCCTGTGGAGCCTGCCTCGCCCATAACAAGTCTTTCAAGCTTTGCTCTGTCATAAGAAGAAAGCGAAACCATTGACGGTGAATAGGACAAATCCGGATTGGAAATGTCAATCAACGCAACCGGTGCAGGGGCAGTTGTGGTTTCCTCCACAGTTGTCGGCTCGGTTTCGGGTTCTTTATTCTCCGTGCTTTCTGACTCGGATTTTTTGCTGCTTGTCTTTGACGCTTCCGAAGCCTCTGATTTTTCCTGGTTCTTAGAATCTGTAGCTTTTTCTTCCTTTTCGGAAGTATTCTTTCCTGCCGCAGCTGCTTTATTGCTTTCGGTTTTTGCCTCCGAATTGCTCTCCGAGGTCTCCGCCTCAGTTGTCTTTTTCTTCTCCGTTGCGGGAACTGTTGTGATTTCCACGCAGTTTTTTGTAATTACCGACGAAAATTCATTTATGTCTCCAAGTGCATAAGAAGCGATTCTGCTGTCCTCAAACGCGTCAACATCAGGTGCAAGCGTGGTTGTCGGAACAACCAAAGCCGCTATCGCAAGGGATACCGCAATTGCAACCGATGCAGCCTTAAGCTTTTTGTTTGGCTTAGCAGGAGCATTTCCGTCTTTTATTTGTTTTCTGCGATTATCGCAGTATCTGTGATTTGTAGCTCTCAAAAATTTATCCTCCTGTGATTATGCGCGTTAATTAGACTTTGCAGAACGCGCTACGTCTTTTAGTCGTTAAAATTTTATCAAACACACAATTTTCAACTGTATTAAAACACAAAAAGATTCAAATTGCAAGTTTTTAAGCCGTTTTTTTGCTGTAACCTTTGTAATTCTTTTGTTACAAAAAGATTTTTAATTTCATTAAATAATTATACTTTGTGCATTTTAAACAAATTATAATTCTTTTAAATGTATAAGTTGCCGTATGCAGAGAAAGTAAAAATTTTTTATTTTTTCTTGAAAAACCTAGGTTTTTTGTGCCTTTTTTCAGGTTTAGGCGTTTTGCAGGAAATAATAATAGTATCCTCGCCTATAAGCTCAATTTTCTCCCATGGAATAATATAATCTTCTATTTTTCCAAACAACCCAAAGAAGCTCATTCGGCCAAATATTACAAAAGCTACAATACAAGCGGATTTTGTATCCACAATTACATCGTCAACAAACCCGATTCTTGTGCCGTCGCACGAGCTGATCACCTCCTTTCTTCTCAGCTCCGTCAGCCTGCATCTTTCCATCTGTCCCACCCCCTGCCTGCTTTTTTGTCCGCTTTCTTTATGCATTATATGTTTATGTGTCTATTTATATTCGTTGACTTTTACTCTCGTCTTTGATAAAATATAATAAATAATTCTGCTTATGCATTTACTGGAGGAAATAATATGGATTATGTATTTATGACCGACGCTTCCTGCGATCTCAGCGCGGCAATGGTTGAGGAAATCGGAGTTCAGGTACTCCCGATGGAATTTGAAATTGAAAATAACCGTTATCTTCATTATCCCGACTGCCGCATGATGAAGCTGGACGAATTTTATACAAAAACCAAGAGCGGCGCGGCAGTAAAGACAACTCAGATCAACTTCAATAACTTTACCACATATTTTGAAAACTATCTCCGTGCAGGAAAAGACATTATCTATACAGGAATTCCGACAGGTTTGAGCGGAACCTACAACACCTGCCTGATTGCAGTAAAGGAACTTGAGGAAAAATATCCCAACCGAAGAATTATTGTTATAGATTCGCTTTGCGATTCCGCCGGACTGGGGCTTTTGATATATCTGGCAGGAAAAAAATACAAAAGCGGCGCGACAATTGACGAGCTCGCAAAGTTTATCAAGGACACAAGACTCAAAATCTGTCACTGGTTCGTTGTTGACGACCTTGACCAGCTCAAACGCGGCGGAAGAATTTCTGCGGTAACAGCAACCTTTGGAAAAGCATTGCAAATCAAGCCTCTTATAAGCGTTGACAACGAGGGTCATCTTGTAAACGTCGGTAAAATCAGAGGAAAAAGCAATGTTAATGCAGCCTTGATCGAGCATTTGAAACGAGACGGACAAAACCTGAAGAAAACACCTGTTTTTATTGCCCACGCCGATAATCCCGAGGGCGCAAAGGAATTGAAAAAAGAAATCAAAAGCTTTTGTAAGGACATACAAATCTGCGAAATCGGCCCCGTTATAGGAGCGCATGTTGGTTCGGGTATGCTGGCTCTTGTATTTATCGGAGAAAGAAATCTTAAAGCATAAAGCATTGATCTATTAAAGCGCATCTTTCGGTGTATACTGAAGATGTGCTTTTTTATTGGGAACTGCTCTGGCCCACCGTTGAACACCGTTATTGTTATAATTGCAGTTCGTATAGACGAACAAAAAATATCATCATATATATAATTCGTACAAAATTCATATCAATTGTTATTTTCTTTTGATTATTTCATTGACTTTCTCGCTATTATATAGTATAATATTGTCAAAGGAGTGGTATTTATGAAACACAAAATCATAAGAAGTATAACAGCTGTTGTCATTGCGGCAGCTTGCTTTTCAACAATGTATATTTCCGGCAACGCCGCCAAGGAAGAACCTGCTGCCGTTGGTCAGACGCAATATGCCCAAGCCCAAATTCAGGGCAGCGCGATTCTTCACTGCTTCTGCTGGAGCTACAACAATATAAAAGCAAAGCTGCCGGAAATTGCTGCTGCCGGCTATACTGCGGTTCAAACCTCGCCGGTTCAGCGGCCTAAAGACTATAATTCAAACTATACCGACGTCTCAGGTCAGTGGTGGAAGCTCTATCAGCCGCTGTCAGTCAGCGTCTCTGACGGCAACAGCTGGCTTGGAACAAAAAACGAGCTTAGATCACTTTGCAGTGAAGCTGAAAACTACAATATTAAGGTAATAGTTGATATTGTTGCAAATCACATGGCAAACAAGAGCAACGGCGGCGGATATTCCAATTTGAATAACGCGGTAGACAACGATATGAAAAATCCTGATTACTATCATACCGAAACCTACGGCGCGTCCGACGGTAACCGCTACGGTATGCCCGATCTTAATACCGGAAACACATACGTTCAGCAAAAATTCCTTAATCTATTAAAGGAATGCGTTGATCTCGGCGTTGACGGCTTCCGCTTTGACGCCGCAAAACATATCGAAACTCCCGGGGACGACGCGAATACAAGAAGCAACTTCTGGCCTTATGTTATCAATGGCATCAAATCTTACAAAAGCGACGTTTACTGCTACGGAGAAATCCTTAATTCAGCCGCAACAGATATTACAAATTATACAAATTATATGGACATAACCGACAACAAAACCGGTAACGACGCTTTGTCGGGCGCAAATTCACAAAACGCTTCAAAGCTTGCCTCAGATTACTATCAGCTTGGAGCAGGCGCAGCACGGTCGGTTCTTTGGGCTGAGTCTCACGATACATATATGGACAGCTCAACCTCCGGAATTTCAGATTCTTCTATATTAAAAGCATGGGCAATAACAGGTGCCAGAGCAAGCTCAACCTCGCTTTTCCTTGCCCGCCCAAATAATGTAATGGGAGCGGCAAGCACAAATACCTCGTGGAAAAACCCGGTTGTTGCCGAAATAAACAAGTTCAAAAACTTTTTTGCTGATCAGAGCGAGCATCTTTCATACTCCAACAAAACAGCCTATATTGAACGCGGTACCTCGGGAGTCAGTATTTCCAAGCTTGACGGCGGCGGAAACGTTTCTCTCAACGCTTATGCAATGGCTCCGGGAACATACACCGACCAAATTACCGGTAATACCTTTACGGTTTCCGGCGGAAAAATCCCGCAGTCAAGATATGAGAGCTACGCAAGGCTTTATACCGAGACTGCGGAAAACGAA
>CAJODI010000057.1 GCA_905233145.1 uncultured Ruminococcus sp. | reverse complement strand
CCATTGAAGCTAAAAAGATGATAGTAAATTCGATGGTCAAACGCGTTGACGTTTACCGCAACTATGAACTAAATGTAGAGCTGAATATGAATATCCGCCAGTTCTTCCTCGGTATGGAGGAAACAGAGAATATTCCGATTACGGCATAAAATTTCCCCGCCCGTTCACCAATGTGTGAGCAGGCGGGCTTTTTTGCTATAGACACGAAAAGAGGGAGTATCATGATGATACTCCCAAAATATGTGGTGGACCATAGGGGGATCGAACCCCTGACCTCCAGATTGCGAACCTGGCGCTCTCCCAGCTGAGCTAATGGCCCTTGTCAATTGTATGAAATTGTAAATTGTCTTGGGGGTGCGTAAGCAACCCACTCGGGCTCCCAGCTGAGCTAATGGCCCGGATTTTGGAATAAGAATTGTTTACTACGTTAATATTATACTACATTTTCCGAAAAAGTAAAGCCTTTTTATGAATTGCTTTGGGGTATATTTAAAACAATTTGTGTCTCAAAATTATGAGGTATCGCCCTAAAGCACCTGATGCGAAACTTACATCATGTGCTTTAGGGCTGTGTTTTAGTTTCAGTGTTGATCGCAAAACAATGTGAACAATGAATTCAAAAATATAGAGTAAGCCGATAAACGGTCATCCTGCAACATCAATTATCTGCTTTGCCCGCGTTCCTCTATCATTTTGTTCAGTCCGTCGATCAAAACCTCCTGCGACAAGCCGGTTTTTTTGACTGCGTCTGCGACTGTCGCGTTTTTTATCATCATTTTCCCGATTGGGGTTTTGATGATTTTTAATCTGCTGTCAAGCTTTACAAGCTCGTCCGGAAGCCAAGGGTATTCCTTTAAAATATTCTCAAGCCTTGTTGAACTGTTGATTTCCATTTTCTAACACCCTTAACAGCTTATTCAATAGGCTCAAAATCCGCAACTCCGTGCTTGCAGAGCGGACAGATAAAATCCTCCGGAAGCTCGTCACCCTCATAAACATATCCGCAAACCTTGCAGACATAGCCCTTTTTGCCTTCCGTCTGAGGATTTGGCTTGACATTATTTTGATAGTATGTATAGGTCATGGTCTCTTTGTCAGAGGTAACTCTTGCTTCGGTTATGCTGCATATGAACATTCCGTGGGTGTCAAGGTCAATATACTGTTCAACCTTGAGCGACATAAAAGAATTGATGTATTTTGGAAGAAAAATAAGTCCGTTGTCAGAACGCAGGGGAGTGCAGTCGGCAAATTTGTCAACGTTTCTGCCGCTTTGGAAGCCGAAGTTTTCAAATACCTTGAACGGAGCTTCAACAGAGAGACAGTTGACGTTCATAACTCCTGTTTGCTTGATAACGTGGTGAGAATAGTTCTGCTTGTTTATTGTTACAGCAACGCGGTTCGGCGCATTTGTAACCTGTGTAACGGTATTTACAATCAGTCCGTTGTCTTTCTTGCCGTCATTTGAGGTAACAACATATAGTCCGTAGCCAATGTTAAACAGCGCGGTAAGGTCGTTTTTATTCGCGGTTTCGTCATGCTGAGCAAGATAATCCTTGCAAAGCTCTTCGGCAAGCGCGTTGAGCTGTTCCTTACTTGTTTCGTTGAGCGCGGACGTGATCCTTACTGTCGCGTCGGTAAAGGTGATATTCTTGCAGCCGCTGAGCATGTTTTTCATTGTTTTTGCCGCAAGCGGAGCCCACGAGCCGTTTTCTATGAGACCTATAGTTTTGTTTTGGAAGTTTCTCTCGGTGAGGTGGTTGATAAATTCACGCATAAACGGAAAGATCTCTGCGTTATAGGTTGTGGTTGCAAGAACGATTCTTCCGTAGCGGAAGGCGTCCTCAACAGCCTCTGCCATATCGCAGCGAGCCAGATCGTTGACAACAACCTTTGGACAGCCGTTTGCGCGGAGCTTGTCCGCAAGAAGCTCAACAGCTCTCTTGGTGTTGCCGTAAACCGAGGTATAGGCAATCATAATTCCGTCGGTTTCTACGCCGTAGGACGACCAGATATTGTAAAGATTAAGATAATATCCCAGATTTTCGCTGAGTACCGGTCCGTGAAGCGGACAAATAATCTGAATATCGAGGTTAGCGGCTTTTTTAAGCAGAGCCTGAACCTGCGCGCCGTATTTTCCAACAATTCCGATATAGTAACGTCTTGCCTCGCACGCCCAGTCCTCATCAACGTCAAGCGCGCCGAATTTACCGAAGCCGTCGGCGGAGAAGAGAACCTTGTCGGTTGAATCGTAGGTTACCATAACCTCCGGCCAGTGAACCATAGGAGCGGCAAAAAAATTAAGAACGTGCTTTCCAAGCTCCAGAGTATCGCCCTCTTTGATTACAATTCTTCTGTCCTCAAACTCAGTGCCAAAGAAATTGCCCATCATTGTGAACGCCTTTGCCGAGGAAACGATAGTTGCGTTGGGGTAGTTCTCCATAAAGCTCATAATATTTGCGGAGTGGTCGGGCTCCATATGCTGAACGATAAGATAGTCAGGAGCCTTGCCGCCGAGCGCGTCCTCAAGATTGTTGAGCCATTCATGCTTGAACGCACGGTCAACGGTGTCCATAACCGCGGTTTTTGAATCAAGAATAACGTAGGAATTGTATGCCATTCCGTTTGGCACGTCGTACTGACCCTCAAAAAGGTCGATATTATGGTCGTTTACGCCGACATAGCGGATGTCATCTGTAATTTTCATTTTTTTACCTCGCTTTGCATAAATTCATAATCAAAAATTTTTAATTTTATTAATTATATCATACTTTTGCATAGGTTACAATAGCTTTTTTATAAATATTTGCATAAAAAGAATAACCTCCGTCCGGGATTATCCGAACGGAGGTTTTGAGATTGATATTATACTTTTGCCTTAAGGCAATACCGCATAATTCTGGTGCGCGGAATCAGTGTGCATACTGGCGTATGGATACTGATTTTTGGGCAGTCTGACGGAATAATATGCAAGCAAGGCGTGCGCCATGAATTGTGCGGTGTTGCCTTAATTGTTTTTGCTTTCAATTCCGGCGGTTTTGAAGATGAAATCAACCTGTCCCTGTGCGCCGTCCGAGAGACCGCTGTAGGACTTGTAGCTCTTTGAAACCTTTGCGATTGCCTTAACTCGCTCAACAAGCGATTTGATATCGCCGTCCGCCGCCTTTTTCAGCTTGTCAACGCCTTCTTCCTTGTACTTTTTCATGCCGTCGTTAAGCTGCATTGAGCCGTCCTTCAGCTTTGTTATTCCGTCAAGAAGAGAAGGAATATTATCGCGCAGTAAAGAGATTCCGCTAACGAGCTCGCCGCTTCCGTCGCTCAGCTTAACTGTTCCTGAACTCAGCTCTCCGCTGCCTTCCGCAAGCTTTTCAGAGCCTTGCTTCAACTGCTCGGTTCCGTTTTTCAACGAGGACGAGCCGTCCTTTAGCTGACTTGCGCCCGAATTAAGCTGACTTGTGCCGTCCTTTAGCTGTGCCGAGCCGTTTGCAAGCTCGCTTGAGCCTCTTTTTACCGCGGAAGCTCCGTTAAGTATTTCTTTTGCTCCGCTGTTCGCCTGATCTACGCCCTCGGTATAGCTGATGATCCCGTTATAGAAGGTGTGATAGCTGTAAAGCTGTTTTTTTAGCGATTCCAATGAGGCTCTTCCGCCTGCGGCGCGCTGTAAGCCCTCGCCGATTTGCGTTTGAACCTGTTCGGAATTCATATTTTCTTCGATTAATGACTGTATTTTTGCTTCGGTATTTTCATCAATTGTACCCTGAACCGCGCTCATTTGCGAGCTTACGCCCGCGCTGACCTGAGCCTGAACCTCTTCGGGGATCTGACCTGCGGAAACCGCGGCTTCGTAATCATCGGCAGTCAAAGAAAGACCTGCCGCGCTGAGTACCGCTTCGGTAACTTGTTTTCTGACAACGTTTTCAACACCTTGTCTGATTAAGTCCCTTTGACTTTCTACCGTCGCGGTTACGGTATCGAGGGCGGTTTTTTCCGCGAGTGCCTTTGCGTTTTCATCGCTGAGGGATTCTATCAGCTTGTCAAGCACGCTGTCGTAGTTTTCGATTGTCAGCTCCGGAGCGGATAATCCTGCCGCCGCGATTTGGGTATTTGCCGCTGAAAGCAGGGTATTGAATACCTGCTGTGCTCCGCCGGTTAGCTGAGAGCTGTTTGATGAAATTTTATTCAGTCCGCCGGAAAGCTGTGCGATGTATTCCTGAAGCTGAGCTATTCCGCTGTCTAGCTGTGCCGCGCCTGCCGACAAAGAGCCTGCGCCGTTATCGAGCTGTGCCGCGCCGTCTGCGAGAGAATATGCGCCGTTATCCAGCTGTGCCGCTCCGTTGTTCAGTTGATCCGCGCCCTCGTCAAGCCGCACTGCTCCGTTGTTAAGTTCTGACGCGCCGCCCTTTAAGCTGTCAGCGCCTTCCTTGATTTGCTTTGAGCCGTCGTAGAGTTTATTTACACCGTCGATCAGTTCGCCGGACTTTTCAAGAAGTGTGCTCAGTCCGTCATAAAGCTGTGATGAGCCGTCAAGAAGCTTATCGGTTGCGGTAACAAGCTCGTCAAGCTTGTCGTTCAGCTCTTTTGTTTTGCTGTCGAGCTTGTCAGCGTCCAAATCGCTGAACAAATCGTTAGAGGCGACAGTCAGGGTTGTCGCAAGCTCAAAATTCTTTACGTCGGCGGTAATTTCAACGGAAGAGGGAATTTCAAGCTCGTCGCTGTCAAGCTCCAGACTGTCCTGCATACCCGGAAGAGCAAAGCCTGCCACAAATATATGCGTACCGTCATTGATTACCTTTCCGTTGCTGACGGTCACGTTTGCTGCCTTTTCATTGTCCAGCATCATACCGGTCAGCATAGCAAAGGGAACGTAGATTTTCTCTTTTTTGCCGTTGACGGTCTCTTCACTGTATTCGCGGTTTGTATAGTCAATTTTAATCTTGAGCTTGCCGCTTTTGCCTGCCAGTTCTGTCGGGCTTATCGGCTTTCCGTTAAGCTCATAGGTTATATTGATTCCGACGGGCAGCTTGGTTGAGCCTGTACCTTTATAATAGATATCGCCGCCGTCGGCGTTCCACTCGCATACATTGTCCTCGTCAATCGTGAAGCTGTTGTCGCCCTTTAATACCTCGATATCCTTTAGGTTTGTTTTATCCTTTAGCTTCTTTTCCTTTCCGACATTCTGAATCCAGTTGCTCACAATAACCTTATCCGGATTTCCTTTGGCGTCGGCGATGACGTAAACGGTTTCTTTTTTGTTAAATTGCGCTTTTGCCGAGCTTTTTTCGGCGTTTTTGGATTTTTCCTTATTGCCTTCTCCGTTATTGATCTTAGCGTCCTGCTTGTTTTTGTCGGATGCGGCAGTTGTCGCTCCGACGCTTTCCGCGCCCGCGCTGAAGGACGCAGTGCCTACGCACGAGCAGAGAATTACCAGACTCATTGCCGCCGACAAAATCTTCGGCGCATTTTTTTTCTTTTTCATTTCTGCCTCCATATACTATTTGAATTTTGATAATCTTTTTAGCTTTTAGCCGCCTTAGCTTCTTTGGTCTTATTAGCCCTGAAGCCTATTGTCGTAAATCCTATCACCTTGTCAAGAAGCATAAACATAGCAGGCAAAATCAGAATTACGCAGAACATACTTATAATCGCGCCTCTTGCCATCAGAGCGCAGAGAGAACCAATCATATCTACATCAGAATATACAGCGACTCCGACAGTTGCCGCAAATAATCCCATAGCCGAAACGATAATTGAAGATATAGAGGTTTCGAGCGCGGTGACAACCGCTGTCCTTTTATCGTTGCCGGACTGCCGTTCGCGCTTGTATCGGGTTGTCATAAGAATTGCGTAGTCTACAGTCGCGCCTAGCTGAATAGTACTTATGCAAATAGGAGCGATAAAGGGCAGGGATTCACCAAAGTAATGGGGAAGACCCAAATTTAAGAAGATTGCCAGCTCGATTACCGCTACCAGTATTATTGGAAGCGAAATGCTCTTCTCGACAATCATAATTATAATGAAAATCGCGATTATCGAAATTGTATTGACAGTGGCGAAATCAACCGAGGTGATACTTATCAAATCATTAGTACATGCCGCCTCTCCGACAAGCAGTCCGTTTTTATCGTACTCCTTAATGATTTTGTTTAACTCGCGGATCTGCGCGCTCATTTCGTCTGAAGCGGTGGAGTATTCCGAGCTTAGAATAATCATTTCCCAGCGGTCGCTCTTAAAAATGCTTTTCAGGGAATCCGGGAGCATTTCTTCGGGCACCATGCTTCCGATGACGCTTTCAAGACTGAGCGTGAATTTAATTCCGTCTGTATTCCTGAACCGCTCGTTCATTTCACGGATTTCCTTTGAATCAAGACTTGAATCGACAAGAACCATATGAGTATTGCTCATGCCGAATTCTTCCTTGAGCTTTGTATTTGCTATGACATTCGCCATGTCCTTGGGCAGGCTTTTTGAAATATCGTAATAAACCTCGCTGTTGGTTTGGCTATATCCGTAATAAGCAGGTATCGCAAGCGCGCCGAACAAGATAAGAAAAACCGGAAAAATTTTGACCAGCCCAACCGCGAGCTTTTTGGTTTTGGGTATCAGCGATTTATGCATGGTCTTGGCAAGCGGCTTGTCAAGCGCCAGAATCATTGACGGCAGAATAGTAACGCAGCCAAGTACGCCGATAAGCACGCCCTTTGCCATTACAATACCCAAATCTCTGCCAAGCGTAAAGGTCATAAAGCACAGCGCGATGAATCCGGCGACGGTTGTGATTGAGCTGCCCAATACCGAAGTAATGGTTTCGTTAATCGCCTTTGCCATGGCTTCTTTGTTGTCGGAGCATTTGGATTTTTGTTCATTGTAGCTGCTCCAAAGGAAGATGGAATAGTCCATAGTGACGGCTAACTGCAAAACCGCGGACAAAGCTTTAGTGATGTATGAAATCTCACCCAAAAAATAGTTTGAGCCGAGATTTATTAATATCGCGATTCCGATGCTCGCAAGAAATACAAAAGGCACGATCCAATTGTCCATAAAAAGCATCATGGCGATTACCGCAAGCACAACCGCGATAGCTACATAAACCGTTTCTTCCTTTTCACAAAGATCCCGCAAGTCCGTAACCATTGCGGAAATGCCCGAAACAAGGCACTGACCGTTGCAAATTTTTCGGATTTCCGTAATTGCCTTTATCGTTTCGTCAGATGAGCTTGATGAATCGAAGAAAACCGCCACCAGCGAATCATTTCCCGAATTGACAGCGTCGTAAATCTTATCCGGAAGCAGCTCCTTCGGAATTATGCCGTCGGCAATATCGCTGAAATTAAGAACGGTTGCGACATGATCTACATTCTTGATTTTTTCCGAAGCCTCTCTCATTGTCCTCTCATCGGCGTTTTCAAAAATCAAAAATGAAAAAGCTCCCTTGTTAAAATCCTCCAGCATATACTGCTGACCCTTGACAGTGTCGAGACTGTCCGGCAGATAGTTAAGCATGTCGTAATTGACCCGCGTGAATATCATTCCGAGAATTGATGGTATCAGTAACGCCAAGGCGACAATCAGAATGATTACGCGAGTTTTTACAACCGCCTTTCCAAACTTCATTTTTTTGAATCACTCCTTGTATGTTATCTGATTCTTATTTTATTAAAATACAAGTATTTAATAAACAGACAAAGAAAACTGTTTGACGAATTTTTAGACAATTTTTGAAATATGCCTAATACTAAAGGCAACACCGCACAATTCACGGCGCACGCCTTGCTTGAATAATCAGCACCCATACGTCAGTATGCGTACTGATTATTTGTACACTCTGCCGAAAAATCTTACTGCGCAATCCGCACACCTGAATTATGCGGTATTGCCTAAACTCAAAAAAAACAGACAATCTTTGCGGTCTGTTTTCAGCAATACTTCGTTGTCGTCCTTGCAATGCGACAGCCTTGCGGAGTCCTTCGCCTCGTTTTGCGAAAAATATCCTCGCAAATCTTTGTCCTCTTTTTATTTGAGATTACTGTAAAAGTCGAAAAATCTGCCGGCTTATATTTCATCGTGGTGCCGTCTTGCGGCATGGAGATTTAGTATAAAACACGGCTGGATTTATTGCTGATATAGAATAAAAAAACGCCGGACCAAAAAGGTCCGACGTAATCTCGTTTTATCAGAGAATAGTATTATTCACCGCATCTGTCAATAGCAAGCTCAAAGGTTCCTTCAAAAAGCTCACATATACGTTTGACTTTCAAAGAGAGGTCGTACTGAAATCCGTTGTTTATCCAGTCAAACACAAAGCCTATCAGCAAGCTTTTGTAGTACATAACAAGGGCTTCGCGATCGTCATCTTTTATATTTTTTAAACCGTTTGTATAACTATAAATAAACTCCGTGACCGTTCTTCGCGCTACCCGGTTCAGATAACGGTCGTAAAACTGACGGTTGGGAGAATTAAAAACGTGAAAAATAGCGGTTTTATTTTCCAGAGAAAAAGCAACAGCTTCCATAATACTGTCATAAAGATTCTCCGGAGAAAAGCTGTGGCTGACAAATTCATCAGCCTGATCGTTGAAGATTTCTTCCATCAGGGAAGGAATATCATCAAAGTGATAATAAAAGGAATTGCGGTTAATGCCGCAGTCCTCGACAATTTCTTTTACGGTAATTTTGTCAATCGGTTTACTGTTCAAAATCTTTAAAAAGGATTTTTTAATTGCTGCCTTAGTCAGCGAAGTCATTACGCACCTCATAATACTTTAGGAAACCTCTAAAAAAA
This sequence comes from uncultured Ruminococcus sp., assembly GCA_905233145.1. GTDB lineage: Bacteria > Bacillota > Clostridia > Oscillospirales > Acutalibacteraceae > Ruminococcoides. Next base: position 12,094 of record CAJODI010000057.1, on the reverse strand, counting down.
CTATTGCATAAATTTCCGTAATTCCGTATTTTTGTGCAGCAATAGGGTTATGGAGATTCCCTTAAAATCATAATACTATTATAGCATAAACCAGTAATTTTTCAAGGCTTTTGAAGGATGATATAAAAATATATAGGAACAGATGAAGGATAAAAGATTGGCTTTTATAAATAATATATGAGAATTAACGCGATTCTTAATAAGACGTTTTAAGGCCATTTCTTAAAAACAGCGTGGCAAAAGTAAAAAAATTATTCAAATATTTACAAATGCATTGACTTTTTGCTAAAAAAATCTTATAATAACTCTGTTATGACTGTAAATGCGGCTATTTTTTTAAAACGTATGCGGTCAATATGAATACGGAGGTTAAAAAAGGCATGAAAAGAGTTCCAAAGCCTGTGTTCTTCATCGTTGCTTTGCTGATACTTGCTTTTTCATTCACCGCTATTTTCGGCGTCGCCTATTACAACGGCGATAACAAGAATACGGTGCTGAAGGGTATCGGCGATATACGTTGGGGAATCGACATCAGGGGCGGCGTTGAGGCAACGTTTAGACCTGCCGACGGTTATGACGCTACTGATGAAGAGCTTGAATCTGCAAAATCAATCATTGAACTTCGTATGGTTTCTCAGGGTATCACCGATTATGAGCTGTATGCCGACAAGGGCAGCGACAGAATCATTGTTCGTTTCCCATGGAAATCAGACGAGAAAACTTTTGACGCGGTTGCGGCTATTGACGAGATTTCTTCAACCGCTCAGCTCACCTTCAGACCCGGCAACAGTTATGCTTCAACCGATATCGGTTCTGACGGAGAATACGTTTACAAAACACCGACCGGCGAAACCGAGACCGTTTTGATGGACGGCTCTGCTGTAAAGTCAGCAACCGCCGGCTATACAAGAGACGACAAAGGCGACGCACAATACATAGTAAGCCTTGAGCTAACTGACGAGGGTGCAAAGACCTTTGCTTCGATTACAGAGCAGTATCTCCAAAAGACAGTATCAATCTGGATGGACGATATTATGCTTTCTGCGCCGACCGTTCAGGCGGTTATTTCTGACGGTCAGGCTCAGATTTCGGGTAATTTCACAGCCGAAACAGCTACCGCGCTCGCAAACAAAATCAACGCCGGTGCGCTTCCTTTCCACCTTGAAACAGCAAACTACGGTTCTATTGACCCAAGTCTCGGTGAAAATTCACTTGTTGCAATGGGCTATGCGGGCGTTATTGCATTCATCGTAATTGCGCTGATTATGATTTTCTTCTACAGACTCCCCGGCTTTATCGCGATTATCTCGCTTATCGGTCAGATGGGTCTGTCGATCGCGGCGGTTTCAGGCTACTTTACAACTATCCCGTCGTTTACAATGACGCTTCCGGGTATTGCCGGTCTTATTCTTTCAATCGGTATGGGCGTTGACTGTAACGTTATCACAGCCGAGCGTATCAAGGAAGAAATCAAAGCCGGCAGAACGCTTGACGGCGCACTCGACAGAGGTACTAAAAACTCGCTGTCAGCTATTATCGACGGTAATATGACCGTTGTTATCGTATCGTTGATCCTTATGCTTGTATTCGGTCCTGCAAACATACTCTCAATTATCTTTGGTGAGAGTACGACCGGTACAATTTACTCGTTCGGCTTTACTCTGCTTGTCGGCGTAATCTCGAACTTTATCATGGGTATCTTCTTCTCGCGTGTAATGCTCCGCAGTATTGCAGGCTTTAAGCCTCTGCGCAAAAAGTGGTTGTTTGGAGGTGCTAAGAATGACTAATAATTCGACTAAGGCTAACGTTCAAATGACCGTTGAGGAGCTTGCTCAGAAGCATAACGGAGGCAGAAAAATCATTGACTTTGTCGGCAAGAAAAAAATCTTCTTCGGTATTTCACTGACGATAATGATCATCGGTATTATCTGCAACTTTATCTTTGGCACGACCCTTGATATTCAGTTTTCGGGCGGTGCTTCACTGAGATTCAGCTATACCGGTCAAATCGACCAGACTGAGCTGCATGATTTTATTCAGGAAAAAACTACCGATAAAATCACAACATCATTCTCAAAGGATATGATGGGTAACTCGGGCAACAACGTTGCTGTTCAGTTCTCGGGCAACGACGCTATTTCAACAGATATTCAGGACAGTCTTGAGGCTGATTTGCAGGAAAAATATCCAGACAGTAGCTTTAAGTGTCTTGAGTCAACCTCTGTTGACGCTTCAATGGGCTTTAGCTTCCTGCTCAAGTGTCTGGTTGCGGTTGCCATTGCAAGTGCTTTGATGGTGCTTTATGTAACTATCAGATTTAAGAAGATCGGCGGTCTTTCCGCCGGCGTGATGGCTCTTGTGGCTTTGTTCCACGATATTGCGCTTATCTATTTCCTGTATGTTATCTTCCAGATGCCGATAGACTCCAACTTTATCGCTGTTGTTCTTATGATTCTCGGTTATTCTCTTAACGATACGATCGTTATTTATGACCGTGTTCGTGAGGAAAGAAAGCTTGTCGGCAGAAAGCAGGATATCGGCGATGTATTTAACCTCGCTTGTACAAAGACTATCAGAAGAACAATCATGACTTCTGTTACAACTCTTTGTGCGATTCTTATTGTTTATATCCTTGCGGTTGTATACAACATCCCTTCGGTTCAGGGCTTTGCTCTCCCGATGATGATAGGCGTAATCTCAGGTTGTTATTCATCAATCTGCATCGCCGGTCCTCTGTGGGTAATGTGGCGTCACCACAAGGCTGCCAAGAACGAAGAGAAATAATTCGCTGATTACAAAATATTTTCAAAATTTGGGTACTCGCTTCCTGATACGGAGGCGAGTGCTTTTTTTGCGCCGGTGCTTTCCGCAAAATACATCTCGGTATTACTGCTTGAAAGATATGAGCGCATTTTTGAAATACTGATTCCGATATTGTCTACGTAGTCGTGAATAAGAAGAATATCAATATACGCGGCATTGTCATACCATTTTTCTTCTGTGGTTTTGCAGAGCGTTAGGGCTTTTGAAAGGTCCTTTTCTTCAACTGCCTTGTCAATTTGACTGATTGAAGAAATAAAAGAGTCTGCCCTTGAATTTACATAAAAAAGCTCGGTCAGGGAAGCCGACGCTGCGATAAAAACAAGAATCACTGCCAAAAACATACGCTTCATTTTATCGCTCCTTTTGAATCAGATTATATTTTCCCTGTCCGTCAAGCGTCATGATAAGCACGTCGCCGCGGCGGACATTTTCTTTTTTGAGAATTTTTTCAACGTCGGTTTTGTTCCGACCGCAAAGCGGCAGAGCATTTTCAAGCAGCTTGCCGTCGCTGATAACCATAGTATCAAGCTTTGAATCCGGAATACTTATGTCTAGGTCCTCGGCGGAAGGATTGCGCTTTTCCGGCTTTTCGAGCACGCTTACAGTTCCGTTGGTTTCTACTATGCAGTATTGCACGTCGTCAAGTGAAAAAACATTTTGCTGTCTGAGCTGAGCAAAAAGATCATCGTTTGTCAGTCTAAGTCTGCGCATTTCTTTTTGCAGCAGCTTGCCGTCGCTTATTACAACAACAGGACTGCCGCAGATTATGCGGCGAAACGGCTTGCTTTTCATCATCAAAACGCTGGTCAAAATTTCGAGCGCGACCAAAACGATTACGGGAATTATTCCGCTGAGTAGCGGCTGAGAGGTGTTTTGCATTGGAAGCGAGGCGATATCGGATATTACCAGCGTAACAACAAGCTCGCTGGGCTGCATATCGCTGATTTGCCGCTTGCCCATAAGACGTATGGCGAAAATTATAAAGCAGTATAGCAAAAGTGTTCGTATAATTGAGATTATCATAAAATCACCGATATTATTTTTTACCGTAAATTGTAAAATATTCAAATTAGGCAATACCGCATAATTCTGGTGCGCGGAATCAGTGTGCATACTGGCGTATGGATACTGATTTTTGGGCAGTCTGACGGAATAATATGCAAGCAAGGCGTGCGCCATGAATTGTGCGGTGTTGCCTTATCTCTGCCGCTGTCAGGTATAACAGGAAAAGAATTGTAAATATTAAATTTGGTGATTGAATGTATACTTCATTGAATAAAAACCTGACGGAGCTTAGGCTGATGTTCGCGGATTCGGCAGATTTGACGATCAGGGAGCTTAGGCTTAAATCCGTTGAAGGGATTTCGGCGGCTCTCATTACGATTGAAGGAATGTGCGACAAGGAGGTTTTGGCGGCTTCCGTTTTGAATCCTTTGCTTGCCTTTGACTTTGGCAGCAAAAGCGGCGAAGAAATTTTTGAGAGTATGCGAAGCTCGGTTTTAAGCTCGGCAGAAATGATTGAAGTAATCGGATTTGACGAAGCGGCAAACTATGCCGCCTCCGGCTTTGCTGTGGTCGCGGTTGACGGTAATAAAAAAATGCTTGCCGTAGGAGCGCAGGGCTACGCCTTTCGCGGAGTTGACGAACCGGAAAGCGAGGTTGTGCAAAGAGGCTCGCGCGAGGGATTTTGTGAGCCGCTGAGGGTCAATATGTCGCTGATCAGACGAAGGATAAAAAGCGCTGATTTGGTTTTTGAGCTGATGACAGCAGGAGAGAAGTCAAAAACTCAGATTATGCTTTGTTACCTGAAAAGCAGAGCCTCAGACAAGCTGGTACAAAAAGTTAGGAGCCGCATTGAAAAATGTGATTTAGAGGCGGTACTGGCTGCCGGCTACCTTAGTGAATATCTCGAGGACGACGGAGGAAGGTCGATTTTTTCGGGAGTAGGGATCTCGGAACGCCCCGATACTGTCTGCGGAAAGCTGACAGAAGGAAGGATTGCTGTGATTGTAGACGGAACTCCGGCGGTTATGATTATTCCGCGTCTATTTGTCGAAGAATTTCAGGCGGTTGACGATTACTCAAACCGACCGTATTATGCGACCTTTATAAGAGCTCTAAAGTATTTGGCGTTTGTTGCTTCCGTATATTTGCCCGGAATTTATACCGCGCTGGCACAGTATCATCCGGAATATTTTCCGACATGGATACTAATAAAAACCTCGGAATCCATTTCGCACACGCCGCTGCCTGTCACACTTGAGGTTTTACTGATTGCCTTTGTTTACGAAATCATGAAGGAGGCAGGACTGCGGATCCCGAAATCCTTGGGACATGCTGTCAGCATTGTCGGTGCGCTTGTTATCGGAGAAAGCGCGGTAAACGCCGGGATCATAAGCGCGTCCACGCTAATGGTAGTTGCGGTGGCGGCAATATGCAGCTATGTAACCTCGCCGCTTTATCCGCCGGTAATGACCTTGCGGTTTGTGTTTATTGTTGTCGGCGGATTGATCGGTCTGTGGGGAATCGTGCTTGCTACGTGCGTAGTAGTTATAAACATGTGCTCAAAAACCTCTCTTGGGATCCCGTACTTGTCGTCGCTGTCTCCGTTTGCACACAGAACGATGAGAGACGTCGTGCTGAGAGCACCGTGGAAAACGCTTTCAAGGCACACAATCAGGGTGCAGAATTTCCCGGAAACGGAGGATGAGTAATGAGGGTGAGCGTGGGATTTTCTTCGGCAAGGCTTATGCTGACACTGATGTTATGCGGCATGAGCGTAATTCTTTTAGAGAATTATAATCTTTCTGCAAATCAATCATTTGGCTTGAGAATGCTCAGCATTGCGGCAGGGGTTGGGGTGTGCGCGGTGATGTTTTTGCCTGCGGCGATTCTCAAAAAAAGACAAAATGCAGATATTTCAGACGCGCTGAAAAGCGGAAATAAACTGAAAAGGATTTGCTTTTCTGTCTTTTTTACAGCGTATCTTGTGTTTGCGGCAGAATACTTTCTGTTAAAATACACCGACATGTTTACAAAGAAATATTACACAGACGCGCCGGAATGGTTGATTGCTGCGCTGTTGCTTGCGGTTTGCGCATACGCCGCCTACAGGGGAGCAAATGCGGTTACGAGGTTTTCCGTGTTTTTGTTTGGCTTTGTGCTGATTGTATACGCGCTGATTTTCGGCGGTGCTGTGGGAGAGCTTGAATTCAGCGGAGCGGTGCTTGGCGAAGCCTCGGATGGATTTGTAAACGATTTCCTGTTTTTTGTTACTCCGTCGTTTGCGGCGGTGATATTTTCGCTTGTTTCGGGATATACAAAAAGATTCAGAATAAGGCATATTTTTATTGCGGGAGGAGTATTGGCAGCTTTTTTTGCCGCGGAAGAATTATTTGAACGCTTTGCGCTCGGAGCCTATGCAAATCAGCAGGAATATCGTTTTTTTCTCCTTTCAAAAATTCAAAGGCTGGGAGAAATCAAGGGTATGGAAGCGATGTATATGGCGGTTGTGACTGCGTCTGTATTTTGTCTGACGGCACTTTCGGTTTGTGCGGTCAAATCCGTCGCCGAAGTAAGCTCGCTTCTGAACTCGGTAATTTTTCCGGTTATTTTGTTTGTTCTTCACCTTTGCGCGGCAAACTTCGTTTTTGTAAGAGAAATATTGTCGAGTGTTTTGATATTTGATATATTCAGTCTTGGAGCAGCGGCGGCAGTATTGCTGCTTGCGGTCAGCTGTTCGCCGGAAAGGAGAAGTCATGCTTAGAAGATTTTTGTGTCTTGCGCTTTGCCTTGGTATAATCCCCTTGTCGGGTTGCTCAAAGGCGAGACATATTGATTCGGCCGCGCTTGCCGAGACGATAACCGTTGAGCAGAGAGAGGGTTCAAAGGTTTACACCTTTTACTTGCTCTCCGGCAGGGAAAAGCCATGGGGGATCGAAATAGAAGCAGAGCGTTTTGAAGAAGCCAAAAGACTTGCCGAGACGGTGTACATTCCAAACATGTCAATGGCAAAGCTAAAGCTGATGCTGATAGAAAAGGAAATTGCGGATTCGGAGCTGTTTGAGGATGTGTCGTTTGCGGCTTCGGACGCGGTTTTTTCTCCGCTTTCTTATGTTGCGCTGTGCGACGGAGATTTGCTTGATAAAATGAAGAAGCAAAAGGAGCTGCCTGAGCTGATAGAAAAGGAATTAATTCTTATTAAGAATAATAACGAGAGCGTAAACATTGATTTTCTTTCTGTTTTTAATGAATTCGCACGCAAAGAGAGCAATGGGTTTGAAATGACATTTGTTAATTCCGAAAAAGAATTAAAAGCTGAGCGTGTGTTTGTTGAAAACAGGGGCGATTAAGGCGGTGAGTAATAAAAATTCAAAAAATAAGTAAATATTTCACAAAAAGACTTTATCTGTCGGGCAAAATGGTGTATAATATAATTTAATTATAGGCTGTAGCCGGTTTTGTTACCGGTTCGGCAATCAGAAAACAGTATTACGGACAATTTTGTGAAATTCCATTAAATAAGGCGGTGGGCTTATGTCGTTTGAATTTTCGGTTCCCCTTTCAGAAATTGTTGACAGACTTGAACTTGACAAGGTGTATCTTGCCGAGAACTACGAAAGCATCCAGATTTCTACGGTCGAGATCAACCGTCCGGGTCTTGAGCTTACGGGTTACTTTGAGTTTTTTGACAACAAAAAAATCCAGGTGTTCGGCAACACAGAATTTGCGTATCTGGGCAGATTCGGCTCTGAAGCACAGCGAATGGTTATTGATTCGATTTTCAGCTTTGGTCCGCCGGCGGTAATCATCTGCCGCGATATTGATATTTCAAATGTTATGAAGGAAAGCGCGAGACTCCACAAGGTTTCGATTTTTCGCACCGACGACAACACCTCGGATTTGACGGCTCGTCTGGTTCAGCTGCTCAACCGCGAGCTTGCTCCGCGAATCACAAGACACGGCGTTTTGGTTGAGGTTTACGGCGAAGGCTGTCTGCTTATCGGCGACAGCGGAGTTGGTAAAAGCGAGACCGCGATTGAGCTGATCAAGAGGGGACACCGCCTTGTTGCGGACGACGCCGTTGAGATCCTAAGGACAAACGCCAACACTCTTGTGGGCAAATCTCCGCAGAATATCAGGCATTTTATCGAGCTTCGCGGAATAGGAATTATTAACGCGCGCCAGCTTTTCGGTATGGGCGCGGTAAAAATGCAGGAAAAAATTGACATGGTTATCAGTCTTGAGCTTTGGGACAACGCCAAGGCTTATGACAGAATGGGACTTGATAACTCTTATATGGATATTTTGGGGGTTGAGGTTCCCGCGCTCACAATCCCGGTTAAGCCCGGTCGAAACCTTGCGGTTATCATAGAGGTTGCGGCTATGAACAACCGCCAAAAGAAAATGGGCTACAATGCTGCCCATGACCTGCTAAGGAGCCTGGGAATGGATATTGAAGATATGGTTGATTCCCAAAAAACTATTATTGACAAGTGGGAATAAAAGGGGTATTTGATGGATAAATCTGAGATTATTTTGGATCAGGCAAGAATCCTTGGCTGCGACGCGCTTGAAAATGAACCGATGAGCAAACACACTACCTTTAAAATCGGCGGAAAAGCCGACGCGTACATAAAGGTGGGAAACTTGGGGATGCTTTCGACTCTGCTTAAAGAATGCGAAAAGGCAGGGGCGGACTACATGATTTTGGGCAACGGCAGCAATGTTCTGGTTGACGATGAAGGAATAAGGGGCGTTGTTTTCAGGCTGGACGGCGAGTTTAGGCAGATTGCGCTTGTGGAAGAGGACACAATCTTCTGCGGCGCCGGAGCAACCCTGGCGTCGCTTTGCAAATTCGCGCTTAGCTGCGGCTTGGGCGGACTTGAATTTGCCTGGGGAATCCCGGGAACCGTGGGCGGCGCGGTGTATATGAACGCCGGAGCCTACGGAGGCGAGATGAAGGATGTTGTCTACAGCGTGGCTTATATGACGCCCGGCGGAGTGATAGGCAGGACAGAGAAGGACGATTTGAATTTCGGTTACAGAACGAGTGTTTTTCGTGCTTCTAAAAATATAATTACCGGCGTTACACTCAGGCTGAAAAAAGATGATCCGGAAAAAATACGTGAAAAAATGGACGATTTTATGCAGAGAAGAAGCAGTAAGCAGCCGCTTGAGCTTCCTAGCGCGGGCAGCGTGTTTAAACGTCCTCAGGGCAACTACGCCGGCGCCCTGATCGAGCAGTGCGGACTAAAGGGCAAAAGCCGCGGCGGAGCGCAGGTTTCCGAAAAGCACGCCGGCTTTATTGTAAACAAAGGCAACGCCAAGGCTGCCGACGTTAAAAATCTTATAAGAGAGGTTCAGACTGCGGTTTATGACCAAACCGGCTATAACTTGGAGTGTGAATTAATTATTCTTTAACAGAATTATATCTGTTTGGATTATTGGTGATTTATTATGGAATTTGTTATTATTACCGGAATGTCAGGCGCCGGAAAGACCTCCGCGCTTCATGTTCTGGAGGATATCGGATATTACTGCGTTGACAATCTTCCGTCATCGCTGCTCTCAACGCTTTATACTCTCTGCTCAAAATCAGAAGACGATATGATGAAGAGAGTCGCGGTTGTTGTAGACGTGAGGGGAAACGACAACTACAAAAAAATGAACGCCGAAATTGAGGAGTTCAAGTCGCGTAATTCCAACGTAAAGGTGCTGTTTTTTGACGCAAAAACCGACGTGATCATAATTCGCTACAAGGAAACGCGCCGAAAGCATCCGCTTGCCGAAAGGCTTAAGGACGGCTCGGTTTCCGAGGCTGTTGAGTTTGAAAAGGCGTTGCTTGAGCCTGTCAAGCGTTTGGCTGATTATAACATTGACACTACATATATGTCGAACAAGCAGCTCAGAGAGAGGGTCATGTCAATGTTCATGGACGACACCTCTCAGTCGCTGACGCTTACCTTTATGTCGTTCGGCTTCAAATTCGGGATCCCGCTTGAGGCAGACTTGATTATCGACGTAAGATGCCTGCCCAATCCTTATTATATTCCGGAATTAAAGCATCTTACCGGTCTTGATCAGGTTGTGCGCGATTATGTTTTGCACAGCAGCGAGACGCAGGAATTTTTGAAAAGAACATTGAATCTGCTTGATTTTTCGGTTCCGCTCTACCTTAAGGAAGGCAAAAGCGAGCTGGTTGTCGGAATCGGCTGCACCGGAGGAAAGCACAGAAGCGTTACGATAGCCAGAGGCTTGAAGGAGCACTTTGACATGAAGGGCTACAAGTGCGTGATACAGCACAGAGATGTTCACAAATAGGGCGGAGGTCAGCGATGTCTTTTTCGTCTGAAGTGAAAAAGGAGCTTTGCTCTAATGAGATTTTTGACCGCGAAGTTCTGAGAGCCGAGCTTTACGGAATGCTGCTGTTTGGAAAAAAGTTTTCGTCTGACAGCATAGTTTTTACCACAGAAAATAAACACGTTTGCAAGCGTGCTTCAATGCTGCTCGAAAATCTGTATATGCCGATTCTGGAAAAGCAGTCTGTTTTGAGGACAAGGGCGGTAGAAGGCAGGCTTTACAGGCTGAGCGTGGTTGACAGCGGAGACTGCAAGAGGATTTTTGAGGATTTCGGGCATTATAAAGCCGAGGTCACGCTGAGGGTAAACCGGGCAAATCTTCCCGGAGACGAAGCGGCGGCAGGCTTTGTCAGAGGAGCGTTTTTGTGCTGCGGCTCGGTTTCCGACCCCGAAAAGAATTATCACGCCGAGTTCTGCGCGCCCTACAGAAATATTTCTCAGGATTTGTGCAGACTGCTCACCGAGGTGACGGAATGCGATTTTACGCCGAAAACTGTTGTCAGAAACGGCAACTATGTTGTGTATTTTAAGGGCAGCGAGCAGATTTGCGATCTTATGACATATATCGGCGCGCCGCGCGGCGCAATGGAGATTATGGGAGCAAAGGCGGTCAAGCAGGTCAGAAACAATATTAACCGCAGAATAAACGGCGAGGTTGCTAATATAGGCAAAATAGCCTCTGCCTCGGCAAGGCAGCTTGAGGCAATAAAATATATCAAAGCCAACATCGGACTTGAAACCCTGCCTGAGGATCTAAGGGAAATTGCGTATCTCAGACTCGAAAACCCGGAGATGTCTCTGAGAGATTTGGGCAGGAACCTTTCACCGCCGATAAGCAGGAGCGGTGCCAATCACAGAATCATGAGGCTGATGGATTATTACAAAAAGCCGGATTGATTTTTGACAAAATGACGCAACAGAATTCAGGCAAGGCGTGCGCCGCTTTAGCTGCCTGTCAGCCGAACAGGGCGGAGGACGGCGGAATTTTACGCAAGATTTACAGGTCTGTGGAGGACAAATAAATGACCGAAAAAATGAGCTTTGAAGAAGCTAACGAAAAACTTGAAAAAACGGTTGAACAAATGGAAAACAAATCCATGACCCTTAGCGAGAACGTGGAGCTTTATGCTCAGGCGTGTGAGCTTCTTTCGTTTTGTATTAACGAGCTGGAGAGCTGCAAGAGTCGGATTGAGGATATTAATGAGAAAATCAGAAGCTTAGGCAACGGGGAGGCGCAGGAGCTTGACAACGGCGAATAACGATTTGACTATGATTGAAAATGAGCTCAACAAGCTTTTGCCGACCGGCGAATGCAGCGAAAAGCTTGTTGTTGACGCAATGAAATACAGTCTTGACGCCGGCGGAAAAAGAGTACGTCCAAGGCTTGTTCTGGAATTTTGCCGGTTGTGCGGCGGTGAAGGTGAAAGGGCTTTGCATTTTGCCTGCGCGGTAGAGATGATTCATACCTATTCACTGATTCACGACGATTTGCCGTGTATGGATGACGACGATCTCAGACGCGGAAAGCCCTCAAATCACAAAATGTTCGGCGAGGCGTTTGCGCTGCTTGCCGGAGACGCGCTTTTGACAATGGCGTTTGAGGTGATCAATTCCGATGAAGCCGCGTCGCTTTTGGGAGACAGGGCTTGTCGGCTTGCCGCAAAAACCTTGGCTGAATATGCCGGGGCGCACGGAATGATCGGAGGTCAGGTGATTGACCTTCAAAACGAAAACACTGACGTATCTGTTGAGGCTCTCAGAGAAATGGACGCCAAAAAAACCGGCTTTCTTATCAAGGCAGCCTGCGAGCTTGGCTGTATTGCCGCCGGAGCGGACGAAGAAAAGATAAAAGCTGCGCGCGAATACGGAGAATGCGTCGGACTTGCTTTCCAGATTCAGGACGATATACT
>CAJODI010000056.1 GCA_905233145.1 uncultured Ruminococcus sp. | reverse complement strand
GACGCCGCAAGGCTGTCGCCTTGCAAGGACGACAACGAAGTATTGCGGAAAATAGACCGCAAAGATTGTCTATTTTTTATTTGAGTTTAGTATTAAATAAGCGAGCAAACGAGATCGGTGTACTCTGACGGATTGTCCAGCGGAAGTCCTGCAATCAGCAGAGCCTGACAATAGAGCACCTCGGCGTATTTCTTTGCCTTTTCGATGTCGGTTTGGATCAGCTCTTCCATTGTCTTGACCGCGCTGTGCTGCATGTTGAGTTCGAGCACGCGCTCTGCCTTCATTCCGGAGTCGGGCTGAACGGCGTTGAAATATTTTTCCATTTCAAACGAGATACCGCCCTTTGCGGTCAGGCAAACCGGGTGAGAAACAAGCTTCTTTGACGCGGTGACTTCGCTGACTTTATCGCCGAGTGTTTCTTTAACAAAGGTGAGGATCGCGGAGTTGTCCTTTTCTTCTTCCTTGTTTTCTTCGTTCTCAATACCCAGGTCGTCGTTGGTTGCCGAGCAAAAGCTTTTTTCTTTGTATGTCATCAGAGTCTGGAGTGTAAATTCGTCGGCTTCCTCGGTACAATAAAGGATTTCGTAGCCCTTTGATTTGAGCAGCTCGGTCTGCGGAAGCGAATCAATTGAAGCAATGCTGTCGCCTGTCGCAAAGTAGATGAACTTTTGCTCCTCCTTCATGCGGTCGACATACTCGCTCAGTGTGGTGAGCTTCTTTTCGGTAGAGGAGTAGAACATCAGCAGATCCTGCAAATCTCCCTTGTGCATACCATAGTCGGAAACAACGCCGTATTTGAGCTGTCTGCCGAACGCGGCAAAGAATTTTTCGTAGTTCTCGCGGTCATTGTTGAGCATTGAGGTGAGCTCGTTTTTGATCTTCTTTTCAATATTCTGCGCAATTGTCAGCAGGTGCCTGTCATGCTGAAGCATTTCGCGCGAGATGTTCAGAGAGAGGTCGGCGGTGTCAACAACGCCCTTGACAAAGCGGAAGTACTCGGGAACAAGCTCTTCACAGTTTTCGGTGATCAAAACACCGCTGGAATAAAGCTGCAAGCCCTTTTTGTATTCCTTTGTGTAATAATTATATGGAGTCGAGCTTGGAATAAACAGCAGCGCCTTGTAGGTCACAACGCCCTCTACCGATGTTGCTATAGTTTTGAGGGGCTTGTCCATCGTCATGAATTTTTCGCTGTAAAAGCGGTCGTATTCCTCCTGAGTAACGTCCTGCTTTCTTCTCTGCCAAATCGGAACCATGCTGTTGAGGGTTTCTTCCTCGGTGTAGTCCTCATATTCGGGCTTTTCGCTGTCCTTGGTTTCTTCCTTGACGCGGCTTTTGGTCATTTCCATGATTATTGGATAGCGGATATAGTCGGAATATTTTTTGATAAGTCCCTGGATCCTGTACTGCTCAAGGAATTCGTCATAGTTTTCGTCGTCGGTATTGTCCTTCATTTCAAGGATGATCTCGGTTCCGATATCAGCCTTGTCGGACTCGGTAACGGTGTAGCCGTCCACGCCGGAGGATTCCCAAAGATAAGCGGTTTCGGAGCCGTATTTTTTGGTGTTTACGGTGATTTTTTTTGCAACCATAAAGGCTGAATAAAAGCCAACGCCGAACTGACCGATAATGTCAATATCCTCGGGCTTTTCAGCCATGTCCTGCTTGAATTTATAGGAGCCTGAGGAAGCGATCGTGCCGAGATTGTTCTCCAAATCGTCAAGATCCATTCCGATTCCGTTGTCGGTTATCGTGAGCGTGCGGTTATCCTTGTCGGCGGCTATATGTATTTTGAAGTCGCTTCTGGTCATGCCGAGCTTGTCGTCGGTAAGGGCGATAAAGCAGAGCTTGTCGATCGCGTCGCTGGCGTTAGAAATAATCTCGCGAAGGAAAATCTCCTTGTGAGTGTAGATTGAGTTGATCATCAAATCAAGCAGACGCTTTGATTCGGATTGAAATTGCTTTTTTTCCATAATAAATTCCTTCTTTTGAATATATTCGCCGCGCGCCGGAGGCAAAGATTACTTTCCGGCGTTGGCGGTGGAGAGCTTTGTAAAAATAAACGAAGTGGTTTCGTTGTTGTAGGTATAGTTTAGCTTTATATTTTTGCCGTCGTAGTCAAGTCTTTCGGGCGCGCCGCCAAAGTTGACGTCAATCGAGCTTTCGTTGAGTGTAAAAGAGCCCGTTTCGGTTACGCCTGCGCGCGTTGCAATACAGGTTCCGTCGCTGTTGAAAACAAAACCAAACTGATCCTTTTCTATCCCTAACTCGCTGTATTGAACGGTAACACCGTTGAGATACGCCGTGGTTGGCACCCATTCGCCCTCAATTTCGGAATTTCTGTTGCTACCGCAGCCGGTGAACGCGGTAAAAACAGCGATAATACACGTTATTACCGCCGAAATAAAAGCCATTGATTTTTTCATTATAATACCATCCTCTTTTTGGTAAATTTATTTTAACATTTTTTTGAGCATTAGTCAAACACCGGACAGTGAAGTTTTTTAATCGGTTTAATTTTTCTTGCCAAACGCCGTGAAAAGTGCTATAATAAGTAATGTATATAATCATATCTGCGACGATAAATTCTTTGTTGCAGATAAATAACATAAAAGGAGTAGATATTATGTCCACAAAAGCTTATTACCCTATGAGCGAGATTGGAAAGGGAAAGGTTGGTTTTTCAAAGACCAGAGCTATTATCGAAGCTGCTTTCTACGGCAACAACGTTGTAAAGGTAAACACTCTTAAAGAGGCTTATAACCTCGCTAAAAATTCACCGGGGACAATTGTTACAGATATGCCGGTATACAGAGCCGAAGAATTCGGACTTGACGCAGACGCAAAGGTACTTCTCTTTAACGACGGCGCAATCACAGGCCGTTACGCAACCGCACGCCGCATTGCAGGCGAGCCGGGTGTTGATTGCGAGGCATTGGATAAGGTTGTAATGGACGCAGTTTACAGCGCGCGCTACAAAAAGCTTTATCACGCAACCTGCTTTGCCGGTCTTGACGAGGAATTTATGGTAAAGGTTCACCTTCTTATTCCTGAGGGTGAGGAAAATATTATGTACAACTGGATGCTCAACTTCCAGTATATGTCCGACGAGTATGTAAAGATGTACAAGGCTTCAAAGCCTGTAGGAGACGGCAACGAGCCTGACATTTATATCTTCTCGGATCCGCAGTGGACCCCTGTTGAGAATCCCGGCGTAAGCTTTGACTGCCTTTCGGATCCTGCCAAAAAGACTCTTTGCTACTTTAATACAGAAACAAACTGCGCCGCTATCCTCGGTATGAGATATTTCGGCGAGCACAAAAAGGGAACTCTGACAATGGTTTGGGCTATGGCTAACCGCAACGGCTACGCTTCCTGCCACGGCGGTCAGAAGGAATACACCCTTGCAGACGGCAGCAAGTATGTTGCTTCGGTTTACGGACTTTCGGGCTCCGGAAAATCAACTCTTACTCACGCTAAGCACGGCGGAAAATATGAAATCAAGGTGCTCCACGACGACGCGTTTATTATCAACACCGACACCTGCGCTTCCATCGCGATTGAGCCGACCTATTTTGACAAAACCGCGGACTATCCCACAGGCTGTCCCGACAACAAGTATCTGCTCACGGTTCAGAACTGCTCCGCTACTCTTGACGAGGACGGAAAGATCCAGATCGTTACAGAGGATATCAGAAACGGAAACGGCAGAGCAATCAAGTCAAAGCTTTGGTCGCCAAACCGTGTTGACAAGATCGACGCTCCGGTAAACGCTATTTTCTGGATCATGAAGGATCCGACAATTCCTCCGGTTGTAAAGCTCAAGGGTGCTTCTCTTGCTTCTGTAATGGGCGCGACCTTGGCAACAAAGAGATCGTCCGCAGAGCGTCTTGCTCCGGGTGTTGATCCCAACAAGCTGGTTGTTGTTCCATACGCGAATCCGTTCAGAACTTATCCTCTTGCTAACGACTATGCTAAGTTTAAGAAGCTGGTTGAGGAAAAGAACGTTGACTGCTACATCGTAAATACCGGCGACTTCATGGGCAAGAAGGTTCAGCCTAAGGATACTCTCGGAATCCTCGAAGCTATTGTTGAGGGCAAGGCAGAGTTCAAAAAATGGGGTCCGTTCTCCGATATCGAGATCATGGACTGGGAAGGCTTTGTTCCCGATATGAACGATGCTGATTATGTTTCTCAGCTCAAGGCAAGAATGAACGACAGAGTAAATGAAATCAAGGCGTTCAGCGAGGAAAAGGGCGGCTATGACAAGCTCCCGGATGACGCGCTCGAAGCAATTCAGAAGGTTGTTGACGAGTTGGGCTGATTCCTCGTTTAAAGAATAAAGGCAACACCGCACAATTCGCTTATTCCGTCAGACTGCCCAAAAATCAGTCCCCATACGTCAGTATGCGAACTGATTATTTGAACATTCTGACGAAAAATCTGACTGCGCAATCCGCACATCCGAATTATGCGGTATTGCCTAAAATCATTTTAACAAAAATTCAGCGCACGTCGGCGGAAACAACGACGTGCGCTTTAGTTTTGGTACTGTTTCGTTTTTGGGGCATTACAAAAACGCCTTTAGCTGACCGATATGCTCTTCTTCCGTGTCGAGCATTTTTTTGGCGAGAAGCGTGATGTTTGAGTCGCTTTTGTCATACTCGCGCAGACGGCGCGACATTTTGTTTACGCCCATTGTGTTGCCCTTAATCATCATTTCTGCGGCGTGAGAGGGCGAGGGGTCTCGTTTTAGGTCACGGTCTGCGGCAATGCGGGTCATTGTTTTGGTAACGGGGTTAATGTGCTTTATCTCTGCGCCGCGGTTGCGGAGCATATTGTTGGCACAGTGATATATTTTGCCGTAACGCACAAGCTGTTCACTCAAAAGCGCGTCAACCTGGGTGCTCTTTACACGCTTTCGCACGCTCTTTACGCCCTGACAGCCCATTTCGGCATTTTGAAGTATGGAGTTCAGCATTTCGATATCATTAATCATAAAATCACCTCGATATTATTGTTGACGGAAAAATTTGCGTTATGCGGTTGAAAGACGAACAATTTTGTGAGATAATACTTTTAGAGCTATTCAAAATACCATTTTTGGTTTCGAGGTGATTATTATGAAAAAAGCTGAAATCATTACCGCGCTTCTGCCTTATCCCGACAGAGGCGACAGAAAAATCCGAATCTATGTTCCGGAGCACAACGAGGGCGAGCTTTTGCCTGTCATTTATATGACCGACGGACAAAACCTCTTCTTTGAGGAAGAAGCGACGTTTGGGTGCTGGAAGCTTATTGATCTGGTCGAAGCAGAAATCAAAAGCAGCGGCTCCGGCGCGGTCATTGTCGGGATCGACCACGGCGGCGAATGGCGCGACAACGAGCTTACACCCGGCTCGATCGGAACGGTTATGCCCACGGATATGCCCTGCTACACCAATGCCGAGGGCGAGATTTTTGACAGCTTTGTTGTTGATACGGTCATGCCCTATGTTGAAAGCAATCTTCCGGTCAGGCGTGACAGAGAGGCGACCGCCTTTTGCGGAAGCTCCTCGGGCGGCTTGCAGTCGTTCTTTACCGGACTTAGCCACCGCGAACGCTTTTCGTTTTTAGGCGTGTTTTCTCCGGCGTTTTTGCTCTACTCTGCCGAGGATTTAAAAAGCTGGATAAGCAAAATGATAACCGACGATCAGCCATACCTTTATATCTACACCGGTGCCGAGGGCGATTTGGAGCGGAGGATTTATGAGAGCGTCGAAGTGGTTTACGATATATTAACCGAGCTTTGCTATCCTTACGATCTGCTCAACGAGGTCGTCTTGTTTGAAAACGAGCACAACGAAGAAGCTTGGAGAGAAATCTTCCGCGACTTTTTGCACACATTTATTTTCAGGGCAAACAAAAAGGCAGACGAATGATCGCCTGCCGTAAATAAATGAGAATTATTTTCCTGTAAAAATTACGCGATGATTTCGCCGTCAACCGTGCCGCCGAGACCTGCCGCGTTTGATTCGTCGGTGTCGATGTGCATTGCCGGAGCAAATTTCGGGCTGACTCTGATTACAACGTCGCCGAAGATCGTCTCTCTGCCTGTACCCTCGCCAACCTTGACGGATACAATCTGCTTGTCCTCAAGACCATATTCCTCGGCTGATTTGGGATCAAGGTGAATATGTCTTTTTGCCGCGATAACGCCGCATTCAATCTCAACCTCACCGCAGGGACCAACGAGCTTGCAGCCCGGTGTGCCCTCAATATCGCCCGATTCTCTAATCGGAGCGGTGATGCCGAGCTTGCGCGCGTCGGTCAAAGAGATCTCAACCTGATCCGCAGCTCTTTCGGGACCGAGGATAGACATTGTCATCTCGCCTCTGGGTCCTACAACAGTAACCTTTTCAAAGCAGGCGAACTGACCCGGCTGAGAAAGATCCTTTTTGTTTGTAAGCTTGGCGTCCGCGCCGAAAAGAGTTGCAAGGGTCTCCTTGGTTACGTGAACGTGATGTGCAGAGGTTTCTACCATAATTTTCATAGTTAATTACCACCATTCATAATTTTTGAAACAACCGCCGCAGGGCGGCCACCTAGAATATATTTTACTACTAAATCAAGTATATTTCAACCTTATTTTTCAAAATCGAGTGATTTTATGACTTATAACAGCCTTGAAGAACTGAAAAACGACTGCCTTTCCTGCAAAAAATGCGCACTCTGCGAAACGCGCCGCCATGTTGTTGTGGGAGTGGGAAGCGAGACCGCCGAGGTTATGTTCATCGGCGAGGGTCCCGGCGAAAACGAGGACTTGCAGGGCGAGCCGTTTGTGGGGCTTGCCGGGCAGCTGCTCGACAAAATGCTTTATGCGGTCGATCTTGACCGAAAAAAGAATATTTATATCGCCAATATCGTAAAATGCCGCCCTCCCTACAACCGCGACCCAAAGCCCGGGGAGCAGGAAATGTGCATTGACTGGCTCAGGGCGCAGGTAAGGCTTATCAAGCCGAAAATAATAGTTTGTCTCGGACGTATCGCGGCGTGCAGAATAATTCGCGAGGATTTTAAAATCACGCGCGAGCACGGACAATGGCTTGAAAAGGGCGGGATCCTTATGACCGCGATGTTCCACCCGGCGGCGGTGCTCAGAGACCCCGGGAAAAAGCCGGCGGCGTTTGAGGATTTTTTGCGGCTGAGAGAAAAAATAAAGGAGGTTTGTGAAAAAACCTATGACTAATCAAAAATATGAATTCAAAAACGAACAGGTGAATTCTGTGCTCGCTTATGCCAAGGAACATTTTGGCGACGAGCCGGAGTTCTTGTGGATCAATATTCCCGACGCAGCGGTTTTGCGCTGCCCTGAGACCGGACAGTGGTACGCGCTGATTATGACAGTAAAAAAAGAATTTGAGGACGAAGCGACCGAAACAATTGATTTGATTTGCGACCCGGACGAGATTGAAAAAATCGCTGATGAAAAGAAAATTTTTCGCGGCAAGAATATGAATCCGCGCCATTGGATAACAATTTATGCAGACAACAGCCTTGGCTTAGACGAAATTTTGCACAGGCTTAGAGAGAGCCACGATTTTGCAAGCGGAAAACGGGGGACAATTGACGCTTTTAGATGCTCGGGCTGAGAAAAATCTGAACAAAATTAAAAAAATATCCAAACATTATTGATTGATTGGTGTATTTGTGGTATAATTTTGAAGAATAGACATACTTTCTCAGCATAGTTTTGAAAGATATATCTGAAAGGATTGTAATATAATGATAAAGGCTAATCAGTACCGCACCGTAAGCTGCGGTGAATTAAGAGAAGAAAATATAGGTCAGCAGGTCAGAATTGCCGGTTGGGTTGAAAATATCCGAGATCACGGCGGCGTTATGTTTCTGGATATCCGCGACGAATACGGAGTGCTTCAGGTTGTAGTTCATAACGACGAGATTCTCAAAAACATCAATAAGGAATGCACCGTTACTCTAAGCGGCAAGGTTGTTAAGCGTGACGAGGAGACGATCAACACCAAAATCGCGACCGGATATGTTGAGGTTCATACCGAAGATATTACCGTTCTGGGAAAATGCAAGAACGCGCTTCCGTTTGAAGTCGCAACCTCTACAAATACCTCTGAGGAAGTAAGACTAAAATACCGCTTCCTTGACCTCAGAAACCCAAAGGTTCACAACAATATCCTGCTTCGTTCGCAGATCATCAGCTTTCTTCGCTCCAAGATGGGCGAGATGGGCTTTACCGAGATCCAGACCCCGATCCTTTCAACCTCGTCTCCGGAGGGCGCGAGAGACTATCTGATCCCGAGCCGCAAGCACAAGGGCAAGTTCTACGCTCTGCCGCAGGCTCCCCAGATTTTCAAGCAGCTTTTGATGGTTTCGGGCTTTGATAAATACTTCCAGATCGCTCCATGCTTCCGCGACGAGGACGCGCGCGCCGACCGTTCTCCGGGAGAGTTCTATCAGCTTGACTTTGAAATGGCGTTCGCCACCCAGGAGGACGTTTTTGATGTTGCTGAGGAGGTTCTTTACGAGACCTTCAAAAAATTCTCGGACAAAGAGGTTTCAAAGCCTCCGTTCAAGCGTATTCCCTTTGCTGAGGCAATGGTAAAATACGGCACCGACAAGCCGGATCTGCGCAACCCTCTCCTTATTGTTGAAATCAGCGATATGTTTGAGGAAACAGATTTTGCGCCTTTCCGCAAAAAGACCGTTCGCTCAATCAACGTTCCAAACGCTGCTTCTCAGAGTAAGAAGTGGTTCAAGAGAATGGAGGAATTCGCGCTTTCAATCGGTATGAAGGGCTTGGGCTACGTCAAGGTCAACGATGATTTGACCTTTGACGGTCCTATCGACAAATTCCTCAGGGAGGGCGACCGCGAGGAGCTTATCAAGCGCAACGGCTCAAAGGCAGGCGACGTGATTTACTTTATTGCCGACACCGCCAAGGACGCGCCGAAGCTTGCCGGACAGATTCGCACAGAGGTTGCAAACCGACTCGGATTAATTGATACAAGCCGCTTTGAGCTTTGCTTCATCGTTGACTTCCCAATGTTCGAGCGCGACGAGGAAACCAATCAGATCATTTTTACTCACAACCCGTTCTCTATGCCCCAGGGCGGTCTTGACGCTCTGCTCAACCAAGACCCGGAAACAATCCTCGCTTATCAGTACGATATCGTATGCAACGGTGTGGAGCTTTCGTCGGGCGCGGTTCGTAACCATGATATCGAGATCATGAAAAAGGCATTTGAGCTTGCAGGCTATTCAGAGGACGACCTCAAGGCGAAATTCTCTGCACTCTACAATGCCTTCCAGTACGGCGCGCCGCCGCACGCAGGAATGGCTCCGGGCGTTGACAGAATGATCATGCTGCTCACCGAAGAAGAAAATATCCGCGAGGTAATCGCGTTCCCGATGAACTCAAACGCTCAGGATTTGCTTCTCGGCTCTCCCGGAGAGGTAACCGAGCAGCAGCTGCGTGAGGTTCACGTAAAGATTAGATAAATTGACAATGGACAATTGACAATTTCGGTCGGGCAGACAGGATCCTTAAGGCAACACCGCACAATTCATGGCGCACGCCTTGCTTGCATATTATTTATCCATACGTCAGTATGCACACTGATTATTTGAACATTCTGACGAAAAATCTGACTACGCAATCCGCGCACCAGAATTATGCGGTATTGCCTTAATTACAAATCCTTTCGCTCCCGATTGTATAATATTGATTAATATATTTAAGGATTGATAAATATGGTAACAAGAGAAGACGTTGAAAACATCGCTCTGCTCTCAAAGCTGTTTGTTCCCGAGGAGGAGCTTGACGGTCTTACAAAGTCTATGCAGGAAATCATCGACTTTGCCGACGCGATCAACAACGCTCCGGCGGATGGCGAGGGCTTTGACAATATCAACAATCTCTCAAACGTATATCGCGAGGACGAGGTTGTTCCGTCCTATGACTGCAAGGAGATTCTCTGCAACGCGCCCGAGCAGGCTGAGGATCATTTTCTTGTAAGAAACAGAGAGTAAGGCGGTGTAAAGATGGGAACAATATCCAAAATTCACGAGATGCTGACAACAAAGCAGTGCTCCTGCACCGAGCTTACAAAAAGCTATCTTGAACAAATCGAAAAATCAAATCCCGAGCTGAACGCCTACGTAAACGTGACCGGCGACGAGGCTCTTAAAGCGGCAGAGGCTGTTGACAAAAAGCTTGCCGCCGGAGAAGAGATCGGTATGCTCGAGGGCGTTCCGATGACTTTGAAGGACAACCTTTCAACAAAGGGCATCGAAACCACCTGCTGCTCAAAGATCCTCACCGGCTACAAGCCGATTTACAACGCCACTGTTTGGGAGCTTTTGCAGGCGCAAAACGCCGTTATGCTCGGAAAAACAAATATGGACGAGTTTGCAATGGGCTCGTCAAGCGAGACCTCGTACTTTGGCGGCGCGGCAAATCCGTTCAATACCAAACACTGCGCCGGCGGTTCGTCGGGCGGCGTTGCCAGCGCAGTAGGCGCGAATATTGCTGCCTACGGTCTCGGCTCCGACACAGGCGGCTCGATTCGCCAGCCGGCTTCGTTCTGCGGAATTGTCGGACTAAAGCCAACCTACGGCGCGGTATCGCGTTACGGTCTGATCGCCTACGGAAGCTCGCTTGACCAGATCGGACCTATCACAAAGAGCGTTGAGGACGCGGCGATCGTTTTTGACGCGATCTCAAAGCAGGACGAGCGCGACTCAACCTCAAAGGGAAGCTCTGAGGAGACCTACTCCAAGCTTGACAACGATATCAAGGGACTCAAAATCGGCATTGCAAGGGAATATCTTGACGGCGTTCGCGACGATGTAAAGGAGGCAGTGCTTGAAGCTGCCGAGGTTTACAAGTCGCTCGGCGCGGAAATCGTTTACTTTGATCTGCCCGCGCTCAAATACGCTCTTCCGGTTTACTATATTATCGCTTGTGCCGAGGCTTCGTCAAACCTCGGCCGCTACGACGGAATCCGCTACGGCTACAAAACCGCCCACTACAACGGCACTCATGATATGATCTGCCGCACCAGAAGCGAGGGCTTCGGCGAGGAGGTAAAGAGAAGGATCCTTCTCGGTACTTACGTTCTTTCTGCCGGTTACTACGACGCTTATTACAAAAAGGCTCAGGATCTGCGCGGTTCGATTATCCGCTCGTTTAACGACGCATTTGAGAATTGCGATGTAATCCTTGCTCCGACCGTTCCGATGACAGCTTTTGAAATGGGTCATGCGGTTTCAGACCCGATTGAGACATACCTCACCGATATTTGCACTGTTCCGGTTAATATAGCAGGTCTGCCCGGCGTTTCGATCCCGTGCGGCTTTAACGCAAAGGGTATGCCGATCGGTATGCAGCTGATCGGAAGAAGCTTTGGAGAAGCAACGATACTTAACGCCGCCTATAAATATCAGCAGGCGGCTCCCGATAAATTTATGGATACAAAGTGGGGTGTAAAGCTGTGAAATATGAATTAGTTGCGGGTTTTGAGACCCACATTGAGCTGTCAACCAAGACCAAGATTTTTTGCGGCTGCACAACTCAGTTCGGCGGCGAGCCGAATACCCACTGCTGTCCGGTATGCATAGGGCTACCGGGAACCTTGCCAAAGCTCAACCGTGAGGTTGTGCGCTATGCGATCAAGGCAGGCTTGGCGGTTCACGGTGAAATTGCTGAAATAGCCAAAATGGACAGAAAAAACTATTGCTACCCCGATTTGGCAAAGGCTTATCAGATTAGCCAGCTCTATGCTCCGCTGATAATTGGCGGATATGTTGAGCTTTCAAACGGCAGAAAAATCCGCCTGCACCACATTCACATCGAGGAGGACGCCGGAAAGCTGATCCACAAGCACGGCGACACCTATGTTGACTACAACCGCGGAGGAGTTCCGCTGATTGAAATAGTTTCCGAGCCTGATATCCGTTCGATTGACGAAGCTAAGGAGTATGTCGAGCGTCTCCAGCAGGTTATGCGCTATATCGGAGTTTCTGACTGCAAAATGCAGGAGGGCTCAATGCGTTGTGACGTTAATATTTCTGTTCGTCCCGAGGGCAGCGAAAAGCTCGGTACAAGAACCGAAATCAAAAATATGAATTCAATCAACAATATCGCGAAGGCGATGGAGTACGAGTTCGAGCGTCAAACAGATTTGATAGAAAGCGGCGGCAAGGTTGTTCAGGAGACCCTGCGCTATGACGACGCAAGCGGTACGACTTCTTCTATGAGAAGCAAGGAAGACGCGCACGACTACCGCTATTTCCGCGACCCGGATCTTGTTACCATCAATATTTCGCGCGAAGAGGTTGAAGAAATCAGGGCAAGTCTGCCCGAGCTTCCTGCCGAAAAATTCAAAAGATATACCGAGGAACTCGGGATCCCCGAAAAAGACGCTCAGCTTTTGACAAAATACAGAAAGATCAGCGAATTTTTTGACGAAGCATGTGAGGGTGTAAAATCCGCAAAATCAGTTTCTAATTTTATAATCGGTCAGATTTTCCGCAGAACCGAGACCGAGGCTGACAAAGAGCAGTTTGACGTTGCGGTAAAGCCAAAACAGCTTAACGAGTTGGTAAAGCTGCTTGACAGCGGCAAAATTCGCAACAATCTTGCAAAGTCTACTCTTGAAAAAATGCTCGATTCCGGCAAGGGCGCGCTTGACTTTATCAGCGAAGCCGATATGGGCGGAGTTGACGACAACGCTTTGCTTGAATTGTGCAAGGCTGCGGTCGAAAGCAACCCAAAGGCTGTTGAGGACTTTAAAAACGGCAAGGAAAAGGCATTAAAGGCACTTGTCGGAAACGTAATGAAAAACAGCCGCGGCAAGGCAGACGCCGTTGCAGCCGAGGCAAAAATCAAAGAATTGATTGGATAACATAATATCTCAAAAATCCACCGCTTCGTAAAAAACGGTGGATTTTGTTTTGTAAGATTTTTTAACACTATTTTCTGATAAATTGTATAAGTCAAAAATACACAATTTGGTTTGACAATGGCAGTATGTTATTGTATAATAAAGTCAAAGCCGTACACGTTATGCGGTACCGAAAAAAAAGCTTTGATCCGGAGTTGATGATATGAAAAAATTGTTTAAAAGTATAACGGCGTTGCTGACTGCCGCACTTATGCTGTGCTCTTTCGCAGAGCCGCCGACTGCATTTGCGGCGGATCATGTCAATATTTCTTCAGTTGGCGCTGATAATGTTATTAACGTTTCCTCAGACGAGATCAAGTCTATGGGAGCCTATTTTGCAATTCAGGCTGCGCTTGACAAGGCAAAAGCTGAGGCGAGCTCTTCTAATATATATAACGTAGTTGTCGCTCCCGGCAGCTACACGCTAAACAGAGGACTTCATATTTACGCCAATACCACTCTGACTCTCAGCGGAGTTACAATTACTCGTGACAAGTCGGCAGGCTCAAATATGATTCGCACCGGCGATGAGGACACACTAAAAACCGGTCACACAGGATATTATTACGAAAACATTTCAATAAACGGCGGCACGCTTAACGCCAACGGTACTGAAAATACCATGATAAAGGTCGCACACGCAAAGAATTTTAAGATGATTAACGTTAATCTTAAAAATCTTAACGAGGGACACATGATGGAGGTTGCGGGTGTTGACGGCTTTACCGCGCGCGGCTGCACCTTTACCGACCAGGTTCTTTCGCCCTCCGGTGTGGGCTTTGAGGCAATCCAGTTTGACGTGCTCAAGGAAGAACACATTGTAAACTGCCGAAGCGAGGATTTGCCAATGAAGAATATCCTTGTTGAAAACTGCACCTTTACGAACTGTCCGCGCGGAGTGGGCAGTCATACCGCGATACACAACCGCCCACACGACGGAATCATAATCAGAAACAACACATTTAAGAATATGCACAGCGTTGCAATCCAAGGCCTTAACTGGGTCAACTGCACAATTACCGGTAATGTGATCGACGGCGCGGCGAGAGGAATCGCGGTTTATGCTGTTATGGACGAGGGCTCCGGTACGTTTTTACCGAGCGAGCTTGCCAAGGAAGGCAATACCGCCGCTCATGCTTCCGACAGTTATCAAACTCCGCAAAGGTCAAATATCCTGATCGCCTATAACATACTCAAAAACTGCGGAACTCTTGAGGATGTTTATTCACATTACGAGGTGTCGGGAATTTCGGCGATGGGCTACAAATTTTCTTCCGCAACTCCGCGCAACAATCAGGACGGAAGCGGAAGGCTGCCGGCAGGAAGCTACTATTACGACGGTGTAACAATACGCGACAATTCCGTTGACGTTTGGGGCAGTGGAATCAGGGTTGAAAACTGTCGCAACACAATTGTCAGAAACAACAATCTTTCCTGCGGACGGGGAAAATTTGACAGCAAGAATTATTACGGCGTTGTTTTCCGAAACGACGTCAGGGCTGATCAGATATACAACAACTATATCGCACATTCTATGCTTAACGGAGTTCAGATCGATGACTGCACGGTAACGGATATTAGTAACAATGAGGTTACCGATTCGGGTAAGTACGGAATGGGAATCTACGGCTCAAAAATCGGTACAATTACAAACAACACCGTTACGGATGCCAAAACAGAGGGAATAGCCCTGCTTTCAGGCTCGAATATCACCGGAAAAGTAAGCGAAAACCGCGTTTCCGGCGTCAGCGATTACGGAATCCACGCTTCTTCGGATACAAAGGTTGCGATGATTGAGAAAAACACCACTGTAAACTGTGGTGAGGGAATTGGTTATTCAAGAGGTCCCGGGCTTGTCACCGTAGGCGCGAACTACGAAAAAACAGCTTCGCTTTACAGCCTTGCGACAAACGAGAAAATGCTGGGAATGGGAGTAGGCACTGCCTACAGAATCAGTAAGTCGATAAGTCCGGCAAACGCGATTTCGGGCTTTAGCTATTCCTCCGACAACAGCTCGGTTGCAGCCGTAGATCACACCGGACTGATTTTCGCAAAATCAGTCGGCGAGACAACCATCACTGTCAAAAGCAGCAACGGAAAGACCGCGGCAATCAGCGTTATTGTAAATGAAAGCGGAGAACCATCAACTAGCAATGTCCTTGCCGTTCCAAAGGTGACAAAGCTCGAAAGCACAGCCTACGGAGTAAAGCTTACCTGGGACGCGGTCAAGGGCGCGAACCGCTACAGGGTCTATTACAAGGGAGCCAACGGAAGCTGGAAGGGCTTGGGTAACACAGGCTCAACAAGCTTTACCGACGATGATGTAAACGTAGGTTCAACCTACACCTATACCTTGCGCTGTATTGACAACAGCGGCGATCCAATCAGCGACTTTGACGGTAAGGGCTGGTCGCACACATATACCGGAATCGAAATTCCGGAAATTTCAAAGCTTGAATCTGCTCCAAACGGCGTTAAACTGAGCTGGAATGCGGTTGACGGCGCGAACAAATACCGACTTTATTACAAAAACAGCAGCGGCGGCTGGAACACGCTCGGTGAAACTGTTTCCACTACCTTCACCGACGAAGAGGTGAGCGTAGGCACAACCTATACCTATACGATCCGCAGCCTTAACGGAAACAATCGTCTTAACAGCGGCTTTAATGCCAACGGCTGGTCGCATGAATACCGGGGAATCGAGATCCCTCAGCTCACAAGTCTGGAATCAATCTCCGAGGGAATTAAGCTGGGCTGGGAAGCCGTTGAAGGCGCGAGCGGCTACAGAGTTTATTACAAAAACCGCAGCGGCGGCTGGTCGGTACTTGGCGACACAACCAAAACCACCATTACCGATACGGTTGTTTCGTTGGGCACAGAATATACCTATACGATCCGCAGCCTGAGTGCGAGCGGCAGAACAAACAGCGGCTTCAATCCGAATGGCTGGTCAAAGACCTTTGACGGAATCCCGTCACCCGAGATAAGCGGCTTTGAAAGCGGAGCGGATGGAGTAAGGCTTAGCTGGCAGCCGGTTGCCGGCGCGGACAGCTACCGGCTTTACTACAAAAACAGTAAGGGCGGCTGGAACCGTCTGGGCGATACAAAGAAAACCGGCTTTGTTGACAGCGACGTTAGCTTTGGCTCGACTTATACCTACACTATTCGCGCCCTCAACAGCAACGGCATTATTGTCAGCGGCTTCAACCCCGACGGATGGTCGTATAAATATTTGGGAGTACAAACTCCCGAGATCAAGAATCTGACTAGCACAACGGAAGGAATCCGACTTGAATGGAACTCTGTTGAGGGTGTTGCTTCCTACAGAGTTTATTACAAAAACGGCAGCGGCGGCTGGTCAAAGCTAAAGGATGTAAACGGCACAAGCTGCGTTGACGAAAAAGTTGCTCCCGGCAGAAAAGAGACCTATACGATTCGCTGCCTGAATGCGGAAGGCAAGACTATCAGCGACTTTAATCCGCACGGCTGGTGGCACGTGTATGAGGCTCAGGCTCCGCGTATTACCAAAATCGAGAGCACAGCAAGCGGCAACAAAATCACCTGGACTGCAATTCCCGGGGTAAAAAGCTACCGCGTTTACTATAAAAACGGCAAGGGCGGCTGGTCGCGCTTTGGAACGGACGCGTCCGCCAACAGCTTTACCGATACTGCGGTAAAGTCAGGCGTACAGGATACCTATACTATTCGTTGTCTTGACGCAAATGGAAATACAATCAGCGACTATAATCACAGCGGCTGGACACACACCTTTATCGGCACTCCTAAGATCACCTCGCTTTCGAGCACAAGCGGCGGAGTAAAAATTACATGGGGAAAGGTAAACGGCGCGGTTAAATACAGAGTATTTTACAAGGGCAGAAACGGCTGGACAAAGCTTGGAGACACAACCTCAACAAGCTTTACTGACAGCGTTGTAAGCAACGGCTCTACCTATACCTACACTGTGCGCTGTATAGACAACAACGGTAATTTTGTCAGCGGATATGACAATACCGGAAAATCTGTAAAATATGTAAAATAGCAGAATGCTGCTTAAAATGAAAGGACTTTTATTTATGAAAAACAGGATAAAACTTTTATCAGTGCTACTGACTGCTTCACTAACTTTGCCGCTTGCTTCCTGCTCTTCGGGGGCAACTAACGCTGATTCAAGGGAAACAATGTTTCAGGTTGCTCTGCTTCAGTCGCTCACCCAAGGCTATTATGACGGTATCATAGAGGTTAGCGAGCTTAAAAAGTACGGAGATACCGGGCTGGGCACATTTGAGGGTGTAAACGGCGAAATGATTGTGCTTGACGGAAAGGTGTATCAGGCTCTTGGTGACGGAACCGTAAAGGAAGCTGACGACAAAGAAACTTACGGTTAGTACCAGTGAAACACTGAGTGATGTAACTATTGACACGAACTTAAAGGGCAAAGAGGTAGCAGAAGCTAACGTAACGTTCTCACCGACAACATTAACTGAAGCACTTGCCGGAGTTACTGTCGATACGACAACAACGCCTAACGTTGGAACACTTACCGGTAAGCCCGATATCGCGACGAAAAAGCAAACTGTAGAGTTCACGCTTAATAATTACGGCACGGAAGCGAAGGGCAAAGTAAGCTTCATGGTTGTTGACCCTGCACCGACAATTAATGGTGCCACCAGTGTAACAGTCGATGCCGGCGCAAGTGAGACGGAAGAATTTTCTGTTAGCAACTCAACGAACACTGCAACGAAATACAAGTGGAAGATTTCCAAGAAGCCGAAAGGTGTTTCAGCCAAGATTAAGGGCAACGGCGCAAGCGCGACACTTACAGTCAAGGCCGGAAAGAAAGCAAAGAGTACAGAAGCCGAGCTTGAAATAACCGTAACCGACCCTCTTAC
>CAJODI010000055.1 GCA_905233145.1 uncultured Ruminococcus sp. | reverse complement strand
GCAACGCTTGGAACAAGACAGCAGACCTTAAGATCAGCGACCTCAACGGCGTTTACACAATCAACGGCTGGGAGCTCGAGGTAGAGTAATCTAAGCTTGAAATTAACTAAATTCACATACAAAACCGATTCACAGATGTGGGTCGGTTTTTTGGTTTCTCCGTAAATATCGGCAGAATCGCTCCGCTAACTAACCGTGTTTGCATAGCCTTCCCAAAACAAGGCTTCCAGCGAGTCGATTGAGTTGTAAATCAAGGTCAGCATATACGCGCGCATGTTTCTGACATTCACGGCGTTGCTCCCAAGCGTATTGATTACACGCTCGACATGGTCGGCAGTCAGCTTGGCAAAACGGCTGCGAACAGTCTCAACGGGAATCTGCCGCCCTGCTATCCTCACAGACGGAGCGTCTGCGCATAGGGTGTCTGCGATCAGACTTACAATTTCGTCGAGGATCCCTCCGTAGCCTCGCTCCGACAAAACATCATACTCGATTTGATATTCGACATCCTCAATCATTTCGTCATAGCTGACTGATTGATGAGGATAGATGATTTCCTGATAGTTTTTTTCAGTATAGTTACTTTCAGTATAGATTGCAGCCGATTTTGGGCTGTCAAGAGAGCCGATTTTGGGCTGCCCGGAGAGCCGGTTTTGGGCTGCCCGGACTGCCGGTTTTGAGTTGTCCGGAGTGCCGGATTTGAGTTCTTTAGAGCGTTGATTTTCGTCTCCCTGAGCTGATTCATTTTCTGATTCCGGCAAAGAATTAACATATATTACGGCAGATTTTCCCAGACCCCGGAATTTTCTTTTTATCAGCCCGAACTGCTCCAGCTCGTGAAAAATTCTTGTAGTCTTTCCGTGACTGCACGCCAGCCTTTCGCAGACCTCCTCAACCGAAAAGAAAACCACAACATTGCCGGAATCGTCGTTTATACCGTTTTTTTCGGACAGCTCGTTTCTGTCGAGCAGCATGGAATACAGCACCCTTGCGTGGAGCGAAAGCGTTGTGAACCGCGCGCTGAAAAGCTCCCTTGGCAGCATAATATATCCGCTTGTTTTTGCGGCATTGGTTTTGTTCATCGTTTTTGACTCCTTTCAGTCCTTTTCACTTATGGAGAAAAAACGGGATAACTTGTATATTTTTAGCCAAGTTTTTTATATTTCACGACCTTGTATCAGCCTTTGGCATCGTAAAAAAATAATAGAATGATATTATGCCGAATGGTTGAATTATTCCGCAAAATAATGTATACTAAAAATGTAAGATTTTATTGGCAAACCGCACATTTCGCGGCGCACGTCTTGCTTGAATTATGCGGTATTGCCTATACTATTATCTGATGTTTGCGGCGTTTACCGAAAAATAAACCGTTCGCAAACGCGGAAAAAGTGCCCGGCGGCACAGGAGGAGATTGATTTTATGTTACATAACAAAAAACGGATAATATCCGTCACGCTGGTGTTCGCGCTGCTTTTGGGCGCGTTTTGGACATGCCCTGCGGCTGCGGCAGCCGAGGATGATTTTCCGTCCGACGCGCTGATTATCATCGGCGACAAGACCATTACCTACAACATGACTCTGGACGACGTTATCGACATGTTCGGCGAGCCAAAGATTATGACGGATTCGCTTTTCGGCGGCAAAACCTGCACCTTCTACGGCGACAACTACAGCGACTATCTGTATATTGAAACCAACAGCAATAACAGGGTTGCGGTCTATGGTTCTATTTCCGACGATTTTCGCATGAAAACCATAAGTGCCGGTCAGCAAAACGTGTATTCATATTACGTCCAGAGCAAAATGGATTATCGCAGCAACAATCAGCAGGTTGTTTGCGGCGCGCTGGACATAAACTATTATGCCGGCATAATGAACAGAAACGATTACACGGCTTTGTTCAATCAGGACATATGCACAGCCAACAAGAACATGATCCCGCATTCGGTGGCGATGTTCAACGCGGCAACCGAGCTTTACGGCTACAACACCCCCGTGGTATATGACGAGGATGTTTATAACCGTGTTTTGCAGCTTGCCGAAAACGGAAACAATCCGCATTTGTTTGCTCAAAAAAACAACCGCGCCGGTTATGAGTATTTTACAAGCTACGGAAGCGGCTCATGGTTTTTGCACCCGATGGCGTTTGCGAGCAGAGCCACAGGCTACACCTTCCCCGAAAGCAAAAACCTTGCGGCGTTTGTAAACTACACCGCAAATGACAATACCTGTTATTACTGCGGTTCGGTTTCGTCCGAGCTTTTTGTCAACACAGAGCATCCGGTCGCGCTGACCGCCGAGGAACAGACCAAGCTCCAAAACGCAAAGGAGCGTTACACGGCTTCGGTAAACACCTGGAACAACGAGCCGGATTATTACGAGGTCGATCCCTCGGTTCAGGAGCTGCCGATCAACGCCGGCAAAATCAAGGACGCCAAGATCGACGGCGCGATTGGATATATCAACGCAATACGCGCCGGAGCCGGATTAAAGGACTTGGAGCGCAACGACGCGCTGGTTGAGGGCGCGCAGGCAAAGGCGGCGTATACACGCTATCTGGGCTATGCCGGAATCAGCAACAGCAATCCTCACTATCCGCCCAAGGCAGATGGCATAAGCGACGAATTCTATCAAAAATGTATGATGGGCGGCAGCGAAAACCTGTATATGGGCAGCGTTCTGTCAAGTATCACCAACGCGCTGAGCGACGGCTACGGCGACCCCATCAACTGCGGCCACCGCAGAAATCTGCTTGATCCCTATGCGTCACAAATCGGACTCGGCTCGGTGGAAAACCAGGGCGCGCACAAGTTCTACGGCGGACAGACCAGCGACATTGATTTTGTTTGCTGGCCGTCAAAGGGAATCACCCCCGCGGGCGTGGCAGGAACCACAGCCCAGTGGACGATATGGGCATACAACGGATATCGCTTCCGTGACGATACCTATGTTACGATAACGCTTCTTAACAAGGACAACGCAAGCTGGACGATCACAAGCGACGGCAGCAACAGCAAATACACTTCGTTTGGAACCTCGTCTATTTCCTTTTATAACGAAGAGCTTGCGCTTACTCCCGGCTATGTGTATCAGGTTACTTTGCACAACGTGCTCAAAACCAAGACCCAAGAGGTGACCGACTATACCTACCGCGCGGCAATAGCTGAGCTGTACAATTCAGCCGGAGAAGAAAACCCGGAGCTAACGCTTGACCGGGACGAGCTTACCATTGTCAAGGGCGAAACCGAAAAGCTTCACGGAATTTTGGACCCCAACGGCGGCAGCAAATATACTGTTGAATGGACAAGCTCCGACCCGACTGTTGCGACAGTTTCCTCCTGCGGCGAAGTGACTGCCGTCAGAAGAGGCAGAGCGGTGATCACAGCCGTTTGCGGAACCGAGGAAAAGGAATGTGTTGTAAACGTTATTTCAAACGTTTTGCTGGGAGATATCGACGGCGACGGAGATGTCAGCATTAACGACGTGACGTGTCTGCAAAAGTATCTTGCCCAATACAAAGTAAACGCGGAAATCACCCTTGACAACGCCGACACCAACAACGACGGTCATATAGATATCAATGACGCGACCACGATCCAAAGGTATCTTGTCGGCTTTATTAGCAGCCTTGAATAATCGGCAGTGACAAAACCGGCATATACATATGATCAATACGATAAAAGGAGTATACAAATGAAAAAAACAAGGACGTTATTCCCAAACGGACGTATTGTCGGGAATTTCCCTTCTGATTCTAATAGAAATCATCTGCCCGGACTAAAACATCTGCCCGGACTGAAACATCTGCCCGGACTGAAAAGGATGACCGCGCTGCTGCTTAGCGCGCTGCTGATAACCACCTCGGTCCCGGCGTTTCAGCTTTCAGCCTTCGCGGCAGAAACAGAAACAGCCGGCGTCGGCGCGTCAAGCGGCACGACCGGCGACTGCACATGGACGCTGTCCGATGACGGCGTGCTCACGATCAGCGGCAGCGGAGCTATGGAGAGTTATTATCCGGCGTCACATCCGATTTGTGTTCTTCCTCCCGATGACGATGATGACTACGAGCCCATTGAGTACGTTGACAACAGCCATTTTGCGCCGTGGAAAGATCTTGACTTTGTTGAGGCGGTCATTGAAAACGGAGTAACAAATATCAGCAGCTACGCTTTTTATGGCTGCAAAAATCTTAAAAAGGTGACTGTAGCAAACAGTGTTACCAATATTGATGATAAAGCTTTTTACAGCTGCCAAAGCCTTACCTCGATAAATATTCCCAACTCTGTTATCAGGATCGGCGACAGCGCGTTCCAATACTGTTCAAGTATTGAAAGCATAGTTATTCCCGACAGTGTTACGCGGATCAACAGCTATGCATTCGGCTACTGCACGAGCCTTGCAGATGTAACTATACCTAACACTGTGGAGCGAATTGATACTTATGCTTTTTATCACTGCGACAGTCTTGAAAGCATTAGCTTGCCAAGCAGCTTGATTTATATTTACAAAGGTGCGTTTTCAGCTTCAGGTCTTAAAAATATAACAATACCTAACAGTGCAAATCAAATCGACAGTTCGGTGTTCAGCGGCTGCAAAAATCTGAAGAGCGTTACCCTGCCCAACACTCTGACATGCCTCTCAGATTATATGTTCAAAGACTGCACAAGCCTTACCGACATAACGATCCCCGACAGCGTTACCGGCATCTCCAAAGACGCTTTCCGTGATTGTAAAAGCCTGGAAAGAATAACTATTCCCGACAGCGTGACCGAAATCTACCGTGACGCTTTTTACGGCTGTGAAAAGCTTGAGGAAGTATTTATCCCAGACAGCGTGACCGAAATCGGCGAATGTCCGTTTGAATGGTGCAGTAATTTGAAGAAGATCACCGTCGGAGAGGGAAATCCGAAATATGACAGCCGAAACAATTGCAACGCTATTATTGAAACCGAGAGCAACATGCTTATTCAGGGCTGTAATACGACCATAATTCCCGACGGCGTCACGAGTATTGGAAAATGTGCTTTTAATCGTATGCTCAAGCTTGATTCCATAATCATTCCCGAAAGCGTTACAAGTATAGAAAGCTCCGCATTTTATAATATAAGTGTAACGATTTACGGCGTAGAAGGCTCTTGTGCCGAAACCCATGCAACGCGTTTAAAAATCCCGTTCGTGGCTGTTGACGCCTGCGGCTCGACCGGCGAATGTGCTTGGATGTTAAAAGACGGCACGCTGACTATCAGCGGCAACGGAGCTTTGCCGAATTATGATTTGATGAATACACCGGCTCCGTGGAAAGAATACGAATTCACCAAGCTGGTTGTAGAAGAAGGAGTAACGCGCCTCGGCTTTTATTCGTTTACCGATTGCGCCGGCATTGTCCAAGCGGAGCTGCCCGAAAGCCTTGAGAGCATTGGCGTATCTGCATTTTCCGGATGTGAAAGCCTTTCCGGCATAAATATCCCCAAGAACGTTACAGAAATTGAAGATTCTCCGTTTATCCTATGCAACAGCCTGACAAGCCTCACAGTGGACGAAGAAAACCCCAAATATGACAGCCGCGATAACTGCAACGCAATTATCGAAACAGACACCAACACACTGATCCAGGGCTGCAACGTAACCAAAATCCCCGGCTCGGTAACAGCTATCGGTGACCGGGCGTTCATGGGCTGCAAGAAGCTTACCGAAATCAATCTCCCAAAAAAGCTTCAGAGTATCGGCAAATCGGCGTTTGAACGCTGTGAAAAGCTTGAGAACGTTATAATTCCCAACAGTGTTAAAAGCATGGGCTATTATGCTTTTGAGGAATGCATAAGCCTTAAAAACGTAAAGCTGCCCTACGACCTTGATACCTTAGGAACCAGTACCTTCTACAGATGCGAAAAGCTTGAGACTGTCACAATTCCCAACAAGCTTACCAACATAGAAAACTATGCTTTTTACATTGACAAATCATTCATCTATACATATAAAAGCATAAAGGACGTTTACTATCAGGGTACTCAGGAGAGCTGGAACAATATGACCGTGGGAAGCCTCAATGAAAATCTCACGACCGCCAATATCCATTTTATCACCCTCGGAGACGCTGATTCAAACGGAAGCGTCGACATTGTTGACTGCACCGCTATCCAAAAATATCTCGTTGGTCTCACCGATATGACGGATGAGCAGCTTGCCGCCGCAGACACAAACGGCGACGGCGACGCGGACATCCTCGACGCCACACATTTGCAGATGTATCTTGCTGAATTTGATGTCGTTCTCGGAAAAAGCCATATTTTTTAATTCGGGCAGATAGCTCGGCGATTAATCAAGCGTTAAGTGCCCGACAATGCCTGCATATACAAATAACGTTTTTAATTTGAGCAGATAGCTTGGCGATTAATCAAGCGTTAAGTGCCTGAATTTTTTGATCCGGGCAGATAGCTTGGTGATTAATCAAGCGTTAATTGCCCGACAATGCCTGCATATACAAATAACGTTTTTAAAATAACGTTTTAAAAAACCATTTCAATCAAAAGCACCGTTTGCAAAAGCGGTGTTTTTGCTTTGTACGGATTTTTTTGAAATTATATTTCATATTTTTATTTTCAGATTCAGGCGGAATTTGCGCAGTACTGATTGGTCAAATTGACAATGCTTTGTGCTTTCCTATTAAATATTGCTTTTTTCCCTTAAAATATGTCTTTTTTTGAATAAATATCCCTTAAAAAGAAGGGTTTTAGAATAAAAAATCATCTTTTTAGCAGATTATTGTAAACTAAATCTTAATTATTAAGTTGACAATATAGAGAATAAACACAAAACAAATCAATAAAATGCGATATAATTATAAAAAATTAACCAATTAAGAAATATAATATTGTGCATTTAGCGGATTGAAAAAAAAATTAAATGGTGTTATAATGTATTTGTTCCTGGAAGAAGTGCGCTCTGCGCATAGAATTTAGGAATAATACTATATTTTTCTTAAGGAGGAAAAAACATATGCACAATTTCAAAAGCACGAAGAAATTCGTAAGCTTGGTACTTGCTGTTATGATGGTTCTTTCCTGCGTTGTTGTAGGCGCTAGTGCGGCTTCAACAGTAAAGGTAGCTTTCACTAACAACAAGGGCTGGAGCCAGGTTAATCTTTATGCCTGGGACAGCAACGGCGATAACCTTATGGGTGACTGGCCGGGCACAAAGCTTACTAATTCAGCTCAGAACGATTATGGTGAGACCGTTTTCTACGCTGAGATTCCTTCAAATGCTACAGGCATCGTTTTCAACGAGAACGGCGGCCAGCAGACAACAGACATTGCTTTCAATGGTCAGTCAACAGGTTGGTACCTGACAGACCAGAGTAACGGTCAGTGGAATGTAGCAACTTGGAACTATGTTCCCGATGGTGAGCAGGGCACAACTGTTCAGCAGGGCACAACAGCTTCTGTTGATACAACAAATGCTAAGACTGTTTACTTCACAAACAACAAGGGTTGGAGCAACGTAAAGGTTTATTCTTGGGATGCAAGCGACAACGCTCTTCTCGGCGACTGGCCGGGACAGTCCGCAACAAAGGCATACACAAATGACTTTGGTGAGGATGTATACAAGGCAACTCTTCCAGCAGCTGCTACAGGCGTTATCTTCTCAGATAACGGCAACACTCAGACAGCTGACATCACTCCGGCTAACAACACAGGCTACTATCCTGATACTCAGGACGGTGAAGGTCACTGGGTTTGCAAGTCATGGTCACCTGTAGTTACTGAGACAACAGTAAAGGTTGACGGCACAACAAATTGCGTAGATCCTTCAGTTACAACTACTGTAGTTACTACCGGCGCTAAGACTGTTTACTTCACAAACAACAAGGGCTGGAGCAACGTAAAGGCTTACGCTTGGGATGCAAGCAACAACGCTCTTATCGGCGATTGGCCTGGTACATCTGCAACAAAGGCATACACAAATGACTTTGGTGAGGATGTATACAAGGTAACAGTTCCTGCAAATGCTACTGGCGTTGTATTCTCAGACAACGGTAACGCTCAGACAGCTGACATCACTCCTGCTGACAACACAGGCTACTATCCTGATACTCAGGACAGCCAGGGTCACTGGGCTGTTAAGTCATGGTCACCTGTTATCACAGACGGTCAGACAACAGTTAAGGTTGACGGCACAACAGCTTCTGTTGATACATCAAACACAAAGACTGTTTACTTCACAAACAACAAGGGCTGGAGCAACGTAAAGGTTTACGCTTGGGATGCAAGCGACAACGCTCTCCTCGGCGACTGGCCTGGACAGTCCGCAACAAAGGCATACACAAATGACTTTGGTGAGGATGTATACAAGGCAGTTCTTCCTGCAGC
>CAJODI010000054.1 GCA_905233145.1 uncultured Ruminococcus sp. | reverse complement strand
AATGTCGTTTTCTTGCTGTTGAAATGTGATGATATTTTACAAGTCTTTATCTGTTACTTATGCTGAGAGGCTGCCGCATCATTTTGCGACAGCCCCTTATATTGTTTGCTTTAATTCTCCGGTAAGGTCACCATAATATTATTAATTAAGGCTTTCTATACGCCGTAGGTGTCTTTTCAAAACGCATTTTGAACACACGGTTAAAGTTTGACAGGTTGTTAAAACCTGACATCGCCGCAATCTCAATAACCGGATTATCTGTTGTGATCAGCAGCATTGCCGCACGGTTAAGACGCAGCTCGTTGACGTAGTTTACAAATGTTGTGTTCATAAGCTCTTTGAAAAGATGCGAAACATAATAGCGGCTGATGCCTGTTGCTTCGGCAACGCTTTCAAGAGAAATATTTTCCACATAATGCTCGCCGATGTACTCGGTAATGTTGTTCATAATACGATATTTGCGGCTTTTGTTTTCTGAATCAAAAACCTTTATCATACCGTTTGAGAACAGATGATAGTATGCTTCGTACATTTTTCCGTGAACCAAAAGCTGATAATATTCGGATTTATCTTCAACGGCAGCATTAATTTGATCAATACAGTCATGAAGAGGGCGAGAAAAGCGATCTGTCGGCGAAACAACAGCAAACGGAGTACAGTTGCCGTTGGCAAGAGCCTTAAGAATGTTTGAAGGCACATATTCCTGAGTAACAGAAGCAGGATTAGACAGATTCAGCCCGATAACTTCAACCTTTGCGTCTCGGGTATTTACAAATCTATACTTATGATTCGGCGCAATGAAAAAAACATCCCGTTCTTTCAGACTTGCCGCTCGTGACGCGGATTCAATCACGAAGGAGCCTGTTTTAACTCTGCCTAAAATTGCCTCTGTCTGTGCATTCCATGTGTCGTGAAGCTTGGTTTCGCTGCACGTTACCCTAAACGCACCTTCCGACGGAGGTTCTTTGTGAAAACTCAGACTCATAAACTCACCTCTTTTGTATAATTGTTTTGTAATGTTAAAAAATATGGAATAAAGCACAGCATTGTGCTATCCTTATTATTTAATTATAACTAAAAAAAGCCATTTGGTCAATGATAAAATCAACATTTGACAAAAAACAACAAATATTCATTAACATTTCTACATATACTCGTCATAAATGTGCGAAATTTTGTTTTTAAAGCCAAAAATTGCATTTTGAGGAGATATTATTTTCACTTTGTTACCCAATCCAAACAGCCACGCATAGAATTGATCGCTCAACATCACCCTAATATTCACCCTAAATCTTTCGTCGCTTTCACGCGATATAAAAACATCAGAGCCAAATCGGTCGGCAATCACTCCCACAAGACTATTGTCCACGCTGAGCGTAATTTCCGTTTCCTCTCCGCCAAACATTGAGAATACACCCTTTGTGTAGCGGACAATATCAAATTTATCAAATTGCCTGCCGCCGTCACGCGCAGCCTGTGTTACTTCTATATCTTCCATCTTGTCAACTCGGTAATGCTTGATCATATCAGCCGCGCTGTCGTAGGCGACCAAATAATAATTCTCATCATCCCAGCAAAGTGCCCACGGTGAAACAAAGTATCTTTCACCGTTTTTGCGCGGAACGCGTACAATCCTTTTTTCCGGATCTCCGCCAAAGTTGACCTGCCACATGTAATAATCAAACGAAATCTGCTTATTCTCTGAAATAGCCGCATAAATCTTGTCAACACTATAGTATATTCTCTCGTTGACATTTTTTACGCGGTTAGATACATACACCTGTCTTACAAGCTGTTTGGCTTCATTTTCACTGACAAGCTTTCCCAATTTCTTTATCAAACTAAGGCTCTTTTTTCTGGTGATAAATTTTGAGCTTTGGATCGCGTCGACAAGCAGCTTTAACTCGGGAATCTCAAAATCTCTGCTGCCGACATAATATTTCACAGTGTTTGTGCGTGTGCTGCAAACATCCAGCCCGCTTTCTTCAAGGATTTTTAAATCGTCATACAACGCCTTTCGGCTTGCCGCGATTCCGTATTCTGCCAGCTCTTCCTCCAGCTGAGCAACAGTCAATCCGTGCGCTTCGTCGGTTTTTTCAAGCATTATTTTTTGAAGATACAGAAGCTTTTGCTTCTGCATAGAGCTTCTTGGCATTTTTTCACCTCACGGATAATTTGAGCAGACAACAATTCTATATATCGGCCGCCTCTAAACCAGAGTCTGCGCCAAGGCTACAATTGGCGGCATTGTTAATATTGAAACTAAAGTTGAGGCTGCGACTATACTCACCGAAAGCTCAGAGTCGCGGTTAAATTTTGCCGCAAACATCGTTGTAGTCGCCGCTGTCGGCGCAGCGGAAGCTATGATAAACGCCACAGTCATTGTTCCGTCCAGCTTTAACAAAACCATTGCCAGCATTGCGGCAGTAGGAATAACAATCAAACGTATTAACATTGCGAGATAAACCCGGCGGTTGCCGAAAGCTTTTTTAAGGTTAGCGCGCGACAAATAAAAACCGATTATCAGCATTGGCAGAGGAGTGTTCAGGCTCGAGAGGTACTCCACAGGCAAGCTTATGACATTTGGCAGAGTTATTTTGCAAACGAACAGTATGAGCGCGACTGTAACTCCGACAATTCCGGGATTGAACGCGAGTTTTTTTATTGAAAGCTGTTTCATATCTCCGCTCATGGAAACCAAACCGTATGTCCACACAAAAATATTAAAAACAGCAACAAAAATTGAGCCGTAAAACCAGCCGTCGGTGCCCAGAATCGCCTTTTGAAGAGGCAGCGACATAAAGCCGCAGTTTGAAAAAACCACCGAAAACCGCAAAACCTTTTTACGCGCTTCGTTTTTGTCACGAAAAATTAAAAATGAAATAAATATAGAACCGACTATTATCAGCGCGGCAACTACCGCGGCAATAACGGTTTTGCTCAAAAGCTCAAAAGAAAACTCGCGCTGAAACGCCGAAATCATTACGCATGGCGTAACAACATAAAGCACTATATCTGTCATTTTTTTGGATGCGTGCTCAGTTAGCAGTCCCTTTTTTCCACAGGCAAAGCCTACCGCTATCAAAACAAACAGCACAAGTACCTGCTCGGCAATCATCAAAAAGCTTTCGGTCAAAATAACTTCCTTCTTTAATGCAGCACCACACAAATTCAGGCGCATGCCTTATATGTCATATTTATTTTATTGTATCACAGGTACAAATTGTTTTCAATTTACAATTCTGAAATCTGTTTTATGAGTTATAAATCTATGCCGCTCGCAACGTCAAAAAATTGTGCTTACAAAGATTGTCAATCTGGAATTATCTACAAAATATTACTTTGTTTATTGTTAAAATCGCTCAATGAAAAAATATATTATTTGCAAATATGTATTAACCGCCGAAAATAATTTGTATTTATTGACAAAATTTTTTCG
Organism: uncultured Ruminococcus sp.; assembly: GCA_905233145.1. Classification (GTDB taxonomy): domain Bacteria; phylum Bacillota; class Clostridia; order Oscillospirales; family Acutalibacteraceae; genus Ruminococcoides. The sequence goes on along the minus strand of CAJODI010000054.1, from coordinate 15,124 downwards.
CAACTGTATAATTAGTCTAAAGGCAAGATTTTTAACAAAATGCCCTTAATACTGTTTTCTGATAAAATACTTTAAAACAGATGTTAGCGGAAAATTTTGCAAGACAAGGCAGAGGACACAGGAATCCTGACGGATTCCGAGGACGACAACGCAGTTATTCGGAATTTAACGCAACAGATGTTAAAAAATTTTATTAGATACATAGTATAAAGTATAATTTTGGATTTGAAAGAAGGATTTTTATGGCAACAACAAAGAAGGCTGCCGCTAAGACAGCCGAGAAGGAAACAACTAAGGCAGCCGAGAAGAAGGTTGCCGAGAAAAAGGCTCCTGCAAAGAAAGCCGCTCCTAAAAAGACAGCTCCCAAAAAGCCTGCCGCAACAAAGGTTGACTTCTTTGTAGAATTTGGCGGAGTTCAGGTTTCTGTTGACGAGGTTATCGAAAACATCAAAGCAACAAACGGCAAGGCTGCTAAGGAAATCTCAGTTTATCTCAAGCCCGAAGAAAGCAAGGCTTATTTCGTTGCTGACGGCGAAGAGAAGGAAATGGATGTTTTCTTCTGCTAATCAAAGCTTTTTTAACACACATTTTCAGGTACAATCAGAGGCTGTCGCAGCAACGCGGCAGCCTCTTTTTGGTGTTTTATTCATAGGATTTTTACGAATTCTTCTTGCTTCCCGCAATTGTCAAGATAATGTCAAGCACCTTGAGATAAAGCCAAATAACGGTAAACGCAAGTCCGAACGCCGCATGCCATTCATATTTTTTGGGCAGCTTGTCGCTTACGACATGGTCTATTGTATCAAAATCACAGATCAAGAACAGAGCGGCTATTATAATAAATACAACCGAAGTACCGATTGAAAATACTAAATTTTGACTCAACGCAGCCACAATAGGTCTTGTCAGCGGAATGAAATATCCTATAACACTGATAAGAGTGGTGGAAACAACTGTAATAAACAAGGTGGTTATCACCATCTTAAATTTCTTTGTCACACGGACGATGCCGGTACAGTACAGAATTGCCATAACCATGATTATTACCAGAGTGATAACAAGAGCCAGCGCGCCAAGATATTCATAACCCTTTAGCACCTTAAATACCAAAAACGATATAAAGTAGCCTTGAGTGACGCAATACAACGCACCGGTAACGGGTATTGTAATCTTTACAAAAAAAGCCAAAAGCTGAAAAACAATTGCAAGAATAACCGAGACTCCGAGCGCAATAACCTCGTTTTTGAACATTTGAATTTCAAAACCTTTGTAGTTAAAGTTAAAGGGCTCACCGCTTGCCAGTTTTTCTGACATAATTAAATGTACAACAATTCCGACAATGGTAAAAAGAATAAAAAATGCGGTTTTGGCGGTAATTCCGCCATAGGTGGCAGCGTTTGAAGGCGAGCACTCATTAATCTTATCGAGGCGCCTCATTACCGGATTTGACGACAAAAGCGAGCTCTTACGCTTGGTGTTCGGGCCGTTTGTCTGAATTGTGTTTGTTCTCATTTTCAACCTCATTTCCCAGCTGTATAAAGGAACCTATACAGCCAAATTTTTTGATTATATTATAAGTCAATACCGCATAATCAGAGTGTGCGGTGTTGCCTTAATTCTGCTTACTCACAATTTTATATTCATCATAAAGCTGAAAGTAGTTGCAATTATCCATACTTTGGGTCAAAAATCGCGCCATTTCGTCTTCATCAAGATCCAATGAGCAGTAATCTCCAAATTCCTCATCGGCTATGTAGTGGGCGCATTTTTCGCAGCAATCAGCCATTTTTATCCTCCGCTTTTTTATACTTATTATATGAAAACGGCACGTAGTTTTCAATATGCTCCAACACTTCGTTTTCGGTATCTACAACCTCATATAATTTTGTTACATCATGGCTCATAAAATCCTGTTTAACCGAAATATCCATCATTTCGAGCATTGGATTGTAATATCCGCCCACGTTATATATTATTATCGGCTTTGAGTGCTGCTCAAGCTGCTTTAGAGTTATGACTTCAAAAAACTCCTCAAAGGTTCCGATTCCGCCGGGGCATATTACAAAAGCGTCTGCTCTGTCCTCCATAACGCCCTTGCGTTCGCGCATAGTTTCGGTAAAGATAAGCTCGGTACAGTCATAACGCAAAACATTTAGCTCCTGAAAAAATCCCGGGCTTACTCCGATAATAACGCCGTTTTTTTCTGCCGCACCGCGCGCGACAGCACCCATAACTCCGTATTTTCCCGCTCCGAAAATCAGCCCCCAGCCGCGCGCGGCAATTGCCGCGCCCAAGCTTTGAGCAGAATCAAGATATTTTTTTTCAATTTGCTCACTGGAGGAGCCGAAAACACAAATGTTCATAAAAACCTCTCTAATTAATAGTATCTGACAACCGAAATTACTTTGCCGAGCAGAACTACCTGTTCGACGATTATCGGCTCGTAATTGTCGTTTTCGGGCTGAAGCCTGAAATGGCCGTTTTCCTTATAAAACCTCTTTACTGTGGCCTCATCTCCGACAAGAGCCACCGCTATTTCTCCGTTTTCGGCAACAGGAGAGCGGTTGACGACCACAATATCGCCGTCAAGTATCCCGGCATTGATCATACTGTCGCCCTGGATTCTAAGGGCAAAAAGCTCTCTTCCCATTGCAAGCTTTTCGGGCACAGGTATATAGCACTCGATATCTTCAACCGCGAGTATCGGCATACCTGCGGCAACACGCCCCATTACCGGAACAGCTACCGATTTTTCTTCGCCGACAATTTTTATGCATCTGTTCAGTCCGTGTTCACGGATAATAAATCCCTTTTCTTCAAGGGCGTTAAGATGATAATGAACGGTTGAGGTTGAGCTTAACCCGATTTCATCACAAATTTCACGAATTGAGGGAATGCGATTTTGCGCGGAACGCTCTTTGATAAACTCAAAAATTTTTTGTTGGGTTTTATTAAGCGGTTTCATAGCTTTATGCCCCTTTTATATTATGCTGTTAGTATTATACCATATAAATCAGAAAAAATCAAACGTTTGTTTTAAGGCAATACCGCATAATTCTGGTGCGCGGATTGCGTAGTCAGATTTTCAGTGTGCATACTGACGTATGGATACTGATTTTTGGGCAGTCTGACGGAATAATATGCAAGCAAGGCGTGCGCCATGAATTGTGCGGTGTTGCCTTAAGCATTTTTATTATTCATAAGGTTTTTTCATAAAATTCAGCGGCTCTTCAAAATAAATTCACACAGTTATCATAATAATAGTGTTTAATATATATGTACTCAAAAGACGGAACCGCAACCGTCGAGTATAATGTTCTACCCTCCTCTTTTATTGCAGGTCGAAAAAGAGACCTGCACCCCCTCATTATTAAAGTAAGGGAAGCCGAGCCTGATTCGTTAGGCTCGGCTTCTCAGTTTTTATGTGTTTTTTTCGATATTATTTGTCAACCACCGGAATCGGTGTTCGGTCGTATTCGTCGAGTCGTCTGCCATATAGGTAATAGCTTGTTTCTCGTGTAATCAACGGCGCAAGCGCAAAAATCGCAATTATATTCGGCAAAGACATCAAAGCATTAAAGATATTAGAAAGCGTCCAAACAAGGTCCAGCGCGGTGATTGGCGCGATTACAAGAATAAAAACAAAAATCAGTTTGTAGGGTAGTATTCCTCTTTTTCCAAAAAGATATTCTATGCAGCTTTCGCCGTAATATGACCAGCCGAGAATTGTTGAAAAAGCGAACAGCACAATTCCTACCACCAAAATCGGCGTTCCGATTACCGGAATTTGTTCAAATGCCGCAGAGGTCAATCGTCCGCCCTCAATAGTTTCTGCGCTGATATTTGGGTTTTTAAGACATGAGCTGACAATCACAAGCCCTGTCATCAGACAAACAACAACAGTATCCCAAAATGTTCCTGTGGCTGAAATCAGCGCCTGTCTTACCGCGTTGCGCGACTGTGCCGCAGAAGCCACAATCGGCGCGGAGCCCATTCCGGATTCGTTGCTGAATAATCCGCGGGCAACGCCGTAGCGCGCTGCCATCATAATTCCGCTGCCCATAATTCCGCCGCCAAAAGACTTGACCGAAAAAGCAGAGGTAACGATAACGCGCAGAGTTTCAAGCAATACGTCGCGGTTAAAAAATAAAATGATTATACAGCCTATTGCGTACATAACCGCCATAAACGGCACAAGCAATTCACATACTTTTGAAATCGCGCCGATTCCTCCAAATATCACCAGTCCTATACACACAGCGGTGATTATTCCGGCAATCAGCGCAACCAGTGAAATCCCCTTTTCCTTAAACATAATATTCTCGGCGTTTGTTGGAATTTCGGCAAAGAACACGTCTTGCGCATCCTCGCTTTCGCTCATTGCGGCACCCTTCCATTTGCCGTCTACGGTGTAATATATTCTGGGTGCATTTATGTCTTGGGTGTTTTTTAAATACACTTTTCCGTCCGTACCGTCAAAGTCGCGCCATTTTCCGTTTTCATAAATCTTTCCGTAGCCCTCAAAAGCCGCTCCGCCGGACTTTTCAGAGTTAATAAAACCCAGCTCAAGCGTCAAATCGGGATTAAACGCATTGTCCAATACATTTGAGATTGCGTTTGCCTGAACTCCGCAGCCGATTCCAAACGAAGCGATCACAGCAAACAAAGCGAACAATAAAGCAAGCCACTTCATACTCCTTTTTTTGCCGCCGATTTTGGGCTTTAGCGCGCGTTCGATTACATACATCGCGCCTCCAAGTGTTTTGCCGTCGGTGGTTTTGACGCGGTATTTAAGCGCGATAAGCGATTCTGCATATTTTGTGGCTATACCAAAGACGCCTGTGAGCCAACACCAAAGCACTGCTCCTGCTCCTCCAAGTGCGATCGCGGTACCGACTCCGATTATGTTTCCCGTGCCGATCGTTGAGGCAAGTGCGGTTGTCAGAGCCTGAAAGGGACTGATTTCGCCGTCGCCGTCCGGGTCTTTTGTAACGGAAAGCTTGATTCCTGTCAAAATTCTGCGCTGTACGCCTTTTGTGCGCACGGTCATATAAAGATGGGTTCCAATCAATATGATTATCATTGGCAAGCCCCAGATAAAGTTGTCGATATTGTTTGCTATTGTTGTTATAAAATCCATTGTTACACTCGCTTATGCATATTTGAATTTGAAAATATCATAGATTTCCGACATTTATTACATCTTCAAGTCCGTTTGCTACCCCAAAAAGCAAGGGCAATATTTCCTCTGTCGGTTGGTCGAGGTCAGGCACCATAATTGTTTTGCAGCCTGCTGTGTTAGCCGATATTATTCCGTTTTGCGAATCCTCCAGCGCGATACATTCTTCCGGCTCAAGCCCCAGCCTTTTTGCCGCACAGAGATAAATATCGGGCGCAGGCTTGCCTCGCTCAACCCCACGCGCACTTACAATTTGGTCAAAATACCCGAAAAGCCCGACAGATTTTAGATATCGCTGAGCTCTCTCATCCGGTGTTGCTGTTGCCAGCGCCAGAGCGTAGCCGTTATCTTTTATGTAGCTTAGCAGAGCCTTTGCTCCGGGCTTAGGCTCTATTCCGTTTTGTTCAACAAATTCATCCATTAATTCAACGCGCTTTTGCCGAACAGCATTGTAGTCAAATTCTTTTCCAAACCACCCTTGCAGCTTATCTTCGGCAAGCTTGCCTGAGAGCGAACGGATCCCCAAGGCATGGTCAAGGGTCATGGGAAATCCGTAAAAGCTTGCAGCCTCCCGCCAAAAACGAACGTAAAGCTTTTCGGTATCAAGTATTACGCCGTCCATATCGGATATAATTCCTTTTATTTTCATATTTTCCTCCGTGTTGTTAATCTGGCTTTGATATGATAAAATAGTGAGCAGGGTGATGTTATGAGCAAAACTAAAAACACAAAAAGCTTGATTTTGCGCCGCAAGGATAAATCAAAGCTCGAAGCGAATTTGTATTTCTGCAAATTTGGCGATATAGACGAGATACTCGCGCTACAGGACAAAGTTCACTCTGCAATGGCGAAAAAAGAATGGTTTGCCAATACCTCGCGGACAGAGCTTGAGTCTGCGTTTGAGCGAAAATATCCTGCAGTTGCGGTAGAAAGCAGCAAAAAAACAGTCGCTTTTGCGTATTTGATTCTCAGCCCCGACAACTCACAGAGTCTGTGTCAGTACGCAGATTTTGATATCAAGCCTTATTTTGGAAACGACTGCGTACTTGACACTGTTTTTGTAGACCCGGATTATGTGGGCTACGGAATCCAGTCGCTTTTGATTGATTTTTTGACAAATCTTGCATTTGAGAACGGAAAAACAAGCGTTTGGGCTACGGTTCATCCTGACAATATTTTCAGCTCACAAAATTTTATCAAGTGTGGGTTTGTCAAGGCAAACTCCAAGCCTGTAGAAAAGCACGGAGGACTCAGGGACGTCTTTTTTTACAGACGGCTTAACACAAAGCAACAGTAAAGACAGACAATTGACAGCAGAAGATTTTTGTCGGGAAGAATGGTTTTGCTCAAAAGCACCTTTGTTTCCGACTGTATTTATAATTAAGGCAACATCGCACAATTCATGGCGCACGCCTTGCAGTATCCATACGTCAGTATGCACACTGATTATTTGTACATTCTGACGAAAAATCTGACTACGCAATCCGCGCACCAGAATTATGCGGTATTGCCTTTAGGAAATCTCTAAAAATTCAATGTCGTGCTTATGCGCGGCCGGGAATTACCAGAGGTTCCCTTTATTTATTTTTGGCTGCAAATTCACAAGTGCTATTCCTGCGGAAATCATAGCGGCGGATATAAAAACTTCTGTTCTGAATACATCCTCACCCAACATAATTCCCGATAGCAGTGTGCCGAAAACCGGCACAAGAAGATTAAATATTGAAATTTTGCTTGCTGCGTACCTTTTTAGCAATGCAGTCCAAATTGTGAAGGCTGCCGCAGAAACAAGCGCGAGCCAAAGCAAAATCATAATTCCTCTCGGATTCAAAGAAAGCCTGCCGCCGTTTATTATTCCCGCAAATGTGAGTACCGCGCCTCCGAGCATAAGCTGCCACGCAGTCACAGTCACCGGGTCACGACCCGGCATTTGCTTTTTTGCGATTAAATTGCCTGCGGCAGCCGAAACGGTGGAGCACAAAATCAGCGCGTCACCCAGCAGAGTTTGAGGGCTGAAGCCGCCCTTTGTGTTGACGATAAGCACACCTGCAAAACCAACAGAGCACCCAAGCAGCTTTTGAATGTTCAGCCGGTCGCTTTTAAAAAATATCGCTGCGCCTATTACCGTAAAAAACGAAGCGCAGGCAGTAATTATAGAGGTGTTCGCGCTGCTTGTTAAGCCTATGCCGATATAGGTAAAAATATACTGCGCCGCCGTCTGTACAAGTCCGAGCAGCACAACGGGCAGGAGACTGCCTTTTTGAAGAAACAAAGCCTTTCGCCGCATAGCAGAACCAACCGCAAAAACCATAAATCCGGCGATAAAAAATCTTGCTCCGGCGAAGAGCAGCCTGGCTCCGACGGTATCAATTTCTAACGCTTCATAACCAAGCTTGATAAACGGAAACGCCGTGCCCCATAAAAGCGTACACAGCACTGCCGCAAGGTATGCAGCGCCCTTGTGGTCAAGAAGCTTTCCCAAAGCGTTCAAAGCTTTTATTCGTTTAGAAAATCAACCGCAGAGGTTACCGCGTTAGCGCCGTCTGAGCAAGCGGTGATTACCTGTCTGAGTGGCTTTTGGCGAACGTCTCCGGCAACAAACAGTCCTTCGCAGGAGGTTTTGCAGTCTTCATCGGCAACTACGTATCCGCTTGCATTGGTCTCGGCAAGATCAGCAACAAGCGAGCTGTTGGGAGTGATTCCTACGGCAATGAAAACGCCGTTTGTTTCAACGCTTCTTCCGTCGGTCAAAACTACGCGCTCAACAAGGTTGTTTCCGCAAATTTCGGCAAGCTGAGACTTATAGAAAATTTCAACATTAGCGGTTTCCTCAAGCTTTTTTACAAGCGCGCCCTGAGCGCGGAATTTGTCACGTCTGAGAATGACGTTTACCTTAGCGCAGATTTTTGATAAATACAAGGCCTCGGTTACCGCAGTGTCGCCGCCGCCGATTACGCAAACTGTCTTGCCGCGATAAAAAAATCCGTCGCATACCGCGCAGTAGCTGACTCCTTTGCCGGAAAATTCCTTTTCGCCCTTTACGCCCAACTCGCGGTGGCTCGCGCCGCCGCAGAAAATTACCGATTTTGCAAAAAAGCTTTCCTTTGCTGTTGTAATCTCAAATCCGCCGTCGGTTTTGGCAATTTGCTTTACCGCGGCGTTTTTCATAGGCGCACCCAACGCCTTGGCGTGAGCGCGGAATTTTGTTATAAGCTCCATACCTCCGATTTTTTCAAAGCCGGTATAGTTTTCAATCTCATCTGTTTGTGTAAGCTGGCTGCCCATTGAAGAAGAAGAATCCAGAAGCAGAAATTCAATTCCGCTTCTGCAAGCGTAAATTGCGGCTGTAAGCCCTGCGGCGCCGCCGCCGATAATAATCAAATCCATAAAAATATCCTCTTTCAGATTTTTGAAATTCTATTGATGTTAATGTGTGATATAAATTAAAAACAGGGCTGACAAAAATGCCGGCCCTGAGTTTGATTATTTGCTTTGTGCGCGGAATTATGCTTCTTTTACAATATCTCTTACTGCTTTAGCTATATGCGGTTGGGTCAGTTCAAATTTATCGAGCAGTTCGAGCGCGGGACCGCTGTAGCCGAATCTGTCTTGAACGCCAAGCTTTGTGACCTTTACGGGGAATTCCTCGCTGACAACCTCGCAAACGGCGTCGCCGAGTCCGCCTATAACGTTGTGCTCCTCGACTGTGATAATTCTGCCGGTTTCCTTTGCGGCTTTAATTATTATGTCTCTGTCAATCGGCTTGATTGTATGAATATTAATCAGTCTTGCGTTTATTCCTTCAGCCTCAAGCTCTTTAACTGCCTTGAGAGCCTCATTAACAACAAGTCCGGTCGCGATTACTGTAATATCGTTGCCCTCGTGCAGAGTGATTCCCTTGCCAAGCTCAAAGCTATAGTTTTCGGGATCGTTAAAGCTGTCTATCGCAAGTCTGCCCAGTCTGATATAAACCGGACCGTCATATTCGATTGCCGCCTTTGTGGCTGCTTTCATTTCCCAGTGATCCGCAGGATTGAGCACAGTCATGTTGGGAATCGCCCGCATAATTGCGATATCCTCGATACATTGGTGAGTTGCTCCGTCCTCGCCGGTTGAAATTCCGGCATGACTTCCTGCAATTTTAACATTAAGATGCGGATAAGCCACGGAATTGCGAATCTGCTCAAAGGCTCTGCCGGTTGCAAACATTGCAAACGAAGCCGCAACAGGAATTTTACCTGCCGATGCCATTCCTGCGGCTACGCCAATCATGTTTTCCTCGGCGATTCCGCAGTCAAAAAAGCGGTCGGGATACTGCTTCTTAAAAATACCGGTTTTGGTTGCCGCAGCCAAATCTGCGTCGAGAACAATTATATCTTTGTTATTCTCGGCAAGCTCACAAAGAGCCTCGCCAAAGCTTTCTCTTGTTGCTTTTTTGATTATCTGTGACATCAGCAATCGCCCTCCAATCTTTCAATTTCAGCCTGCAGCTCAGCACTCGCCTGCTCGTACTGCTCTTTATTGGGGGCTGTACCGTGCCAGCCGACCTGATCTTCCATAAACGAAACGCCCTTGCCCTTGACGGTTTTTGCCAAAATCGCGGTTGGCTGACCCTTGACGGTCTTTGCTTTGTCAAGAGCCCCGGCAATTTGCTCAAAGTCGTGACCGTCGATTTTGATTACATAAAATCCAAACGCCTCAAACTTTTTGTCAAGCGGTTCGATTCCGGCAACATCTTCAACAGTACCGTCAATTTGAAGTCCGTTCTGATCAACAATAACCACAAGGTTATCAAGCTTGTTGTGAGACGCAAACATTGCCGCCTCCCAAACCTGACCTTCCTCGACCTCGCCGTCACCCAGAAGAGTATATGTCCGATAGTCCTTGTTGTCGAGCTTTGCGGCAAGAGCCATTCCGCACGCCGCAGAAATACCCTGTCCAAGCGAGCCTGTGCTCATATCAATTCCGGGAGTTCCCTTCATGTCGGGGTGGCCCTGAAGCATTGCGCCTACCTGACGAAGCTTTGTCAGCTCGTCCCAGTCAAAATATCCCTTAAGAGCCAAAACTGCGTAAAGAGAGGGACAGCAATGACCCTTTGAAAGCACAAAGCGGTCTCTGTCAGCCCATTTGGGATTTTTGGGGTCGATCTTCATTTCCTTTTCATAAAGGTAAGCGAATATATCCGCTGCCGAGAGCGAACCGCCGGGATGACCGGATTTTGCGTGATACGTGCCGAGAATTGCTCCCAATCTTGCTTTTGCGGCAAGAATTTGAAGCTGCTTGATTTCAGAACTATCCATGTTAAATTCATTCCTTTCCGAAAACGTCGGGTTTCAACAAAAACCGATGTTTCAACTACTATAATTATACACATTCAGCGGAGAATTTCAATATTTTTTTCCGAATTGTTAAAAAAGTGTCAAATTTGCTCAATATCATCTTGAAAGAAACAGCAAATGTGGTATAATTATCATTAGACAGATACTTTCCGATCGGAGGTCAATATATGCTTCTCACAGCTGACGTTGGCAACACAAACATAAAAATCGGTATTTTTGATGAGAACAAGCTAAATTCCAAGTTTAGGTTTTCGACCGACAAAAGCAAAACCAGTGATGAATTTGCGGTTGAATTATATTCGTTTTTTAAGATTTACGGACTGAATGCCAAGGAAGTTGACTCTTCGATCATCAGCTCGGTTGTTCCCGCGGTAACCTATCCGCTGAGAGTAGCGATCCAGACGGTTACGGGAGCCAGAAGCATGATAATAGGACCCGGACTCAAAACCGGAATGGATCTCAAAATCGATCACCCGGAAACTTTGGGCGGAGACATTGTATGCGGATGCGTGGGCGCGTTTGAAAAATACGGCGGACCGCTTGTAATGATTTTTATGGGCACAGCAACAGTTATAGCCTATGTTGACGAAAACAAAGCGTACCACGGCGGAGCAATCGCTCCGGGAGCAGGTATTTCGCTTGACGCCTTAACAAACCGCGGTGCGCTTTTGCCCTCGGTTGACTTCAAAGCTCCTAAAAAAGCTATTATGACCAATACGGTAGATTGTATTCGTTCGGGCATTATGTTCGGAACCTCGTGTATGCTTGACGGTATGATTGACAGATTCTTTGAAGAAGCCGGAAAAAAATGTCAAATTATCGCCACCGGCGGACTTGCGCCGATGATGATAAAAAATTGCAGGCACAATATTTTATTTGATGAGGATATCATTCTTGAGGGTCTTAATTTGATTTATCAGAAGAACCAGAGTGATAAGAAATAAAGGCAACACCGCACAATTCGCGGCGCACGCCTTGCTTGCATATTATTCCGTCAGACTGCCCAAAAATCAGTCCTCATACGTCAGTATGTGAACTGATTATTTGAACATTCTGACGAAAAATCTGACTGCGCAATCCGTACACCTGAAATTATGCGGTATTGCCTAAAATCAATCAATAAACAGTCGAAATTTCAATAAACAGAATGACCATTAACAAAAGTCTGCATTCGCCCGATATTTCGGACGTTTGTAAATAAATCAGCGTTTCACCTGCAAAAAAGCGGCAGGGAAACAGCAGGAGGTTTTTTTATGGCAAAAGTAAAAAAGAACGCGTTACCTGTTTATTTCAAACCGGTTTTCGCATCGCTGTTGGCAGCATTGATTATCTTGCTGACGTTTTTATCAATCAGTCTGCGTATCGGACCGCTGGTAATTACGCTCAACTGTCTGCCGTTAGCTGTCGGCGCGGTATTTCTCGGACCTGTTTACGGAGCTATTCTGGGCGCGGTATTCGGTCTGTCAAGCTTCTTTGCAAGCTTTACATCCGCTTCGCTGACCACGGTACTGCTCAGCGTTTCACCTTTTTACACTTTTATAATGTGCGTTGTGCCGCGCGTGATTTGCGGATTTGTTCCGGGACTGCTTTTTAAAGCACTTCCCAAGGACAACGAAATCAAACGTTTGACAAGCTCTGCCCTGTGCTGCGGACTTACTACACTGCTCAACACAGCAGGTTTTCTCGGTCTTATGTGGGTATTTTTCAGAGACGCCTTCATGGTAAACGCTGACGTTATCCAAAAAGTCGGCACTCAGCCCACAGGAAACGTTTTCGTGTTTATTTTCGCGCTTGCTTCCGTAAACGCGATCATTGAGTTTGCAATCAATCTGGTTTTCGGTACAGCCATCAGCCGTGCTATGTTTGCGGCAACAAAAAACAAACTGTAAAGGCAACTATTTTCGAGCAAGCTTACGGAATAATATTTAGCGCTATGAATTGCGCGGTATTGCCTAAACAGCAAAGTATAGTTCAAAACCTCCTCCGCGCCAAACGGAGGAGGTTTGAATAATATTCAAGCAAGGCGTGCGCCGTGAATTGTGCGGTGTTGCCTTAAAACAGATGTTAAAGTATTTTATTAGACAATAGTATGAATTGTCAATAAAACGTCAAGCAGTCTATCTGCCGCATCTTCCTTGGAAAGCAGCGGCAGATCCACAACTCCGTCTTTTTTTATGAGGGTAATATGATTGGTTTCGGTGCCGAAGCCCGAGCCATTCTCTCTTAATGAATTTGCTGCGATCATATCCGCGTTCTTCTTTTGCAGCTTTGCCTTGGAATTTTCTATAACATTTTCTGTTTCCATCGAAAAGCCGCAAATACGCTGTCCGTCTTTTTTATGCTCGCCCAGCCATTTTAGAATATCCTTAGTCCGCTTAAGCGGAAGCGATAATTCGGTATCGTCTGAGGATTTTTTTATTTTTTCGCTCTTGGTTTCAGCAGGGGCGTAATCGGCAACCGCAGCGGTCATTACAAAATAGTTTTGCTCCTCGTAACAGGCTGAAACAGCCTGAAACATATCCTCTGCGCTTTTAACCAGAACCACCTTTACAAAAGGTGGTGGAGCAATACTTACCGGACCGCTGATAAGCGTTACATCGGCACCGCGCAGCATCGCTCTGTATGCCACGGCATAGCCCATTCTACCGGTGGAATGATTAGTGATAAAGCGGACGGGGTCAAGGCTTTCCTGAGTAGGGCCTGCCGTAACCAGCACTTTTTTTCCTGCCAAATCTTTCTTTTTGGCTATTTCTCTCAGTATGAAATCAAGCAATATCTGCTCTGACGGAAGCTTTCCTTCGCCCACAGCACCGCAAGCCAGACAGCCGCTTTCGGGCGGAATAACCGTAATGCCGCGTCTTTCCAAAACGGAAAGATTTTCCTGTACGGCAGGATGGCGAAACATATTTACGTTCATTGCCGGTGACACCAAAACAGGACATCCGGCGGCAAGGACAGTCGTGCTCAGCATATCGTCCGCGATACCGTGAGCCATTTTACCGATTATATCAGCCGAAGCTGGAGCAACCAAAATTACGTCTGCGCGTTCGGCAAGCGCGATATGCTTGATTTCGCTAACATCTCCGCGATCAAACGTATCGGTGAGGCAGCGGTTTTTTGTCAGTGTTTCAAATGTAACAGGAGTAATAAACCTTTCTCCGTTTTTAGTCAAAATCACGTCAACATTAGCATGAAGCTTAACAAGCGCGCTGGCTAAATTGGCTATTTTATATGCGGAAATACTGCCTGTTACCCCTAAAAGTACGTTTTTGTCTTTTAACATATTGATTACCTCGCTGGTTATTTTGTAATTATATATGCCGAACAATTCAAAAACGCTGACCGCGTCTGTTCAATAGACATTACATAGATTAGTATAGCGGTATTACGCCGTGTTGTCAAATATAATACTAAAGAAAACTAAGAAATAAAAAGAAAAAAAGATTGTAAAATTATGAAAAGTACTATTAAACTCATTGATTTACTGACGCAAACAAACGATTATATTTCAGGCCAGAGACTTGCCGAAATGTTGGGTGTATCGCGGCAGGCTGTCTGGAAGGATATCAAGGCACTTAAGGATCAGGGCTTTGACATTAAATCAGTCACAAACCGAGGTTATATGCTCGCCTCATTTCCTCAATATCTTAACACTCATGCCATTAAGTCCGAGCTTAATACAACCGTTATCGGCAGTGAGCTTTATGTTCTCGACAGCGTCGACTCAACCAACGATTATCTAAAAAGCCTCGGTAACAATGGCTGCAAAAACGGTGCGGTCGTCGCCGCAAGAGAACAGGTAAAAGGCAAAGGAAGGCTTGGCAGAGCCTGGCAGAGCACACGCGACAAAAACATCACATTTTCCTTTCTTTTAAGACCACACATAACCCCATATGAGGCGTCAGGCATAACTCCGATCGCGGGACTTGCGGTATGCAAATCTCTAAGAGAATTCACCGGTTTGGACTGCAAAATCAAGTGGCCTAACGACATTATTATAGGCAAAAAAAAGCTCTGTGGAATTCTCACAGAAATGAGTGCGGAGTTTGACGCAGTCGAATATATTGTCGTTGGAATCGGGTTGAATGTCAATCAAACTGAATTTCCTGAGGACATTGCGTTTAAAACGACCTCGCTTGCCCTTGAAACCAAGAGAAGTTTTAACCAAAACAAACTGCTTGCCGTAATTTTAGAAGAGCTTGAGCATGTATTTTCAAAAACAAACCTGCGCCTGACAAACGACGCGCTGAATGATTATATATCGCTGTGCGTGACAATCGGCAAAAGCGTAAGCTTTCAGCGCGGCAACTCACACGTTACCGGAATTGCAGCAGATATCAGCACTCACGGTGAACTGATGGTAATGATGCCCGACGGAACAATTTGTTCGGTGAACGCCGGCGAAGTCACGGTTCAGGGAATTTATTAGCACCGGAGCGTTCAATGGCTTTGATTACGTTGTTCCTTTTCTTGAACGCTTAATACTATTATCTGATAACGGTGTAATTTATACTATTCTTTAATTAAACGCTTTAACAATCCAATCTCTCGCAGTAATACTTGTAATCGTATAAGAAGATATGGATTGGATAGTGAAACATAAGCG
>CAJODI010000053.1 GCA_905233145.1 uncultured Ruminococcus sp. | reverse complement strand
ATGAAAAAGTCAACACTTTTTTCAAAAGTTTTTTTAAATCGGAGCCTTGTTTATATTACACAAGTCAAGAGTGTGTTTTTTGTGCATAATAACGTGATTAGAGTTTGACAAAAGGCAAAAAACTCTCCTGTGGTATTCAGGAGAGTTTGATTCTATGTCTTTACTATGATTTAGTAATTTTAAATATACACATCATATCAGCCGCAAAGCTTTTCAAGCGCGGCAAGCTTGACGCAAACGCAGAACACGTCCATTGCGATTTTAAGCTCGTCGTTTGGCGGGAAGGTCGGGGCAATACGTATGTTTTTGTCCTGTGGATCCTTGCCATATGGATAGGTCGCTCCGGCGTCGGTCATGATAACACCGGCTTCCCTGCAAAGCTGTACAACTCTTTTCGCGGTTCCTTCGGCAACGTCTATGCTTACAAAATAGCCGCCGTGCGGATTTGTCCACTTGCCGACGCCAACCGGCTTGAGCTCATTTTCAAGCTTGCTGAGCACAATTTCAAACTTAGGCTTCAAAATCGCCTTGTGCTTATTCATGTGGTCCATAAGACCCTTGTAATCGCCGAAGAACTTGAAATGGCGTAGCATATTCAGCTTATCATAGCTGATGATCTGATATTTATATCTCTCGGTAAACACCTTCATATTCTTTTCGGACGCTGCCATAGCCGCCACACCGGCTCCCGGGAAGGTGATTTTTGAGGTTGAGCAGAAGAAAATCGGCAAATCCTCATTGCCTGTCTTTTTACATTCCTCATAAAGATTCAAAAGCTTGTCGGGCGTATCGGAAATATTGTGAATACAATACGCATTATCCCACATGATTCTAAAGTCCTTTGCGGCAGGCTTCAGCGCGGCAAAACGCTTTACAACCTCGTCGCTGTAGGTCACGCCGCTGGGATTTGAATACTTTGGAACGCACCAAATTCCCTTTATGCTCTTGTCTGACGAAACCAGCTTTTCGACCATATCCATATCGGGTCCGTTTTCGTCCATAGGAATCGGGATCATCTCAAAGCCGTAGTAGCCTGTTATGCCAAAGTGACGGTCATAGCCCGGAACCGGACAAAGGAACTTTCTGTCCTCAACCTTGTACCACGCGTCCCAGCCCTCTTCGATAGGCTTTGTCATCATGCATGAAATTGTGTCAAACATCATGTTCAGCGACGAACATCCGCCGACCATAACGTTCTTGTCTTTGACTCCGAGCATGTCGGCAAACATCATTCGACATTCCTCGATGCCCTTGAGCATACCGTAGTTTCTGATATCCATTCCGTCAAGACCCACAAAGTTTGACTTGCTGTTTATTACGTCAAGAAGCCCGAGAGAGAGGTCAAGCTGATCCTTTCCGGGCTTGCCCCTTGCCATATTGAGCTGTAGGTTCATGCTTTTGATATCATTATAGCGCGATTTTAGCGCCGAGAACTCGCTCTCCAATTCGTGCTTAGTGTACTCTGAATAACCCATTTTGCTTTCTCCTTAAACTATAATTGCAAAAATTAATTTGAAATCCCTATATATTCTACTCCACACAGCCAAAAAATGCAAGTCTTTTTTATCAATCTTGCGTTTTTGTTTATAATTCACATATTTGCAGTCAAAACAAACCGATTAAATGTAATTTTCGTGGGTTTATCGCGGAATCGCCGAAAACAAAAGCGGCGGAAAAAGCTTCCGCCGCCGAAATATAGCTGTATTTATTATTGTTATTAATAATAATACTGATAGTAATAATAATAGTAACCCTTTCTGCCCTTTTTGCCGCTGTGGGTACATCCAACCTCGACCATACCCAAAACCTTGGAGTCGGCAAGCTTGATGCCGTCCAGCAAATTCTGGACGTCGCCGTGAGTGGTTCTTCTCTCTCTGGCAACAATTACATATCCGGCAATCAAATCCTTGAGCAGGAGCGCGTCGGCAACAACGCCTATGGGCGGCGTATCAAAGATTATGTAGTCATAGTCGTTCTCAACGCTCTTTATCAGCTGATTAAAGCTGGAGGAGCACAAAAGCTCCGAGGGGTTGGGCGGCACACTGCCCGAAACAATTACGTCAAGATTCGGAAGCACCTCGCGCTGGACTGTTTCTTCAAAGGTCTTCATCTTACCGATGACGTTTGACAAGCCGGAAGTGTTTTCGAGCTTGAAAATATTGTGAAGGTTAGGTCTTCTAAGGTCGCAGTCGATAAGAAGAACCTTGTTTTCCATTTTTGAGAAGGAGATCGCAAGGTTTGAGGAAACCGTACTTTTTCCTTCACCCTTTGAATAGCTTGTTACCGCAAACATCTTTTTGTCGGAAGCCGACAAAGAGAACATGATGTTTGTTCTTGCCGCCTTGTATGACTCAACGATGGCGAATTTACCCTTGTCGGTCAGGGTCTCCGGAGAGACGTTAGTCTTTGGGGTTTTTTTGTGCTTTCTAAGCTTAATCTTCATCTTTCATCACCTACTGCTCGCTTCAAAGTCGGGGATCTCCGCAAATACCGGGATTCCATACAGCGACTGAATATCATCATCCGATTTGATTGTTGTATCAATAAGCTCAAGCAAAATTGAAATCGCACAGGCACCGATCAAGCCGACCGCTACGCCGATAAGCGTGTTTTGCGTTTTGTTGGGTGAATAGGGGCTGGCAGGAACCCTTGCCGCTCTGATGGTACCGATTTGTCCGTAAAGGAAGTAGTTGTGGAAAACCAACTCGGATTTTTCGGCAAGCTGGTTTGCTACGTTTGCGCATTTCTCGGGGTCATTTCCCGAAACATTGAACACAATGAAAAACGTGTCGTTGGTTGTGCTCATGCTGACATTGCAGCCGTCATAAAGCGCACTGAGCTCGTCGGAGTTTTGGAAAAGAGTAATACAGATTCCGGCAAGGGTTTTTGAACCCGAAATATCCGAATTATAAATCTTTTTTACTTCTTCCGCAGCACCCTCGTTGTTATAGTTCTGAACATAAATCATTGAGGACGTGCTGTACACCGGCGGAATCATAAAATAGGTGTACAAGAAGAATACCAGTCCGACAACAACGCCGGCAGTTATGATAAACTTGATTCTTTGCAAAAGAATACTGATAATCTTTTGTATGGTGACATTTTTTGCCATTCCCATATCTCCTTTAAATGATAATACGACGCGCGCAGCCGCGCGGACGTAGGTGGCGGTTTTCGCTGAAAATGAAAACCAAAAAAATTTACGGAAGCCCGGGCTAATACTAAAGCAGCACCGCATTATATCACATAATATTATGATAAATGACATTCTGTGCGAATTAACCCGAAAATTCTTCACTATCTTAGATATTATAATACATAGTTTAAAATTATTAATTCCATATTAGAAAAATAAAATATAAAAATAAAGGAAGCCGAAGCTTCCCTTATTGTTATTCAATTTGTTTGGGGACGCTCGGATAATTTCCCGTAAACAAGCAAAGCTTATCCTACAACGTTGAGAAGCACGCCGGCAGCTACCGCCGAGCCGATTACGCCCGCAACATTCGGCCCCATCGCGTGCATAAGAAGGAAGTTGCCGGGATTTTCCTGCTGACCGACTCTTTGGGAAACACGCGCCGCCATTGGAACCGCCGAAACGCCGGCAGAACCGATAAGCGGATTGACCTTGCCGCCCGAGAACTTGTACATAAGCTTTCCGAAGAGAACGCCGAACGCCGTACCCATTGCAAAAGCAACCAGTCCGAGCGCGATGATCTCGATGGTTTCAAGCCTGAGGAAGTTTTGACCCGAGGCAGTCGCGCCTACGGTTGTGCCTAGGAAAATCGTGATAATATTCATCAGCTCGTTTTGAGCTGTTTTGGAAATTCTTTCCACAACGCCCGATTCCTTGAAGAGGTTGCCGAGCATGAGCATTCCGACAAGCGGAGCCGCGTCGGGAAGCAGAATCGCGATAAGGATTACTACGATTACCGGGAACATGATTTTTTCGAGCTTTGACACCGGACGAAGCTGCTCCATCACAACCGCTCTCTCCTTTTTGGTTGTGAGAGCCTTCATAATAGGCGGCTGGATAATCGGAACCAAAGCCATATAGGAATACGCCGCGATCGCGATCGAGCCGAGAAGGTGAGGCGCAAGCTTGGTTGTAACATAAATCGCCGTGGGACCGTCCGCTCCGCCGATGATGCCTATTGCGCCGGACTCGGCAGGAGTGAAGCCAAGGGTTATGGCGCCGGTAAAGGTGACGAAAATACCGATCTGAGCCGCCGCGCCGAGGATAAGGCTCTTGGGGTTGGCGATAAGCGGACCAAAGTCGGTCATACAGCCGATTCCCAGGAAGATGAGCGGAGGATAGATTCCCAGCTTTACGCCCTGATACAGATAATATAAAAGTCCGCCGTAGGTTGGGTTTTCATAGTATTCTATGCCGTCGATTATCCTAACGGCGTGACCTGCCGTGGCAACGCCGTGTTCGGCGCATTGCTGTGCAGTCAAAAGCTCGGTTGACGGAGCCGCCATTATCTCGGGATAGAGGTTTACAAGCAGCATACCGAAAGCGATCGGAAGCAAAAGCAGAGGCTCATACTGCTTTTTGATAGCAAGATAAAGCAAAACGATTGAAACACCGATCATTATATAGTTTTGCCAATTGAGCGAAACAAGTCCGGAGCTTTGAAAAATGCCTTGAATAGCTTCGACAAAGCCATTTAAAATTTCCATATTAAAAATCAACCTTCTTTCCTGATTTTGCCTTAGAACGGTCGCGTATTATCTGCGATACCGGCATTTGCCCACGCACTTCGTCCGGAAGCAGACCTCTTGACGCTCTTGATCCGCGCCTTTTGGGGTGAATCGTACATTGATGCGACCGCCGCTGAGATTACCGCGATAACCTCTTCGGGAATTCCGTCCTGCACAACGGGCGCAGGGGTACTGACAGGCTTGGAAGGCTTTTTGATCAAAGCTTCTCCGTTATCCTTAAGCTTCTTTTTCTTTTTATTAAAAGCGGCGTCCTGAAGCTTGACAATAATCGCACTGTATATTTTGATAATAAGAATCAGGAAAAACAACACGGCAAAGACTACAACAAAGCCTGTGAGGATAACCTTTAGGGCTTCGATACCTCTTTGTGCCATTGTAAGCTCTGCCACGGGAAAAATTTCCGTGAAGCTGAGATTACTCATAAAACAACCCCCATATATGTTATTGAACATAGAATAATATATGATTATATTATACTTTATTCCGTGTTTTTTTTCAATAACAAATATGAGGTGTTTTTCTTTTCGTTATTTTAACTAAAACCGCGTGTTATTTTTGGTAATATTATAGCTTGTTTAATAATGATCATGAACAGTACATTAACCTGATGATTTTCTGAGAACCATTATATTATTATACAAATCAAGCCGTTGCAGCCGTCGTTGATGATTTTTTCTATGGTTTCACCGATTTTTCGGCGGGCGTCGGCAGGCATACGGTAGAGCTTGTTGTGCAGACCCTCGTTGACAAGCTCGTGGACAGACTTGCCGAAAATATTGCTTTCCCAGATTTTTTCGGGATCCTCTTCAAATTCCTTGAGAAGATACGACACCAGCTCCTCGCTTTGCTGCTCAGAGCCGACAATCGGAGTCACCTCGGTTTGGGTGCTGACGCGCATCATATGGATCGAGGGCGCGCTCGCCTTGAGACGGATTCCGTATTTTCCGCTCTGCTTGATTATCTGCGGCTCCTCAAGAGTCAGCTCGTCGATCGTCGGCATCACTATGCCGTAGCCGGTTTCCTTGACCTGGTCGTAGGCGCGCGCGATTTTGTCAAATTCGCGCTGCTTTTGGGCAAGGGTTTGGATGCTCTCCATCAGTCCGCGCTCGTCGGGTATATCCAGCCCGGTTTGCTCGGACAGCACCTTGTAAAACAGCTTTGGCGCGATTGAAACCGATATCGCCGCCGTTCCCCTGCCCAAGTCAAGGCTTTGCAGCTCGGCGGAGCTTATATATCCGCACTCGGAAAGCTCGCTGACGGTCTGCTGGATCTCACGGATTTTTTCAACGTCCTTTGCGGAATTTCTGATGCAGTCAAAGACAACGGATTTCAGCCAGTGGTCTTTGTCAAGATTTACCAGCCAGCCGGGGATGTCTACCTTTATTTCCCTTACGGGAAATTCAAAAAGCAGCTGCGCGAGAATCCTTTTTATCTCGGTTTCGCTCAGCTCCATGCAGCTTACGGGCAGAACCGGAACTCCGTAACGCTTTGACATTTCGTCGGCAAGCGCGGCGGCGCGTTCGCTTTCGGGCTCGGTTGTGTTGAGCAGGATTATGAAGGGCTTGTTGATCGCCCTGAGCTCGTTTATCACCCTTTGCTCACTCTCAATATAATCGCTGCGCGGAATATCGGTGAAGCTTCCGTCGGTTGTGATGACAAGACCGATCGTTGAGTGGTCGGTGATCACCTTTTTGGTTCCGATTTCAGCGGCTTCGTCAAAGGGGATCTCCTCGTCTGACCATGGGGTTTTGACCATGCGCGGAGAATCCTCTTCGCTGTAGCCCAGCGCGCTGTCTACGATATATCCCACGCAATCTATCATTCTCACGTTGAAAGCGGCGTTGTCTCCGAGCTTTACCTCAACCGATTCCTCGGGGATAAACTTGGGCTCGGTCGTCATTATCGTGCGCCCCGCCGAGGACTGGGGAAGCTCGTCAACTGTTCTTCGATAGGTGTTTTCGTCCTTGATGTTGGGAAGGACAAGAGAATCCATAAACCGCTTTATAAAGGTTGACTTGCCGGTACGGACCGGACCGACGACACCGATATATACGTCTCCGTCTGTGCGGCGCGAAATGTCCTGATATACGTTTCTTTCTTCCATTGCTTTGCCTCCTATATTCCGGGAATCAACAGCATTTGCGGCTCGCCGAGCGTCATGCTGTCCGTCGAATTCTCTGAGATCAGCCGTTCAAGCCGGGTGTTGTGCGCCTTGGCAATGTCCCAAAGGCTCTCTCCCCTTGAGGCAAAGTAGAGGGTGAGCGCACATCCGTCGCCGGTTATCGGCTTATCCTCAAATATGTCTATGTCGGAAACTGCCCTGAGGCTCTCTTTTTTGAGCGCGCCGGCGGTGAAGCGCAGCTCGCAGCGAAGCTCGGCGGTGTTGTCGTCGGCAAGGCGGTAGCTTACGCTTGAAACGCGGGTTTTGGGGTGTATCAGAGTGTTGCAGTCCGCCGCTGAGGTGAGGGCGTGGGTGTACTCAAAGGAGCGTTCGATAAAGACCGGCATATTGTTCTCGCCGAGCGCGAGCAGACACATGTTGATTTTTCCGCTGAGGTTTATGCCGCCGGAAAATGGCGCGCAGTCTACAGTCACGCTGTCGGAATAAATGTCGAGGATTTTCAGGATTTTGCCGTCGTCAACCTTGACGGTGAGCTTTTCGATAAAGCTTTCGCTGACAGGCACCGCGGCTTCGGTCAGGCTGAGCTGCTCAAAGCACGGAGAAGAAGCGTTTTTGACTGAATAGGCGTCGGTAACTATTTCTTCGTCGCTCAAAACATAGCCCTCTTCGGTCACGCAAAGCTTGGCTTCGACAACAAGCGAGGGAGAATCGGAGAGCATATCGTTTTTGAGACGAACGTCATAGGACATCAGCTCGATTGAAATAAGGTTGACAGTTTCTTCGTCAATGCCCTCGCAGTCGATTATTTGGTTGAACGGAATAATATAATCAAGCTTTGCGGTCTCTCCGCTTTGGACGTCACTGAGGTAAAACAGCTTTAGGCTGAGTTCGCCGTTGACCATGAGCTTGCCGGTGACTGCCTTGCTGTCAGTCACGGAAGCGTCAAGGCTTGTATACAGCAGAGATTCGACAGCAGGCTTATCCGCGGTTGAGATTTCTTCATAAACCGAAAACTGCTCCTGACAAAGTGATTTAAGATTCGCGCAGCGGATTTTGACGGTATTTGACTCGAGCTGCTCGTCGGCAGGCGAATACAGCGCTGTGCGCGAGCAGGCAAGCACCTTGGCATAAAGCGAAAACGCGCCGTGCATCACAAGACGTCTGGGGCTGAGCGCGCGGCAGTTTATGTACTCGGGCTTGGTAGAGGTGATTATAACCGGGTTGTCGGGAGTTTCTCTGAGCGTAAAGCTCTGAGAAAAGCTTACGCTTTGCTCACAGCAGCGGATCGATTTTTTCTCACTTTCGACATAGAGCACTGTCACCACACAGTAGCCGTCAATTTGAAGCTGACCGCCTGAGAGGGACTTTGACTGAAGCTTGGGAGTAAGCTTGCATTTGAGGATTTTTTCGATATCCGGACAATAATCGGGCAGGGTCAAATCTACGTCCGCAAGCTGCTCGGCAACTGTGTCAAGAACGGCTGACGGCGCGCAGAGGGCTTTGGTATCCTGATTGTTCTCCATATTTATCTCTCCTTTGGTTTTGTTTGCTTATTTATATGATAAAAAAAGAGAAACTATACCTTTTTTAATCCTAGTTTTTTGATCCGAGTTTTTTAATCCGAGGAGATAGCACGGTGAGATAATTTAAAACGGTCGCCCGAAAATGGACGACATCGGAAAATAACGTTTTCTACCGGGCAACCGCCATAAAAGAAAAAACCGACCCGTCTGCTCGGATTAAAAAATCCGAGGAGATAGCTCGGTGAGATAATTTAAAACGGTCGCCCGAAAATGGACGACATCAAAAAATATCGTTTTACTTTGGAAAATGGCTCAGTGATAAAATAAGACATAAAACGATCACCCGAAAAAACTTCGGCAATACCGCATAATTCTTCAGAATGTACAAATAATCAGTGTGCATACTGACGTATGGATACTGATTTTTGGGCAGTCTGACGGAATAATATGCAAGCAAGGCGTGCGCCATGAATTATGCGGTGTTGCCCTTCATCTAAAGATAACGTTTTCTACCGGGCAACCGCCATAAAAGAAAAAATCGAGCTTTCTGCCCGGATTAAAAAACCAACCCACGCAGTCATAAGTGAGAGCGCGGGTTGGTTTTTATGTAAGTAGAGATTATATACTAGTGTGGAGTTTCGGTCGGGCAGACAGAATTTATTTTTTTAATAACTTTGTTCCCGACTGTATTTAAATAGTTTTTAGGTCGCCTATGCTCCAAACGTTTTTGTTTGATGATGATTCATGGAACACTATAGTTTATTTGAAAACAAGGCTAAATCCATAGTGATCCAATCGGGAACAAACGTTTTTTCAAATACAACGCAGCTTCACGACCGAAATTTTCCATTTTCCATTTTCAATTTTCAATTACAAAGCTGCTTTACCGCGATTTTAATTACAGTGCGGAATAACCATAGCTGTTGACAATGGCTTCGATTTTCTCGCCCTTGTCGCAAATCGGGCAGTTGTGGGAGTTGTAGCTGTTGTAGTCGCCGAGGTCGTTCGGGTCAAAAATCGAGGTAACAGGATAGCCTCCGCACTTGTCAACGGTGGCAAAAATCGCCGAAACGCCGACAACAAGTCCATTGTAGTATTTGACTGCCTCGATTGCCGCCTGAGCGGTTTTTCCCGTTGTTACCGAAGCCGCGAGAATCAAAACGTGCTTGCCTGTCAGCATAGGCACAAGGTTGTCTCTGAAAATCATCTGACCGCCGCCGATGAACTCGGGAGGGATCACATAGATCGTCTGGTGAGCGTTCATATTGACATAATCCTCGCGCGTCAGCTCGTCGGCAACGCACGCGCCGATGACCTCGGTTCCGTCAAGGCAGAGGATCGTGTCAACAATGGTGTTGGCGCGATAGGTTGAGACAAGCTCCTTGGCAACTGCCTTTGCCTCGGAAAGACGGGTTTTTTGGGTAGTCACGTCAATATAGTAGTTGGTGTGGCTGTGCATGGTGGCAAAATGGCCCTTGGCAACACGAAGAAAAACGTCTTTGTTTTTGGTTCTGATTTTGTATTGATCTGCCATATTCAGCCTCCGAGAATTGTGTTCCTAAAGTTTTATATATTTTACACCATTTTAACATAAATTTCAATAGTTTTATGAAAATTTTCTATATTTTTTTGTAAGATTTTAATTTTCTGATTAAAAACACCAGATAAACAACAAGCAAAACACCCGCCGCTGCCGCGCCAAAAGCGTATGAAACCGTTTGGTTCAGCCTAAAACCTTCGTTTGAAATCAAAATATAGGTCACGCTTACCGCGGTCATAAAGGCTGCCGGAAGCGCGGTTATGAGCGAGCCAAGGCGGTATTTGCCTTTTTTTAGCAGATATGCGGTTGAAACCCACAGCGCGATCATGGCCAGAGTTTGGTTGCTCCACGAAAAATAACGCCAGATGATTTGAAAGCCGTTGTCGTTCACGACCGCAAACCAGGTCAGAGCTCCGCCCACGGCAAGCAGGGGAACAGTGATAATCAGGCGGTTTTTGATTTTCTTTTGGTCAGATTTAAGGGCTTCGGCAAGAATCAGCCTTGCGCTGCGAAACGCGGTGTCTCCGGAGGTGATCGGGCAGATCACAACGCCTGCCACGGCAAGAACTCCGCCGAAAACGCCGAGAACGCCGGTTGAAATCTCATAGACAACGTTTGACGCGCCGGCTTTGAGCGCGTCGTTGAGGAGCTGAGTCGCGCCGTAGAACGAAACGCCTGCCGCAGCCCAGACCAGAGCGATCACCGCCTCGGCGATCATCGCTCCGTAAAAGACGCTTCTGCCCTCTTTTTCGGATTTGATGCACTTTGCGATCATGGGCGACTGAGTTGCGTGAAAGCCCGAAATCGCGCCGCACGCCACGGTTATGAACATATAAGGCCAAACCGGTGTGCCCTCGGGGTGAAGGTTTTGAAGCGAAAGCTCGGGAATAGTGTATTTTCCGCCCGAAAAAACAATTCCGCCGATGACAGCCAGCGCCATGGTGATAAGAAGTACGCCGAAAACCGGATAGAGCTTGCCGATGAGCTTGTCGATCGGAAGCAGGGTCGCAAGCAGATAATAAGCCAGAATCACAACCGCCCAAAAGGTCGAGTTCATCCAGTCGGGCGTGAGCTTGTCAAGCAAACCGGCAGGGCTTGTGACAAACACCGTGCCGCAGAGCACCAGCAGAATCACAGAAAAAACGCGCATTATCCATTTTGCCGCCTTGCCCAGATAGGTTCCCGACAGCTCGGCGATCGACGCGCCGCTGTGCCGCGAGCTTATCATTCCCGACATATAATCATGAACCGCGCCGCCCAAAATCGAGCCGAACACGATCCACAAAAACACCACCGGTCCGAAAACCGCGCCCATAAGCGCGCCGAAAATCGGTCCTGTTCCGGCAATGTTGAGAAGCTGGATCAAAAACGACTTCCATTTCTTCATGGGAACGCAGTCAACGCCGTCGTTTATGGCGATTGCCGGGGTTTGTCTGTCGTCGGGAGCAAAAACCTTTTCGGTAAGCCTGCCGTATACAAAAAATCCCAAAAGCAAAACAGCAAATGAAATTAACAGTGAAATCATAATATCCCTCGTTTCTATATCCGGTGGTTCATCAAGACAGTACCGCGCGATCCGGCACGCCCTGTTTGATTCTTATACTTTAATTTTACATCAGCCGAGCCGAAAGGTCAATAAGGTATGCGCTTGATTTTGGGTGTTTTTTGTGCAAAATAATCTATTTTTTATATAGATATTAATAGCTTTTATGTAGGAAAGGACACTCATAGGCATTATTGATAAAATAAATCTTTTTTTCTTGTGCAGTTAGCAAATTGAATAAAACTTTTTGATTTGATATCATTATATTTAAGGCAATACCGCATAATTCTGGTGCGCGGATTGCGTAGTCACAGTGTGCATACTGACGTATGGATACTGATTTTTGGGCAGTCTGACGGAATAATATGCAAGCAAGGCGTGCGCCATGAATTGTGCGGTGTTGCCTTAAATAGGTATCATTACCTGTTATCGTGAAAATATTTAGGAGTGAATGAAATGAACAAAAAAATCACAAGCGTGGTGCTTTCGGCGAGTATGCTGATTTCGGCACTTTCGTCAGGCTGCATTGCAGCCAGCGCCGCCACCGAAGAGGAAGGGGCAGTTGCCGCCGAAGAGCTTTCCTCAGCCGGTGCGAACGACTACGGACTGGCAGAGGACATCCAGCAGGGACAGATCCTTCAGTGCTGGAACTGGAGCTTCAGCAACATCAAGGCGAATATGAAAAAAATCGCCGAGCAGGGCTTTACAGCCATTCAAACCTCGCCTGTTCAGGGAATCAAGGAATCCCTTACCGGCAGAACAATACAGTCGCACTGGTGGGTTTATTATCAGCCTGTCAATTTTTCAATAAACACAAGCTCCGGAAATCCGCTGGGCACAAAGTCTCAGTTCAAGGCGATGTGCGACGAAGCGCACAAATACGGAATCAAGGTTATTGTTGACGCTGTTATGAACCATATGGCAAACAAAACCAAAAACGACCTTAACGATAATATCATTGCCGACCTCAAAAACGACTCAAACTGCTGGTATTCGATCAAAGTGAACAGCTCAAAATGGACGAGCCGCTGGGACATCACTCATAATTGTATGGACGGACTTCCCGACCTGAACACAGGCAACGCCAAGGTTCAAAACTACGCGATCAGCTTCTTGAAGGAATGCATTGACGCCGGCGCGGACGGCTTCCGCTTTGACGGCGCAAAGCATATTGAGGTACCCAACGATTTGGAGAACGCCTCCAGCAACTACTGGTCAAACGTTTTGGGTCAGGCAACGAGCTACGCCAAGAGCAAAAGAGGCATCACTCCCTATTATTACGGCGAGGTCCTTCACGAAACCGGCGGCGGACAGGCGATAGTAAATCAGTACACAAGCCTTATGAGCGTAACCGCCAACGGCATAGGAAACGACATTCGCAACAAGGTGAACCAAGGCAACGCAAGCGGAGCGGTAAGAACAGACCTAAAATACAGCGAGGGCAGTCAGCCCGCACCAAACAAAGCTGTGCTTTGGAACGAATCGCACGATAACTACGCGAACGAAGGCTCAAACTCGCTGAACGAAACAGTACTCAAAAAGACCTGGGCTATCGTGGGCACAAGAGCCGACATCTGCGGACTGTATTTTGCGCGTCCGACAAGCATGAGCGTTCCAATCGGCTCTGCCGGAATCACAGGCTGGGCTGACAAGGAGGTTCGCGAGATCAACCGCTTTAAAAACTATATGGTGGGCAAGTCCGAAAGCCTTTCTTCAAGCGGCTCGATAGCATACAACGAGCGCGGCACACAGGGCGTTGTGCTTGTAAACTGCGGCGGAACAACTGCAAACGTTGATGTTCCGGCAAAGAAAATGGCTCCCGGAACCTACACCGACGCTATCACCGGCACGACCTTTACCGTATCGGGCGGCAAGATCAAGGGCAAAATCGGCTCAACCGGAATCGCCGTTGTATATAACGAGAATCCCCCGGTTTTGATCGGCGACACAGACGGTGACAAGAGCATTTCGATTATAGACGCAACCTCGATCCAGTCGCATCTTGTAAAGCTCAAAACTCTGTCGGGCGACAACCTAAAGGCTGCCGACGTCAACACAGACAACAGCGTTTCGGTGCTCGACGTGACCTGTATCCAGTGCTATCTGGTTGGTCTTACCTCAAAATCCGGAAGCTGCGGCAAAACCGCCTGATAATTCTCAGGCTCAGCTTGTTGTCTTGCAGCCTGCGTAAATTCAATTTTTAAACATAATAAAGGGAACCCCTAAACACAGAAAACTGCCGGTTTTAAGTCGGCAGTTTTCTTTTTGTGGTGCGAGTGTTCATAACGGATTTGTTATCAGCAATAGTAGGTGATCTCTCCGAAGAAAGACAGCCATTTTTCTATGACAATATCCTTATTCGCTTCAATAGCTTTACTAAGATAATTTAGCGTTCTGATGTTATAGTCTGAATTATAAAATGGGCATTATTTTCGATGATTGATTGATACCTTTTGATTTCATTCTCGGAAAATCCGAAAATGTCCTGCCAATCATATTTCGGCAAAAAACAGCTTGCGTAATGAAAGCCGTCTTTTTCGTCGGGTTTTTCAATATATACCTTAACCGTATTGTCGCTCAACATTTCCGAGTGAACGATCTCGGTTTCATCATCAAGCGTAAGATAGGGGTACATCATATATAACACCTCCGTTAGAAGTATTATAACACATTATTCCTCAAAACACAATCATTTGGTTTTATTCTTTAGCGAGCATAGGATTTGTAAAGCCGGATCCAATTATAACAAAAAAAAGAGTGTTCATAACATTGATCCGTTATGAACACTCATACTGGTCGGGATGACAAGATTTGAACTTGCGACACCACGCCCCCCAGACGTGTGCGCTACCAAGCTGCGCTACATCCCGATATCACTTTTATTAGTATATCATTTATGCGCAGAAATGTCAATAGTATTTTTGAGGAAGCTTTTTTATTTTTGCACAAAAAACTCCCGGTCAAACAAAGCCGGGAGTTTTTTGAATGTTCAGTGTAATTGCCTTAAGTATGCTCTTGATTTTTTACAACTAAAGCAATCGCTGCCGCATAAGATGCTATCGCGATAATAAAGCACGGCAGCACTTGGATAGGTTCGCCTGTTTTCGGAGAAGTTCCGCTTTTGTCGGTGATAACTCCGCTCTTGCCTGTCTGATCTGAGGTTGCGGCAGCTTTGTCGGACTGATCGGCGGTTGCGGCAGCTTTGCCGATCTGATCGGCGGTTGCCGTTGATTTAGCCTGATCGCTGCCTACAGACTCTTCGTTTTTGCCGAAGCCGGTCTGATCTTCATTTGTTGTGACGTCCTCCGGAGATCCATCTTCACTGAATCGCGCGAAAGCGGTGATCCCCGACCACAGCTTCAAAATAACCTTTCTGTCATTTGAACAGCCGTTTTCGTCCACAGTGCCCTCTATGACCTCATAGTTGCTGTCTGAAAACTCCCAGCGAACGAAGCCGGGCAAATCGTCGGGAACTTCAAAAACAAAATCCTCGCCAACTCCGACCTCTGCGCCCCAATATTCGGGCTCATATTCGCTGTTGTTAGTTTCGATTTTCACAAGATGAAAGGCATAGTCATCGTCCCAATCATAGTACATTACGGCGTGGATATCAGAAAACGCTCTGAGAACAACCTTTCTGTCATTTGAAGCACCGTCGTTATCAACGATTCCCTCGACAACTTCATAATCTCCTAAAAACCGCCATTCGTAAAAGTCCTCGTCTCCAATATCATCGGGAGTGATAAACGTATAGGTCGAGCCTGCCTTTATTTCCGTAACAAGAGCCTCAGGGGTATAGTCCTTGTTGTCGGATTCAACATAAACCTTGACGGTTTCGTCTGCGGAATACTCGGCAAAGCGCGCAAAGCCTGTAATCGCTGAACGAGGCTTTAAAACAACCGTTCTGTCGCGTGAAAAGCCTTCGTAAACATCTCCGCACATCACGTCATATTCGCCTGAAAATTCCCAGCCGATAAAGCCCGTAACTTCCTTGGGAACAGAGAAAGTGAAGCTTTTTCCATAGCCGACCTCAGCCTGAGTACATTCGGGAACAAAATTTTGGCTGTTGGTTTTTACATAAGCAAAATGGAAGCCGGTATTGTTTTCAAAGCAGGCGGTAACAGATACATTTGAGAACGGCTTGATGACAAGCGTTCTGTCAAAGGAATCTCCGAATTTGTCAACGCTTCCTTGGATCACCTTATATTTTCCCGAGAGTCTCCATGAGTAAAAATACGTATCGTCGCCGGAAATCAGTCCTTCTTCGTGAAAAGACGGAATGTTTTTCGGCATTGTCAGAGTAAATTCAGAGGTGGGTTCAACTGTCGTTACCGCAGCCTCCGGGGTGTATATAGGATCGTTGGATTTGATTGAAACTGTGTAGGCTTCACCCGAACCGGTTTCGTCAAACCAGGCAAAGCCAACGACTCTTGAACGAGGCTTTAAAACAACTGTTCTGTCGGACGAAAAGTCTTGGTCAACATTTCCCTCGATCACATCATAATCGCCTGAAAAGTCCCAGCCGATGAAGCCCGGGATATCCTCGGGAACAGAAAAAGTGAAGCTGTCTCCCAAGCCGACCTCAGCCTGAGTACAGTCCGGAACATAAATGCTGCTGTTGGTTTCTACATAAGCAAAATGGAAGCCGGTATTGTTTTCAAACCAGGCGGTAACAGATACATCTGACAGCGGCTTGATGACAAGCGTTCTGTCAAAAGAATCGCCGAATTTGTCAACGCTTCCCTGAACCACATCATATTCGCCCGAGAGCCTCCAGCTGTAAAAATACGTATCGTCGCCGGAAAGCAAGCCCTCTTCGTGGATTGACGGAATGTTTTTCGGCATTGATAATGTAAATTCCGAGCCGGCTTCTACTTCCGTTACCGGATTCTCCGGGGCGTAGATTTTGTTGTTGGATTCGATCGAAACCGTGTTTACGGTGCGTTCGTTTTCAGATGAAAGCTCCTCGGCAAAAGCCGCGCCGGGAACTATCGGGACTGAAAGCACGAGCACAGCCGTAAGCAAGGCGATAAGCTTGATTTGTTTTCTTTTTTTCATTTGTTTTTCCTTTCATGAAAAGTCATGACTGTGCGATCCGCACACCTGAAAAACGGTGTTGCCTTAATACTCTCTCTTTTTTCTTGAAAGGAATAAAACTCCTGCTGCTGCGACCATCATGCCGCCTAAAACAAAGAGAACTGTTGTCTCCGGACCTGTTGTAACTGACCTCGCTCCGCCGGTCGTGGTTGAGCTGCCTGTGGAGCTGCCTGAGCTTACTGTTCGGGTTCCGCCTGTTCCGGTGTTGTTCGCTGCCGGAGTGCCGTTTCCGCCGCTGCCGGAGGAAGAATTGCTGCTCGAGCCGGGATCTGAGCTTGAGCCGCCGCCGTCGCCGCTGCTTGTGCTGCCGCCGGGCAAGCTGGAATTTCCTTCGCTCCACTCAACGCTTGCGCCGGATTCATTGATAGCCTTTTTAACATCTTCTCTGCCGAGACCCAGAGCGGAAGCTGCGTCGTCAAGCAAGGTCTGGTCGTCTTTTCCGGAATATTCTCTTGCATTGTTAAGCATATTAGTCAAAAACTGTACTAACAGGTCATATTTGGATCCTACCGCAACTTTGCCGACAATATTACCGATAGAAGTGACTTGAAGGCGCGGACCGTATTTATCTTGGTCAACTCCGTTATCCCAAACCACTTCGTGGGCTTTTTTATTGGAGTCCTGAGGATTTTCTATCATGTTGCCTGTCCAGCTTGCTGTATGTCCAAGGCATGATTCGCCGAGCAAAAGGTCATAGGTTTGCAGCGACCAAGTCGATCCTGCCGCAAAGATAACGAAATAGTTATGATCCGAAGCAAGCTCGAAGCCCTTTTCTACAAGATCAAAGGAATACTTTCCGTCGCTTTCCTTTTTCATTTTACCTTTTTTAGCTCCCCAAGTTATCATTGCACCGTCCTTGAGGTCGTACAGATAAGTGAAAACGCCTTGATCGACAATATTTTGAGACCAATCGGACGGGACCTCAAAATAAATCGCGTTATTTGAGCCTGTTGATTCGCTGTCTGCTTCCGCGCCGACATTTGAATCTGTTTCATCCGCGCCCACGTTTGAATCCGATTCGTCCGCGCCGACTGCTTCTGCCTCTGTTGCAGCAACCGCTTCTCCCTCTGCCTCAGCCGCAGAAACGGACAGTGGCAAAGCCGATAGCAGCATTGTTGCCGAAATTATAAGCGCAATTGTTTTTTTCAGTGATTTTTTCATAATATTAACCTCCATTTTTTCTCACCGTTTATGAAAACAACCATGGGCAAGCATGCCCACCGGTACTTTTTGTTATAAGTTTCGTTTGGATAGGCGGGCGAGTGTGCCCACCGGCACTTTTTTATTATTATACTGCTTTCATCTGAAGTTTATCTGAAGTTTTCAAAAATTTTTACAATTTTTATTTAATTTTTATACTATTTTCTGATTAAAAGCTTTAATCAGATGCTAAAGAGTTTTATTAGATAACAGTATTATTTATAATTCAACCAAAACAAGGGTGTTGCCTTTCGACAACACCCTTTGATTTGTACAAAATAAGGCTCTATAATAAATGTTGGGGTAACAAATAGAGCCTACAAAAAAGAAAATAAAGAAATTCAAAAAAAGTAGAGCATATTTGCCCAAAATCCGTTAAAATGGAATTGTCGAAAAACCAGAAACGGAGGACTCAAATATGCTCTACACTCATTTTACAGAAAAACTCGTCGGATTGCAAGACCTAATTATCAAAAAAGTTGAAACTAATGAAAAAGAGATCCATATTTACGGACAACTTGAAAGAATACCGCACAAATGTCCTTGCTGCGGAGCTGAAACAGCAAAGATTCATGATTATCGCGAACAGGTTATTAAAGATATACCGCTCTATGACAAGCACGTTTTTATTCACTTAAAAAAACGCCGTTATCGTTGTGATTGCGGCAAGCGCTTCTATGAATCAAATCAATTTTTACCGAGATACTACAGGAGAACCAACCGATTATCAGCACATATTCTTGATAGGCTAAGAAAATTGATTACATTTACTGACGTAGGCAAAGAAGTGAATTTATCAACTACTACCGTAATGAGAACCTTTGACCTTGTTTCGTATGCGCCGCGACAGTTGCCGACTGCTCTTTCTATTGATGAATTTAAGGGAAATACAAACAAAGAGAAGTATCAGTGCATAATCACCGATCCTGTCAACAAAATCGTACTGGATATCCTTCCTAAACGCTATGAAAGCTATTTAACAAAGTATTTTCTTAGCTTTGACAAGAACGAGCGCGACAAAATTACTACATTTGTCAGCGATATGTGGAAGCCTTACTCTTCAGTAGCCTCCAAGCTGTTTAAGAATGCCGAACAGGTTGTTGACAAATATCACTGGATTCGTCAGGTTTTCTGGGCGTTCGACGGTGTAAGAAAAGACGTTCAGAAAAAGCTTGGCAAAGATTATCGGATTTACTTTAAGCACTCAAAAAAACTTCTGTTTAAACGGTTTAGTGAGCTTAACGATGAACAGAAGCAACGCGTTAATGTTATGCTTGCTCTTTCGCCCACGCTATATACCGCCCATTTTTACAAAGAGGATTTCTTGAAAATCCTTGATTGCAAAGACAGAGTTTCTGCCAAGTCCGCACTTTCCGAGTGGATTAATTGTGCTTTTGACTGTGGGATTGAGCGCTTTAAAAAGTGCGCTCAGACTATGATTAACTGGATATCCGGTATCCTTAATTCATTTTCCACGCCGGTTACTAACGGCTTTACCGAAGGCTGCAACAACAAGATTAAAGTCCTTAAAAGAATTGCCTTTGGTTTTAAAAACTTCCACAGATTCCGCAATCGTATTCTCCATATCTTTTCTAATCAGTTCGCTTAACGCAAACAAGCGACAGCTTTTTCAGCCATCGCTTGCCTTATTCTCTTATTCTGTTTTATCCGGGTTTACCCCAACTATTGACAGAGAGCC